>JAFZVR010000079.1 GCA_017617725.1 Prevotella sp.
CCTAACCGCGATTTGTGGTTAGGCGGTATTAAGATTGACCACACACTTGGTCTCCTTGGTCACAGTGATGCCGACGTGCTTATCCATGCTATTTGCGATGCCCTGCTTGGGGCGGCAAATATGCGCGATATAGGGTATCATTTTCCTGATACGGCTGAAGAAACGGATGGTATCGACTCTAAAATCTTGCTTAGAAAGACCATAGAACTTATTGCTACGAAAGGTTACTGCGTAGGTAACATCGACGCAACGGTCTGCGCTGAGCGTCCGAAACTCAATCCACATATCCCTGCCATGCAGCAATGTCTTGCAGAGGTGATGGGTGTAGATCCTGACCAGGTATCGATAAAAGCCACCACAACAGAACGTCTCGGCTTCACAGGCCGACAGGAGGGCATGTCCGCGTATGCGGTCTGCTTACTTAATACCCACCCCTAACCCCTCCCGAGCAGGAGGGGAATATAAAATCTGCTAATCATTTAACCCCAGTATAACAAAGCGCCGGAACTCTTCACGAGCTCCGGCGTTTTATGTTTAACTTAAAAATCCTTTTTCAAATCAAAGGGAGCCTCACGGTTCACCTTTGTCATCCTTGGAACAATCGTTAAACTTTCTACCTTAAACAAAAATAACTAAAAACCTAAATCTATTACTACTAACCTAAACAATCTATTAACCTTTTTGATGATGCAAAGGTACACTCTCGTTGGATATCCCGCAATACTTTTAACTGCATTTTGTTCAAAAAGTACTGCTTTTTTGATATAAATCAATGGTGTGTGTACGTACACAATGGTATTTTTGTAACTATATCATTATTTTTATTCGACAATTCCTTTGCTTTTTCTACGTTTAACAGTACCTTTGCTTTACTATGCGTATACTGATAGTTAATACGAGTGAACGTACGGGTGGGGCTGCCTTAGCTGCCAACCGCTTGAAAGAGGCACTGAACCGTAATGGTGAGAAGGCGAAGATGCTGGTGCGCGACAAGGAGACCGACGACTTGACGGTTGTAGGACTGCATGGCGGCATTCTTTCGCGGTGGCGCTTCCTGTGGGAACGTTGGTGTATCTTTTTCCGCTTGAGGTTCTCCCGTCGTCACTTGTTTGAACTCGATATCGCTAATACCGGTCATGATATCACTTCTTTGCCCGAATTCAAGGAGGCAGACGTTATTCATCTTCATTGGATAAACCAGGGGATGCTGTCGCTGGGTAATATCCGTAAGATACTGCAGAGCGGTAAACCGGTGGTGTGGACGATGCATGATATATGGCCTGCTACGGCAATATGTCATCTTACATTAGGCTGTCGTAATTTCCAGAATGGCTGTCATCATTGTAAATACCTGCCGGGTAACGGGTCGTCAAATGACCTTTCTGCAAAGGTGTGGAAAAAGAAAAAGCAGTTGTTCGACCGTAGCAATATTATAATGGTGGCATGCAGTCGTTGGCTTGCTGGCGAAGCAAAACGCAGTGGGCTGTTACAAGGTCAGAAGGTCATCGCCATACCTAATCCTATTGATACGTCGGTATATCATCCTACGGATAAAACGGAGGCACGTCAGGCGCTTGGTCTCCCTCTCGACAAGCAGCTGATACTGTTCGTCTCTCAGCGTGCAACAAATGTCAATAAGGGAATGATCTATCTCACGGATGCCTGCCAAAAGCTTGTGGAACAATATCCCGATATCAGAGAGCGTGTGGCAGTAATGGTCTTAGGAGGTCATGCGGAGGATGTGACAACTGACTTGCCCCTTCCTGCCTATCCCTTGGGTTATGTAAATGACACGAAACGTATCGTACAGGTATATAACGCTGCCGATCTATTTGTCCTGCCGTCATTGTCGGAGAACCTTCCGAATACTATTATGGAGGCGATGGCATGTGGCGTGCCATGCATAGGATTTAAGGTTGGCGGTATTCCCGAGATGATAGAGCATCATCGCACGGGTTATGTGGCTCGGTATAAGGATGCGGAAGATTTGGCAGCAGGATTGCATTGGCTGTTAACAGAGGCTGATAATAATGCATTATCTGCAGCAGCACGACAAAAGGTGTATCGTGAATACTCCCAGAATGCTGTCGCCGTGCGCTATTCGGAAGTTTATAATGAGGCTATCGCCTTGAAACACTATAAGCTATGATTACGTTCTCTGTAATAACGGTAACATATAATGCTGCGGCACTTTGCGAACAGACGTTTCGCTCTGTGGCGGAGCAGACCCATCCGTATGTGGAACACCTCATCATGGATGGTGCCTCGAAGGATAATACCCTTGAATTGGCGAAGGCCTACCAGGAAGGTAATCATATCGGTGCGAGCAACCATAAGGTTAAGGTATTCTCCGAGCCTGATGGTGGCCTCTATGATGCGATGAATAAAGGGCTCCGACAGGCTACTGGCGACTATGTCGTCTTCCTAAATGCCGGTGATGTGTTTCCCTCGTCGTCAACTTTGGAGCTCATCAGCGATACAATAAAAGCCTCTGACCCTCAACCCTCGACCCTCGACTCTCGACCTTTACCTGCCGTCGTATATGGTGATACCGATGTGGTGGATGATGATTATCACGTGCTGTGTCGCCGCAAGGGTAATGTGCCGGATAAACTGTCGTGGCGCTCTTTCCGTCGCGGTATGCTTGTATGCCACCAGGCTTTCTATGCGCGTACCGATATCGCCAAGCTTACACCTTATAATATAAAGTATCGCTATTCGGCTGATGTGGACTGGTGCATCCGCATTATGAAGGAGGCGGCTGCGCAACACCTTCCACTTGTCAATGTGCATGCCACCATAGCCTATTTTCAACAGGGCGGAATGACAACGATACATCATCGTGCCTCCCTGAAGGAACGCTTCCGAGTAATGACAGACCACTATGGCCTCTTTGTCACCCTCCTCTCACATGCTTGGTTTGTTGTAAAGGCAATCATAAAAAAAGCGAGAACTATCTAAGTTCTCGCTTTTGCTATTATATTATTCTCTCAACTCTCAACTTTCATGCCCCCTCGCCTTTCTCCACTCCTGCACGGGTGAGGTCGGGGATGGGTCTGGGGGTTAGGGGGTGAGGCTTCCTACTGGTACCTCAGTTGGTTACCACGATTAATCTGAGTGTATGGACCGATATTGTTCAGTCTGCACAGTCTTTCGACACTCATATTATACTTCTTTGCTACTGACTCAAGGGTCTCGCCCTGTGCCACGACGTGCCAGCGAATCTCATTGTGTGTAGCTACAGGTTTGTCGTTTTCTTTGGCATCCTCAACACTCTTTTCTTGTGAAGCTGTGCCGCGCACCTCCTCTGGAGTATAGCGACCACCGTTCTTCACACCGCGCAGTGCTGTCGCACGCTCTGATTCCATGTCGTTGGTGCTCTTGCGGTAAACGTAGTAGTCACCGGTGACATCCTGATTGCGGAAGTCGAACATCAGTGCCGGATTGAGGGCTACACCACAGAGGCGCGTCTCAAAGTGGAGGTGTGAACCGGTGCTACGACCAGTATTACCACCCAGACCGATAGGCTGTCCTGCACGTACAATCTGGTTCTCGTGTACTATCTGGTGTGACAGGTGTCCGTAGATAGTCTCCAGACCGTTGTTGTGACGGATAACAATGTATTTACCGTATCCGTTGCCGTCATACTTCACTACGCGTACCTTACCAGAGAATGCAGCATAGATTGTATCACCAATATACACCTTGATGTCGAGACCACGATGGTTACGACCCCAGCGGCGTCCGTAGTTACTTGTTATGACGCGGCTTTTTGTTGGCATGCAGAAGCCGCGAAGATTGATTTTGTACTCATCTGGCAATGGGGTCTGCTTGTATGCGTGTACATTATCCCAATAGTCATAGAGGTCTGATGATGGGTTTTCCAAATCCTCGTTGTGACGCATATGGCGTACTGCCATAGAGTCTACTGCTTTGTTATTTCGGTCAATAGGAGCCTGACGTGCAAGTACATCCTGTGCAGATACACCCTGTACGCTTACCAACGCTATTGCCGTAATTGCTAATGCTTTTATTGTGTTCTTTAAAGTCATAATCTTGTTTTTAGTCAAACTAAATTCCTCCAGTCGGGAAACGGTCTTTCGTATCCCTGCAGCTCTTCATTGAATAATACAAAAATTCTCTAAAAAGCCAAAAGACGCTGCAAAGGTAACGTATTTTTTTGCATTTTGGTACCTGGTTAACAGATTTTTACGCCCTTTTTAACATTCTTTGTGTGCGTAAACGTTTGTCTATTAAGATATAGCGCCCCAATTAATATTTGTTTTCCTAATTTCTGCCAGACGGTTCCAAAGCAGGGCATATTCCGGCTTTATGCAGGTAGGGTCATTGTCTATTATCGTCTGTGCTTCATCGCGTGCCAGCTGTACTATCTGACCATCGCGTGCTATGTCGGCAATCTTCAGGTCGAAGGCGATACCGCTCTGTTGTGTACCCTCCAGGTCACCTGGTCCACGTAGCTTCAGGTCGGCTTCCGCAATCTGGAAACCGTCATTTGTCTGGCACATTATATCGATGCGCTTCGCCGTTTCTTTCGCCAGATTACGGTTCGTTACGAGGATGCAGTAGCTCTGGTCGGCACCGCGTCCCACACGTCCTCGCAGCTGATGGAGCTGTGACAGTCCGAAGCGCTGGGCATCGAGGATTACCATCACACTGGCATTAGGTACATTCACACCTACCTCTATCACCGTTGTTGCCACGAGAATCTGCGTCTCACCATTGACGAAACGCTGCATCTCCACCTCTTTCTCCTTGGATTTCATTTTGCCGTGCACCTTGCTGAGGCGGAATTCCGGGAATATGCCTCGTAGTGCCTCAAATCCCTGCTCAAGGTTTTGCAGGTCCATTTTCTCACTCTCCTGGATGAGAGGGAATACGATATATACCTGTCGTCCCTGCCTTATCTGTTGGCGGATACCGTTATATAGGCTTGCCGTCTGGTTGTCGAATTTATGTATTGTCTGTACAGGCTTTCGTCCTGGCGGCAGTTCATCGATGACGCTTACGTCGAGGTCTCCGTAGATAGTCATTGCAAGTGTACGTGGTATCGGTGTTGCTGTCATTACCAGGATATGTGGCGGGTTCTGGCTTTTTTCCCATAGCTTGGCCCTCTGGGCAACGCCGAAGCGGTGCTGCTCATCGATGACGGCAAAGCCGAGGCGGCGGAACTGCACGTTATCCTCTATTACCGCATGTGTTCCCACGAGGATGTTCACCTCTCCATTTGCCAGTCCCTGTAGTATCTCCTCGCGACGTTTTCCTTTCACCACTCCCGTGAGCAGTTCCACTCGCAGGCTCATGCCTTTCAGGAAGTCTTTTATTGTGGCGAGATGCTGCTCCGCAAGAATCTCCGTAGGTGCCATGATACACGCCTGGAAACCATTGTCTATAGCTATTAGCATTGACATCAGTGCCACGAGGGTCTTCCCGGAGCCTACGTCACCCTGTAGCAGACGGTTCATCTGACGTCCTGAGCGCATATCCTCGCGTATCTCGCGTATCACACGTTTCTGGGCACCTGTTAGTTCGAATGGCAGGTTGTTATGATAGAAACCGTTGAACAGTGCTCCGACATGCTCGAAAATATACCCGCGGTATTTACGCCGGTGGTCGCTGGCATAGCGCAGGATATTAAGCTGTACGTAAAACAGCTCCTCGAATTTCAGTCGCACCTGTGCGCGCTGCGTGTCTTCTATAGTCTTTGGATAATGTATGAGACGCATTGCCTCGTCACGGCTGATGAGATGCAGTCGTTGCGTGATGAATGGCGGCAGTGTCTCCTTTAGTGGTGCAGTGAGCTTTTGCAGCAAAGTCTTTGTCAGTTTCTCCATCGCTCTGGAGTTGACGCCTGACTTCTTCATCTTCTCCGTCGTCATATAATACGGCTGCATGCCCATTTCCGACAGTTCTAACTTCGTTGCCTCGTCTATGTCGGGGTGTGAGAACTGTATGCGTCCGTTGTACATCGTCGGTCGTCCGAAGATGATATATTCCTTGCCGACGTGATAGTTGTTGTATATGTATTTCGTACCGTTGAACCATACTATATCGGCTATGCCATGTCCGTCGGAAGCGTGGGCGATGATACGTTTCTTACGGTACCCCATATCGAACTCCTCAAAACTCAGAATCGTTGCCTTCACCTGTACAAACGGCATCTCCGTCGTCATGTGGTAGAGTTCATCGATGCTGTACACCCGACTGCGGTCTACATATTTATAGGGGAAATACTCCAGCAGGTCGCCATACGTCGTTATGCCGAGCTCCTTTTTCAGCAGTTCGCTGCGTCGTGGTCCTACGCCACTGAGGTATTTAATATCTTGACTCAGCATTTAGGGTGTTAAGTGTTAGGTGTTAATGGTTAGTTTGTTAACTTTTTATCATTGAACCCGCAATCTTGAGGTCGTATGGTGTAGTCAGCTTGATGTTCTCACGGTTGCCATCAACCATTGCGACACGTGCTCCCGCTGCCTCCACTACCGACGCGTCGTCGGTGAAAGTCTCGCTATATGGCTGTTGGAAGGCCCGTTTGATGAGTTGTATGTCGAAGACCTGTGGAGTCTGCACGATACGGTAGTCGGAACGCAGCACATTATGGCTGTTGGTCGTTTGGTCACCTCCTACAAAGCGTAACGTGTCCGTGACAGGTAGTACGGGTATCACGGCACCATGTGTGCGTGCCGTATCGTAACATTTCGCTATTACGTCGGTGCTTACGAAGGGGCGTACACCATCGTGGATTCCCACCACACCCGTAGCATTATCTGGTATTGCTGTCAGACCGTTTAACGATGAGTGGAAACGTGTCTTCCCGCCATCGACGATTGTATGCGGCACGATGAAATGGTGCTTTTTGCATAGCTCCCGCCAGAAGTCCTGCTGTTCGCGAGGTAGCACCAATATGATATTTATGCTCTCGGAATATTTGCGGAACTGGTCAATGGTATGCATCAGCACCGGTTTCCCGCCAATCGGCAGAAACTGTTTCGGCAGGTCACCGCCCATACGCAGTCCCTTGCCGCCAGCCACTATTATTATATATTCCATCTCATCCCATGTTTGATGGATTCTACAGCCTTTGCCTCACGGAAGTAAGAGAGTAGTTGATAGGAGTATGCGAAGGAGGCTCCCGGTCCTTCGCCAGTGGTGATATGTCCATCGACGGTCACAGGTTCGGCAGTGTATTCCGCACCCTCAAGGAATTTCTCGAATCCGGGATAGCAGGTAGCACGGCAGCCCTGTAGTATTCCGAGCTGTCCCAGTATCATTGGTGCCGCACAGATAGCACCAATGCGTTTGCCCTCTGCATGCTGGTTGAGCAATGCCTGCTGTACACCCTCATGTGCCATGAGGTTTGTTGCTCCAGGCATGCCACCAGGCAACAGCAGCAGGTCGGCATCGGTGAAGTCCACCTCGTCAAACAGCTTGTCCGCCATCATTATCACACCATGTGAACCCGTCACTTCTTTCGTGTCGTTGATGCTAACAGTTTGTATATCAACACCACCACGACGCAGAATGTCTACAGGTGCCAAGGCCTCAATCTCTTCGAAGCCGTCAGCAAGGAATTCGTATACTTTAGCCATAATTTATCACCCTTTTTGTTAAGATATAAACAAAACTTTGTATATTTGCAACGTAAAATGCCCGATAGGACCATTTGCAAAAATACGAAATAATAACGAATAGTTACACTACAACGACGTTTTTTTTGAATAAATTGACAATGAGTAAGCAGTATGCCAACCAACAACCAGCAAAGCGCCACCTGCGGTTTGCCCTTTTCGGCAATGAATACCAGGTCAACAAATCGGTGGCTGTACAGACGGTGTTAGACATTCTGTCGCGCTGTCATGCTGAGATATTCATCGACAAGACATTCTACGATTTCATTTGCCGCAATGGTATCGGCGGTGTGCAGCCTACAGGCACTTTCACGGGTGATGACTTCGATGTGGACTATGTCATCTCCATCGGTGGCGACGGCACATTCCTGAAAGCTGCCAGTAGGGTGGGGAACAAGCAGACGCCTATCATCGGTGTCAATACAGGCCGGTTAGGATTCCTTGCCAGCGTGCTCCCCAGTGAAGTAGAACAGATGCTCTGCGATGTCTATGCCGGCAACTACGCGATTGATGACCACGCTGCCATCGAGATCTCCACTGATGGCGAATCGTTGCAGGGCCCTCCTTACGCCCTCAATGATATAGCGGTACTGAAGCGTGACAATGCTTCTATGATAAGCATACGTACGGAACTCAACGGTGATTATTTAGTAACATACCAGGCTGACGGCCTCATTGTTTCTACGCCGACAGGCAGTACCGCCTACTCTCTGTCTAACGGTGGTCCGATAATGGTGCCGCAGAGTGGTAACCTCTGTCTCACGGCTGTCGCTCCCCACTCACTGAATATCCGTCCTATCGTTATCAGTGATGATACTGAGGTCCGTCTGCAGGTGATGTCCCGGACACATAATTTCCTTGTTGCCATCGACGGTCGTTCAGAACGTCTTGCTGAGGGTACGACAGTAATAATCCGTAAGGCACCATTCCCTATACGTATCGTCAAACGAGTGGGACAACGTTATTTCTCCACGCTGCGTGAGAAGATGATGTGGGGAGCAGATAAAAGATGATAACACCCCTAAATCCTTAATCAGATAATACGATGAATAAAGCGAAGAGTGCGATAAGCCATTATCTCCGCAGTAGTGATGCGAAATATCCAGCGCGAGAAATACTTGCGTGGCTGTGGAGAGCATGGAAGGGTAACCACCTGCAGGCTATCCTCAATGCCGCTATCGGCTTGTTGTCTGTCGCTGTCAGCCTGTCGCAGGTATGGGCGGTGAAGCGTGCTATCGATGTGGCGTCTGGTGCCGTAGAGGGTAACATATATTTCTCTGTAGCCCTCATGGGAACATTGATAATCTGCGACTTCGCCCTTAGTATCGCTGGTATATGGGTTCGTAACCTCCTTGGTGTAAAGGCGCAGAACAGGATGCAGCAGCGTATGCTTGCGCGCATCCTCCGTGCGGAGTGGCACGGTAAGGAGTCGCACCATTCTGGTGATGTGCTTAACCGTCTCGAGGTCGATGTGTCGCATGTCGTGAACTTCCTTACAGAGACTATTCCGAGTTCCATCTCTACCCTTACGATGTTCATCGGTGCTTTCAGCTATCTTGCAACGATGGACTGGCGTCTGGCAGTTATCATCACGGTGATGATACCCGTCTTCGTGGTGCTTAGTAAGTTCTATATGCGTAGGATGCGGGCACTGACGCGTCAGGTGCGCAGCAGCGACTCAAAGATTCAGAGTGTTCTTCAGGAGACCATCCAGCATCGTATGCTCATCAAGACTCTTGAAGGTGATGACGTGATGGTAAACCGTCTGGAGCGTACACAGAAGGAGTTGCGCCATAATGTCGTGAAGAAGACGATGTTCAGTGTGTTCAGTAACCTCATCCTCAATTTTGGTTTTGCTCTCGGATATCTGCTGGCATTCCTTTGGGCAGCAGTGAGGATGTCGTCAGGAACACTGTCTTTTGGTGGAATGACCGCTTTCCTGCAGTTGGTAGGTAAGATACAGGGTCCTGCTCGTGCCCTTACGAAGCTCGTTCCTGCTTTCGTGGGTGTGTTCACTGCTGCTGAGCGACTGATGGAGCTTGAGGAAGACCCGTTGGAGGAGCAGGGTGACGCCATTCGTATGGAGGGCGCATGCGGCGTACGCTTCGATCATGTCACCTATTCGTATGATAAGGACGACCGTAAGGTCATCAATGACCTGTCATTCGACTTCAAGCCAGGCTCCTGTACCGCCATCTTGGGAGAGACTGGTTCCGGTAAGACCACCCTTATCCGTATGATACTGGCCCTTCTAAAGCCTCAGAAGGGTACGGTATATATATATAACAAGGACAAGCTGATGTCGATGAGTGCTCTCCACCGTTGCAATTTCGTGTATGTGCCACAGGGAAATACGCTGATGAGCGGTACCATGCGTGACAACCTCCTCCTCGGTAAACTCGATGCATCGGAAGAGGAGATGCGTGATGCCCTGCGCCGTAGCTGTGCCGACTTCGTTATGGAGTTGCCGCATGGTATCGATACCTTCTTTGCGGAGCGTGGTGGCGGACTCAGTGAGGGGCAGGCTCAGCGTATCGCCATCGCCCGTGCCTTGTTGCGTAACCGTAGCATCATGATTTTCGACGAGGCGACGAGTGCCCTTGACCCTGAGACGGAGCGACAGCTGCTGGAGAATATCCTGTCAGAACGCGACAAGACGGTGATTTTCATTACTCACCGTCCTGCCGTTATTGATTACTGTGACCAGATACTGAAGGTTGAGAGACTGTAATTTCAATTCACTACAATCTTTTTCCCGTCCTGTATCACGATACCTTTGTATTCCTTACCAACCTTTTGTCCATTAAGGTTATAACGAGGAGCGTTCTGGTTGAGAGTCGAGGGTCGAGAGTCGAGAGTGTTGATTTTTGTCGGTTCCACTCCACGGAAGTTTATCAGCTCATAGAATGCAGCGTAGGCCTTTCCTGTATCGTGGTTGAAAAGTGCGGCATTCCACCAGCTCATCCACTCTCCATTCAGCTTTAGACCATTGCCGTTGTCCTCTGGATACCACCAGTAGAGTCCTGTTACGGTACTGTGATTGTTGAGCAGAGCTATGAGGTCGGTGGCGAATTTCTTCTGACCAGCTTCTGTCAGTGGCCATGTGCTTGAGAAATCGTATGTAGCACCAGGCAGTTTCCACGCGTATCCATAGCCAGTCTCCACAATCATTATCTCCTTGTCGGGATATACCACTTCGAGTGTGGTCAGCAGACCGTTCAGGACGGATAGTGCACCGTGATAGTCAGGATAGTATGACAGACCTATCACATCGTACTGAATTCCCGGATAGTTGTATTTGATGGTACTGTAGAATGACTTTACGGAGTTGATGTTATGCATTTCCGTATGGAGCACTATCTTTGCATCCGGGCAGACCTCCTTGCATGCCTTGATAGCCTGTTCAAGGTATCCGGCGAGGTTAGGCCAGTTGCCATTTGCGTCAGTGAGGATATTGCCCGTAGGCCATAGCATACCAGTAGTAATCTCATTACCTGTCTGGATGAGGTCTGGTGTGGCACCGGCGGCAACAAGCTGTTGCAGGCAGTCCTTCGTGTACTCATATATCTTTACCTTTAGCTCGTCAACGCTCAGTCCTTCCCATGACTTCGGCAGTGAGTGCTTCCCCGGGTCTGTCCATGTATCGGAATAGTGGAAGTCGAGCATGAACGACTGTCCGTGGTCTTTGATGCGCTTACCCAGTGCCTTCACATAGTCGAGGGTCTGGATGGCACCCAAGGCGTCGTGTGTCACACCGCTATACGGATCCACGAAGAGGCGTACGCGCTCCGCGTTCCAGCCATAGTTGCCGAAAAACTGTAGCACGTCACTATATGTGATGTTATATTTGTCTATATATGCTACGTTGTTTTGCTCATAGACAGGCAGCATGGAGATGTCGCCACCAACGAGATTGCTGGCTCTCTGCGCATTAGCACAAACAGCTATGGAACATAGAGCTACAGACAGTAATGTTTTGATAGGTTTCATATGTCTAATATTGTTTTGGTTCTTTGTCTGTGTGCAAAGATAAGAAAAAAGAGGCTTTGTGCAAGCCTCTTTTTAGTTTTTTATTTCACCACGACCTTTTTTCCGTTGTGGATGTAAACACCCGCTTTCGTAGGTTCGTTGATACGCTGGCCGCTCAGCGTGTACCAGTGTCGGTTGCTGGCTGCCGGCTGGTCGGTGGTTATAGTTCCTATGCCTGATGTGACATTGTTCACCTTATACTTCGTACCGTCTTTCTCTGCGCTTATCTCGAAGAACGATGTCTGTGTGACGCTGTTCACATCAACGCTCTGCGGACTGCCGCTTCCGATACTAAATACCAGATTCACATAGTCGGAGGCCGATTTGAGGACATAGTCTTTGTAGTACCACGTCTTTCCACCAATGTTCTTAGTGTCAGTGACTCTGTCGCCTGGCCAGCTGGTGCCTATGCGGTAGTCACCCCAGCTGTGGAAGTTCACGTATGAGCTGTTCCATTCCGCTTTGTCGATATTGACATATACTGTGATGGTCTGTTCGGATGCAATGGTGTAGTTACGTGTCACAATACCGCTTACTGTTCCACCGATGAGCAGTCCCACCTTTAGGGTGGTGTTGGAAGTGAGCTTTATCTTCGTACCGCTTGCTACCTTTGTGCTTGATGCAGTCGGATTACTGCCGTTAGTAGTATATACGAGCTGTGCACCACTGTTGGCAGATACTGCTGTGAGGGTCACCTCCACGCTGTTGCCATATTCTCCGGAAGCCTTGTCTGCCCATGCTGTTTCCATATTCTTGTTCAGGTAATAAGCATAGCGGTAGCCCTCCAGTACCTTCGTGTAGCTCTGGTTTGTAGGAGTATATGTTGAAGCACCGGGTCCCACAACAGCCAGAAGCTTCTGGTCAGTCATCACGGCATAGTAGTTCTTGTTGGTTGCTGCTTGGATAGGTACACTCATATTATGTAGCCCGGCAGCCTTGCGCACATCAATCATCGCCTTGATGTCCTGCTTGCAGTCGAGCCAGTGTTTCAGGAAGATACATGGTGTACCGGGCATTGCCAGCAGGAAGGCGTTGGCAGCAAGGGTGTCCTTACGTATTGGGTCCTGCTGGTAACTGGATGAACGATATTCCGTATCGTGGTTCTCCACGAAGGTCACGGCATAGCGACGGTAGGCAGCATCGGAGATGATACTTGTCGTTGCAAGCAGTTGATAGTTTGGATCCTGATTCCAGTTGCTGGTATTCTTGTCATTGGCACTACCACGGAGGGCGTTACGCACGCCATAGCGGAACGGGAAGTCGAAGGCAGCACTCTGTATGACGCCATTCACCTTGGTACCGTTTATCCATGTCTTCACGGAAGCAGCATTACCGTCCCAGTATTCGCCTACGGAGTAGGTCGGATTGGATGCAGCGTTATACATTCCTGTATAGCTTGCAGCATAGCCTTTCACCATATCGTAACGGAATCCTGCATATTTCAGGTCCGTGAGGAGCATATTCAGGTAGGCCTTCACAGTATTCTGCACGTTGGTACTCTTATGGTCGAGGTCGCGCATGCCGTCCCAGTCAGTACCTGTGTCGGCATTGCCAAGAGTTACGCCTAAATTGTCAGCCTCCGTCTTAGCCTTACCGCCGTCATCGTTAAAGCATACATCGCTCGGTCCCATCGAATAAGTGACACCCTTATATGTCTCTGTCGGGAAACCAAACCATCCGTTGTTCGTCTTGCGGTGGTTGATGACTACGTCGGCAATCGTACCGATACCGTTGTTACTGAAGGTGCTGATGAGGTTGCGCAGCTCTGTTTCTGTTCCGAAGGAGCTGTCATAGTGACCGGGAAACCAGTACATGTCGTCATATCCCATTGATGTGCCGCCGCAGTTACCACTCTGTGGCAGCCATACGAGGCTGAAATATTGTGACAGCTCCTGAGCCTGTGACCGCAAGCGGGTCCATTGTGTTGCAGAGTAGGAATCCCAATAGAAAGCCTGGAGCATTACTCCATTGTAGTTGGCAGGCCATCCCTGCGCCTGTACGGTGGTTGACATGCAGCATGCTAAAACGCCTACACACATCCATCTAAGTATTTTCTTCATGTCGTTTAAGTTTTTATGATGTTGTTGCAAATATACAACAATCTATTAACACTCACGCGTGACTTTGCTAATTATTTCGAAATAAGTGTGCAAACGTTTGCCATTGTGTGCGCGAGCACAACTTCTTTGATTTTTATCAAGAAAGTAACTGTTTTCATAGCTTTTCGGCAGTAAAAACTTGGTCGCAACAAGATGCAGGTACTATCTTTGCATTGTTTAAAGGATAACAACTATGACTATGAATATGATGATGGCTATGATTGCAGTGATAACTGCAAGTAGCATGTTCTTTGAAAACGGACTGAGAAAATAGTTTAAAAGCTGAACAGTTAACGTTGAAAGACTAAGAGAGAATAAAAATTTGAGAGTTTAATAATAGCACACTTCCCAAGAGGGCGACCTCAAGGGAAGTGTTTTGTTTTATAAATGTTGTTTGTGTAGGTGAAAAGATAGGGGTACTAATAGATTAATACCCGTTGTTTTGTTGGATGCCGTTGGGATTCAACTTGATGATACTACTCGGTATGGGGAAGAGGGTGGTGTAGGCGGTTGACTCCCCAGCGAGTTGAGGACGCTGGTCGTAGGCTACATGGAAGCGACCGAAACGGATGAGGTCGTTGCGGCGCCATCCCTCCCACATGAGTTCACGCAATCGTTCATCAAGGATTGTCTCAAGGGTGACGGCATCGATGGGTTTCGCTTCAACCCTTGCTCTCACTGCATTAACGTCACTGCTGCCATCGAGTCCCAATCGTATTTTTGCCTCTGCACGCATAAGTAGGGCATCGGCATAGCGGAAGAGTACAATGTCGTTTTCCTGCAGATTGCCATCGGCATAGGCACTATAGTCAATGGCATATTTATGCATACGTGCACCAGCTGTCTTCTCATAAGGTGTTCCTGTGAGGTCGAGTTGCACGGCAAGTGGTTGGTATTCCAGTTGACTGCCGTCAGGGAGCATAACAGGTGTACCGTCATCGGTGAAGACCTTATCGGCATAGAAGTTGATATACCATCGGGGGTCTATTTGGTCGAGGGGCGAGAGTCGAGAGTCGAGGGTTGATGGTCGAGAGTCGAGGGTCGCATCTGTGTATCCATAGATGGCACATGTGGAGAGTGTTGCTGCCGATCCGTTCTCTGCATCGAAGCCCAAAGCTGAGCCGTGACTATAATGGCGCGAGCGGAAGAGGTTTTTGAACTGGTTGGTATAGAGCAACTTGTTCATAGGAATGGTGAAGATGTTCTCCTCTGACGTCTCGTTATGAACAGCGAAGTTGTCGGCGTAGTTATCTGTTAGGTGGTAACCGGCAGCCTCAAGTTTGTCGCAGTAGGTGATGCAATTCTGAAAATGAGTATTATGGGTGGCGGCATCGGCATTAGGGCAGTAAACCTCTGTGTTGAGATAGAGCTTAGCCAGTAGGAAATGAACCACAGGTTGTGTGATACGCCCGTAGTTGTTGCCTAACTGATTGCTTCGAACTGCAGGGAGATAGTTGATGGTTTCGAGTAGTTCTGACTCGATGAAATGGAATATTTCTGTCCTGTTAACCTGTTTTGCAGCACTTACGTCTGATGTCGCCTCGACAACGAGTGGTACGTTGCCCCAGAGGTCCATGATATAGAAATAGAACATTGCGCGCAGTGCCCGCAACTCTGCTAAATCCGTCAAGTAACGCTGCTCGGTGAGCAGGTTACGGTTGGCTGTCAGTGTAGCAATATTACGGTTGCATAGCATTACTACTTTATAGAGGTAGTTCCATGTGTCGGCAAATGGTTTGTCGCTGGCTGTCCAACGATGTAGGTACAGGCTCTGCCAGTAGCCACCGTCGTACCAGTCACCGCCTCGCGTTGGAAGCATTGCTTCATCGGTGGTGAAAGTATTGAGGTCATAGACTCCGCGGTATGTGCCCTGTAGTCCCTGACTGTCGCTATTGCCTCCGATATAGTTGTATAATGGTGCTACAGTTGCCAGCTCAAGTGATGTGGCATCTTTGTATGCTCCTTCTTCTTCTAATGCTCCCTTTGGATGCTCACTAAGACACGATGTGAGGAGGAGTCCACACCCTAACACTCCCCAGACGGAGAGGGGATTGAGAATACTGCGACAGATGGTATTGATTGTTTTGAATGTTGCTTTCATAGTTGGTGATGAGTTTTTATGGGCATAATGGGTATAATGGGCAAATTGGGCTTAATGGGCTTTGGGCAATGCTTAGAACTGAATACTCACGCCGATACTGTAGCTGCGGTATGGCGGATAGCTGCGTTTGTCATCTATGCCGAGGGTGTTGTTCACTGCTGATGAATTAATCATCGGTGTGAGCCCGTTATAGTGTGTTATCGTTCCGAGGTTGTTCACAGAGAGGCTTAGTCGCAGTGCACTGACATATCGTTTGTTGCGCAGTGGTGCGTTCCATCCTATTGTGAGGTAGTCGAAGTTAAGGTAGTCACCGCTCTTGAGCCAATAGTCTGTTGCCACCTGGTCGTATATGTTGCGTCGCGGTGCATCTGCCATGACGTTATAGTCAGGGAATGAGCCCATGTTCATGTAGGTGAGTGAGGTTCCGTTGTATATCTTATGTCCAAAAGCACCGTTCATCTGTAGCGAGATATCGAAGTCCTTATAGCGGAATGCGATATTGGAACCAAGCATCATCTTCGGTGTTGCCTGTCCTGCTATATAGCGATCTCCTCCATCTTCGATATTTATCTCTCCATTGCCGTCGAGATCGGCTATGGCGTAGCTAAATGTGCCGTCGCCATTGTCAACGAGTCCTGTGCAGTGTGGCAGGTAGAATACTCCGAGTGACTGTCCAACGATCTGATAGACAATATTATTGTTTCCTCCGTGGAATCCTGCTCCATTGAGTCCACCGATTGGTGTGATGTCTTCTGCTGTCATCTGCATACCGTTGTATTTACCGGAGAGAGAGATGAGCTTATTTTTCTGGAATGCCATGTTGACGTTGACATTGAGTTCCATGTCGCGTTTCTGCAGTGGTGTTGCTCCGATGCCTATTTCCACACCTCGGTTGCTCATCTTACCGAGGTTTGCCACCATCTTACTGTATGGGAAAGGTGGTACAGGTACGTCATACTGGTAGAGCATGTCGCGAGTGCGTGAGGTGTAGTATTCTGCCGTCATCACTATGCGGTTGTTCCATAGTCCCATGTCCACACCGATATTAAAGGTGCTGCGTGTTTCCCATTTTAGGTCAGGGTTGACATTTGTTAGAATACTGTATGACACGTTGTTGTTACCATTCCATTCCACGAGACCGTTTGGTTGCAGCAGTGTCAGTGAGTTGTAGGAGTCGATACCTCCGAGGTTACCGCTAAGACCATAGCCGGTACGTAGTTTGAGCAGGCTTAAGGGTCGAGAGTCGTGAGTCGAGGGGCGAGAGTTGATGGTCGCGAGCGTCTTGAGAATATCCCATGTGCATGATATTGATGGGAAATATCCCCAGCGGTTGTTGCGTCCCACCATGGAGCTACCGTCAGCACGCAATGATGCGGTCAGGGTGAGGGCATTTAGGACGGTATATTCTGCCATCGCCATGAATGATGCCAAAGAGGGGTCTTCGTAGTTGCTCCCTGTTCCTCCGAATGGTATGTTTGCACCTGCTCCTATATTGTCGTAGCCAGTATCGTTCTGTGTGAATCCCTTTACTGTTGTCCAGAAGCCGCGTCGATTGCTGCGTTGGTATTCCGCTAATGCCGTCAGTGAGAGGTCGTGCATGCCCCATGAAGTATGGTATTGCAATGAGACATTGCCCAGCCAGTCTTCTGTTTTGTGTTCTGCGCGATATGCTTGTCCCTGTGCCCACACCCATGTGGGGAGATACTGAGCATTCTCGATGCTACTGTAGCTGTACGAGCCGAAGGCTTTGAGGTGGAGGGTGGAAGATTGAGAGTCGAGGGCCGAGGGACGAGAGAAGAGTGATAGCAGGTCGAAGTCAAAACCGACATGAGTGTTGAAGTTCAGGTCTTTCTCGTGGTCTCTCTCTCGTAGTAGTCCTGCCGGTGGATTTATCTGTGATGCATTGGCGTTTCTGTCCCATCCACCTCCGTCATTCATTTCGTTGGAGAGTGTCGGATTCATTGATGCTGCTGAGTAGAACAGTTTCTGCTGGTCGAAGATATATTTGTTCTTTTGAGAACTGCCGATGACTCCGAAATCAATGGTCAGCAGGTTGTCGAAAGCCTTTTGCTGTAGGTCGAGTTTTGCTACGAGATTGGTATATCCATTGACCTTGATGACTGTGCTGTGGTCCATATATCCGATTGATGCGCGGTAGTTGTTCTGGTCGTTTCCTCCGCTGAATGCCACATGGTGGTTTTGTACATGTCCTGTTCGTGTGAGGCTTTTCGGGAAATCTGTGTTGTAGCCTCCATCGACGAAGGACAAGCCACGCTGCTCTGCAGTAGAGCAGTATCCGTCGCGTCTTAGCATGTGGATATTCTTATATACTCGTTCTATACCAAAATTACCATCGTAGGAGATATGGAACTGTCCGTTCTTACCTTTCTTTGTTGTTACTACAATGACGCCGCTTGCTCCTCGTGATCCGTAGGGCGCTGTCTCGGCAGCATTCTTTAGGATGGTAAAACTCTCGATATCAGCAGGATATACTCCTGAGAGCGTTGTCAGGTCGCTATATACACCATCGATAATGACCAATGGGTCGTTTCCACCTGTCAGAGAAGTGGTACCACGTACGCGGACACTGGATAGCATTGCCATGCGGTCGGCACCGCTCGATACTGTTACACCAGCAGCTTGTCCACTAAGAGCATCGAGTGACGATGTCACAAGACCCTTGTTCATGCGTTCCGCCCCGACAACGTCGGCAGAACCCGTCGTCATTAGTTTATTGCTTACGCTATCTTTTTCTACTGTCTGAGCCTTTATGCCAAGTGTACAGGCTAAAAGGGAAATGATGAAAAGATGAGATTTCATGGTAGTAATGCTTTGTACGTGGCAAATATACGGAAAAAACTCGTACTAACCAATGGTTATACTTGAAAAACATATTTGTATGCAAAAAAAGCGAGTTATGAAACATTAAAATGTAAGGTAAAGAATTAAATATTCTTTATTTGGTTATGTTGGTGTAAAGAAAAATTTGTTGTTTTCTTTGTTGTTGTTGGAATAATATGTAATTTTGGCGGTCAATAGGTACTAGATACGGGTTCTATTGCTACTAACTGTGAATAAAGAACTAAAACTATAACTGTCAATTTATGAAAATGCGAAAGCTTATTTCTGGTAATTCACCATTACCAAAACATTGGGTTTGGATATTGGTGCTAATGTTGTCGGTACCGTTTACGAAAGTACAGGCCAGTGACTGGGTACTTGATGCGAGCAAGTACAATGCGTGGCATTCTACCGACCATATCTGTCTGGAAGTCTTTCTCGCAGACCTCGATCACTCAAATACGTACTCTACAGGTGGCTACGTATATGCAAAGAATAGTAGTAAGACCATCAAACTGATGTACCTGAAGTATATCAATCAGGGTGATGACGAGAGTCAGACAGCAGAGGTTAAGGCCTATGTTGCAGAGAATAACGCCCGGGCGTGGTTCACCAACTCGCTTATCGGCGAGCAGAAGGTGGGAACCTCGGAATCGAGCTACTGGCTGACGAAGTGGGGTAGTGACAATCACTATATGACAGCTAAGATAGATTATTACTATCCTGCTGAAATGGCGAATAGTACGTGGACGATATACTATGAGTTCAAGCATTCCAATGGCAAAGAATACACCATAACGCTGACGACGTCATGTACTACGAGTCAAAAACTGGGATTGGCGGATTGGAACGACGAACAATACAAGTACGATCGTGTAGCTCCTGACAAAATAGAGTTTACTACTCCGAAACTGCCTGACGATATACCGTCAAAGCTTAGTGACGTGCGTATGCGCACTTGTAGCTATGATGTGACATACACCTTCTATAAACAGGACGGTACTAAGGAGTATGTCAATGATTCTTACGAGTGTTTAAAGACTCAGGAGAAGACTTATAATACTACCATTCCACAAACTGTAGGCAATCCACAGCAAATCGACGTGAAAGTTGTTGCCAATCAGGGTGTAAAAGATCCAGATAACTACTTTTGGTCTTCGAAACATACTTATATAAGGAGCAACGCGATACAAGTGGTGCCGGAGCCTGGTAGCATCAGTATGGAGTATCGACAGTTCGACAAAGCTGCGACGCTATTGTGGTTTCACTCAAAGAGTGGTTACAATATGATATGCACACCTTATATATATAGGATAGAAACAGATGAAAACGGTAATATCCTTTCCGGTAAGTCCTGGAATAAGCGCGGAACGATTGACCCACCGGAATCCAGCATGCCGCTGAACTATGAGGATGAAGGTGTACAGCAAGGCGGGTACTACCGTTATATGGTGATGAACGTGCCTACGGACTGGATTGACAACGGCATCAACAGTACATCGCTCAACAGCCCAAGTGAGAATCTTATCAATCAGTTGGGCCACAGCATCTCCAAAGTGCTGGATACGACTCCCTCTATGAGAATCTATAACCTGCAGCAGGATACTACTGTTCAGGATAAGGTAAGGCTCACATGGGAATATACACGTGTGCCGACAGATGCCAGCACTGTCACCTTCAAGGTATTGCGCAAGGTCAGTGAGGACTCAGGATGGAGCGAGTATGGTAATGTCACCGGTGATGCTAATCCGGCTGCAGGCTCTGTATTGGCATTTGTCGATACCGACCTGCCGGATGTATCTACGCGTTATCAATATAAAGTGCAGCTGACACTCAACAATGGCGCGTATGTCTTTGAGAGCGATGCCATCTATGCAGGAATCCTCATGGGCTCTCATGCTATTGTCTTCGATGCATCGAAGGGTACGCATGATGCCACAGTACGCTTGACATGGGAGGTTAAGCAGGCTGGCTCCGGCAGTACGTCCTTCGTGGTGTCGCGCCGCTATGTCAATAGCGATGACGAATTCATGCGTATCTATAGTACCAGCGGTACACTGGAGGTATATACCTATGAGGATAATACCGTGCAGCCAGGCTACTACTACGAATACAAGCTTGACTCCTACAGCGGTACTGTTCTACAGAACACCCTTTACGACGTGGGATTCTGTCAGGCTCGTGGTGTCATCTCCGGACGCGTCACCTTCGGTTCTGGTTCGGCAGTGGAGGATGTACGCCTCTCACTGAGAGCTTCGGATGCTGACGATGAGAATACCACTAACGGATATTCACAACGTGTTGACGGAGCCTCGACAGGTATCGCATGGAATGTGGACAGCGATGAGATGTCAAAGGTGTTCGGTCAGAACAAGAACTTCACAGTTCAGATGTTTGTTCGTCCTGATGCAGGACTGAATGAGAATGCTATAATAGGAAATATTCCATGTGTGGGTCAGCTCATCTTGGGTCCGAAGCAGGGTAGTGAATATATGTTGTATTGCAAGCAGGATGGTAATATGGTGGACTTAGGTCTCACTATCCCTTCCGGCATCTATTCACTCCTGACAGTAGAAAACAATAACGGAGCGGTTTCCTTCTCCCTCGACGACAAGACCTCATCATCGGCATTTACCAGCAACGCAAGCCTCGACGTCTTCTCTGTAGGTGGAGTTGCTGGTGTCACAGAGGATATAGCGTTCAAGGGCAACCTCACCGAGGTGCGTGTATGGAGCAAGGTGCTCACCGACAAGGAAAAGGATAACTATTCAGACCGTGTGCTTAACGGTCGTGAGTCCAGTTTGGCTCTTTACTGGCCGATGGACGAGGGTCTGGACCGCTATGTGTTCGACGCCTCATACGCCAATGATATGCCTAACGGTCGTCATGCTACCGTAGGTAACAACATCATTGCATCGAAAATCATCCCTGTTGACAACCAGCTGTCACGTTACGGTAAGACAAACGAAAACGGAGAGTATATCATACGTGGTATCCCATTCGTGGGTTCCGGTACCACCTATACCCTCACACCGACATGCGGTATTCATGAGTTCTCACCGTCTTCCCGTAACGGTTTCATCGGTAATGGCAGTATGACGCTCAACAGCTATGACTTCACCGATATATCATCATTCCCTGTAAGGGGTAAGGTGACATACCTGAACACTAATATCCCTGTTGACAGCGTACAGTTCATGATTGACGGTGCCCTAGTGCAGTCGAAGGAGGGTGTTTATAGCGATGCCAACGGTGAGTTCGAGATTGCCGTACCTATCGGCAACCACCTGTTGGAGTGCTATATGAACGGACATAAGTTCACCTCATTCCCACTCGACGGCTCTACCTATGACTTCAAGCGTTCTGAGACAGTGAACTTCGTTGACTCCACACTGGTGAATGTCACAGGTCGTATCAACGGCGGATTCTCCGATCAGGACGAGCCTGTTGGTTTCAACCGCAGCGTGAACCGTCTGGGTAAGGCAACGATGAAACTCAGCTTAGGCAGGGAGACGCAGTGCTCATTCAATTATATCGTTGACAGTCACGGCGACGGTTCCTTCGGTACAGCAAATATCCCTGTGGAGAGTGCTACTGACAGTATCAAGAGTGTGGCATATCGTGCCGGCGGTACTCATGATGACACCTATTATATATATATAACGACTGATGAGAAGAACGGCGAGTTCTCGGCCATGCTGCCTCCGCTGAGATATAAGGTGGAAAGCATTAAGTTCGACGGTGGTACTGACTACGACAACGAGACCGTCTTTGCACAGGACCTGCCTACTATCGATGCTTCCAATGCTGTTCCCGAGAAGATGCAGAAAGATTCTCTGGTGACGGAGGAGGGCACGAAGACGTATGAGTATAGTACAAAGATGATACGCCAGTATCGTTCTAATCCTGTCATCGAGGTCAAGCAGAATGGCATGAAGAACGGCGCCTTCGGTGAATACAAGATTGGTGTTACCAATATTGACAATACCGTGGATTCGGTACAGGTGGTGACATATACGGATGACGGCTACATATACGAATATGAACACCCATTATACTTGCAGGATGAGACCTACGACTTCGATATCAATGTCTTCGAAAGCTACAAGAACCTCGATACGGGTAAGGAATACAGGGAGATACCGACCGATGCCGTAGTGAATATCATGAATGACGCCAGCGCTACAACCGTCGTATATGGTGAGAAAGCCACCATCAACGGTGAGGAGGTGGATCTCGGTGAGGCATACAGCACGGTGAACATACAGGTCACACCTGATGAGGAAGGACATGTGTCCTACCAGTGGGTTGGCGGATGGCCTAATATGGCTGACGGTAACCTCCGTAACCTCAGTATCGGTGTGAAGCTTGACGGCCGTACCACAATGTGGCACGCTCCAGACTCACAGTCTGACGCCTTAGACCTGATACTCCTTGGTAGTATAGGCTCCGGTACCAATTTCGTGACGAGCGGTCCTGATGCAGTGGATATGATTATCCGCCGTCCGCCCGGCTCTACGTCTGTAGCATCACTTACCAGCAGTACTATCACATCTACGTCAAAAACGCGTGTTGACACTAATAACGGTGGTGGTGCCGGTGGAGGTTTCTACCTCAGCGAGTCGCCGACATGGGAGGTCAACGTAGGTAATGTGCTAGGTGTTGCCACACTCCAGAATTCAAAGTTCAAGATCGTGGCACAGCAGACGGAAACCTTCACCGGTAAATGGTGGGACGAAGATGCCTCTACATCGACAGACACCTATTCGGTCACCAATGCTATGACGACACCGAGTGAGATGGTGTATGAGGATGATACCGATTCATACACGGCGGAAGGCGGTGATACATATATCGGACGCGCTACGAACCTGCTTTTCAGTGAGGGTCGTGTCTTAGGACTCTTCAAGCAGGATGACGGTACATTCAAGATTGATGAGAAAGACGGTATCACCGTCAGCCAGAAGTTTGCTACGAGCTTCGTTTATCCGCAGGCATACATCCTGAATACGTTGATTCCTAACTGGAAGGCTATCATCGAGAGCAAGCTCGTGGAAGGACATATCGATGGTGACCACTGGGTAGAGGCTAATACACCGAAGGTACCAGGAAAGATTATCTACTATACCAAGTACTCTCCAGGCGATGATCAGTTCGGACGTGCCAACGGAGATACCGACTACTGGTCAAAGAGTGAGTTGTCTGCTACGCATGGATACCCAAGCTACCGTATGGTGAACGGTACCGACAGCTATGACGTGGAGGACGAAGTAGAGTATGCCATCAACCAGATAAAACTGTGGGAGGCACGTATCTATGATAATGAGCAGGACAAGCTCGAAGCTATCAACGGCTCTGACTACCTCATCGACAACTACTCTATTGCCAGTGGGGCCAAGATAAGCCAGACAACGGAGAGTTCAGCAAAGAGTGGCACTTCACATGCACATACATATCAGTTCACATGGAACAGTGATATGAAGTTCGGTGCGATGTTCAATGACGCCGGTGCCAATGTTATCCTGACAGGTACGGCTTTCGACGGCTATACAAAGAAAGACGAGTCATCAACGACGAAGTCTAGCAAGGTATCATGGACGATGAGTGACAGCGACCAGCGCACAGCACTCTCTGTAGATGTATTTAATTCACCATCAGGATGGGGTCCTATCTTCCGCACACGAGGCGGACAGACCGTCAACCCATACGAAGGTGCGACCTATACAAGGTATTATCAGCCAGGTACACTGTTGAACGAGGCTACTATGCAGGTGGAGAAACCACAGCTGAAGGTTCTTGGTGCAGCAGAGATTACTGACATACCGACAGGTAGCGAGGCTAAGTTCACACTGCAGCTGTCGAACCAGAGTGAGACCAACTCCCTATGCACATATGTGCTACGTGTCAAGGAGGGCAGTAATCCTAACGGTGCCATACTGAAGATTGACGGTAGTGTGCTGAGTAATGGTCAGGGTGGTCGCGCCATTAAGATGAACGGTGGCGAGACTATGGAGAAGATTCTCACCGTTGCACAGAGTGAGCGTAGCATCACTGACTATGATGATATCATATTGGTGCTCTGCGCAGAGAAAGACGCTACGGTATTGAGTGATGAGGTGACACTGCGTGTACACTTCGTTCCATCATCGGCACATGTGGACCTTAGCGTTGACCATACGATACTGAACCAGGAGTTCCTGAAAGAAAACGGTGGTATCATTGCGAAGATGTACAACCTCGACCGCCAGGATGAGGGCTTGCAGGGTCTGCGTCTGCGCTATCGCCGCAAGGGTACTGATACGTGGAGTCTCATCAAGCAGTGGACAACGATAGAGAGTATGCTCAACCTGGGCTATGAGCCTATGCCTGACGGCAGTCAGATTACAGAGCCTGTAACATTCCTCGATGATGGTCTCTATGAGCTGCAGGCACAGACCTTTGGTAAGTATGGCAACGATGATGTGACCTACGAGAGTGATATTATCGAGATAACGCAGGATACACATGGTCCGAAGATTCTCGGTATGGTAAGTCCGGAGGACGGCATACTGACATACACAAATCGCAATAACATGCATATCCGCTTCAATGAGGTGCTCAATGGTAATGCACTGAGCAAGAGCGATAATTTCCGCATTGAAGGTGGCATGAACAATGTGGTAAATGGCGACGGTGCTTATCCTGATGTAGCGGTACAGCTTAACGGCAACCGCATAGAGACGGATGCTCTGTATGATATGTCGGCTGCTAACTATGCTATTGATATGTGGTTCTACCGTCAGGGTGACGGTAACATCATCAGCTTCGGTACCGATGACAACAAGATGTCATTGTCGACACATGACAACGGTATGTTGTGTACACGTTTCGGCGATGAAGGAGAAGGATTCGAGACAGGAACTCAGCTGCCTGCCGACAAGTGGATTTATATGGCGATGAACTTCAGAGGTAAATCTGCCGACGATGAAGAGAACCGTATTACCTTGCTCTATGTCACGGCTGATGACAAAGAACCAGTCTTTGTTGCTAAAAACCATACGGCGAAAGCATTCAACAGTAATGGTAAACTCGGCATAGGTGGTGCTGGCATGCAGGGAATGATGGCAGGACTGACCGTCTGGAACTCTGACGTGACGGCAGAAGAGCTCTATGAGACACGCACTCAGACGAGAGCATCGTACACTCCAGGTCTGATTGGCTACTGGCCAATGAACGAGGGTCACGGTACACAAGTCACCGATGTTGTCCGCTCACGTAATATGCATATGGAGAGCGAGAGCTGGTATATCAATAATGAGAACCGTGCCGCTCATCTCTCCGGTGAGGAGGCACTGAAGGTAGATATCAGTACCTTCAACCCAAGCAAGACCGATAACTTCGCCTTTGAGATATGGTTCCGCGGCAATGAAACCGACAATACGGGTACCGCTACGCTGCTATCTGTGAAGAACGGTACTGTCATGACAACGGAAAATGAGGTTTCCAAGATTACAGAGGATGGTACATCTATCTGTTTCGACGAAGGTGAACTGAAACTCAGAATGACGGAGACAACCATTTCCGATAATGTGCCGAGCCCAATTGTCAAGAGTGAAGTTGTATTGAGTAGCAAGAACTATTGTGACGGCAACTGGCACCATCTGGCGTTCAACGTACGCCGAGGAACGAGTGCTGTCGTATATATCGACGGTCAGGCTATGAAGGTACTGCCGGAGACAAGTGTTCCTGGTATCAGCTCACACTATCTTGTAGTTGGTGGCGACCTGATCAACGAGCAGGAGTGCAACCTCTTCACGGGTGACGTGGATGAGATACGTATCTGGAGTGCAGCCCTCGACGGACAGCTCATCAGCGACCGTATGTATGAGCGAATGGATAACAGTTATCCGGGATTGGTCGGCTATTTCCCGATGGACGATATCCATCGCACAGAGCAGGGTAATGTGGTTACCGACTTCTCAACAGCAAACTTCGGTGAGACAGACTCACGACTTGCTATCGTGGGAGAACTGACGCAGAGCGTCAACGCACCGGCATTGAAGCCTGGCTCTACGAAGATGCGTCTGGAAGATACACAGTTCAACTTTACTGCTTCTGATGACGAAATATACTTCAGCTTCCCAGACAGTTCGCTGCCGCTGATGGATAATAACGACTTTGTGGCAACAGTGAACTACATCAAGGACGAGCACGGAAACAACTCCGAGTCGGTAGAGTGGATGTTCCACACAGACTTCGCAAGTGTCAAATGGCAAGGGGCAACCCTCGGAATGACTGAGGTGGAGAAAGCATGGAACGAGACAATCAGCTGGAACGAGACAATCAGTAATATCACCGGTACATCGCAGTATTACGAGATTTCCGGTATGCCAACATGGATGACGATAGACAAACCTGTAGGTACTATCAGCAGTGACACTGAGACGATTACGTTTACCGTCGGTCCTAATGTTCCTATCGGCAAGCATACAGAATATATCTATCTGACAGACCGTCTTGGCATACGTCGTCTGCTACAGGTGAAGGTGACAGTGAAAGGTGATGAGCCAGACTGGAGTGTTGACCCGAACCTCTATGAGAGCAATATGACCCTGACGGGACAAGTATATATCGATGATAAGATCAGTGAGAATACCGACACAAAGATTGCGGCATTCGATGATATGGGGCTCTGTCGCGGTGTGGGCAGTCCTGCATACGTCTCTACTCGCGATGCTTATTATGTGGACATGATAGTATTTGGTGCTTCTGCAACAGAGCTGAGCAGCGGACAGCAAAAACTCGCTTTCAAGATGTATGATGCTTCAACGGGTAATATCTATCCTATTGTCTATGTCACACTGCCTAATAAGGAGCAGCAAGATTCCATTCTCTATGTTCCAGATGCCAACTACGGTTCATATAATGAGCCTGTAGCGTTCCGTCCGGCACCAGTCATTCAGCAGCCTGTCTCACTGGCAAGAGGATGGTCATGGGTATCAATCTATGTGAACCCGATGTCATCACTAATCAGCAACGTATTGCCAAAGGATGAGACAATCCTGAAGCGGTTCAAGAATATCAAGAGCAAGACCGCATTTGCATCCGTCAACTCTTCCGGTAAGATAATGGGTGAGTTGGAAACTATCGAGCCAGGTCAGATGTATAAGATGCAGTTGTCTTCTAAGACAGACTTTGCAGTGTACGGAGCGGTAATAGATGTTTCCAATACATCACAGACAATCTATCCTGGATATAACTGGATAGGTACGCTGGCAAATACCGTGATGTCACCTGATGAGGCTTTTGCTGAACTGAGTCCAGTACCAGGCGACCGTGTGAAGAATCGCACAGGATTCGCAGAGTTTGGACAGAGTGGTGTATGGGAAGGAACACTCAAGAGCATTGTTCCGGGCGACGGATATATCTATCGCTCTGTGGCAACGGAGGCTAAGACGTTCCACTATCCAAGACAGGCTGCAGGATCACTGAAGGCACCATCTCTCAATGCTCCCCTCTCTTTGAGAGAAGGATCGGGAGAGGGGCTCCACTTCCAGTCCGTTGACCCATATCTCTATCCTGACAATATGAACATCATCGCTGTTGTCAAGAAGGATGGTGTAGAACGTGACGATGCAGAGATAGGCGCCATCATCAATGGTGAGTGTCGCGGTGCTATCGGCTATAACAGCGGCTACTACTTCCTGACTATCATGGGTTCTTCTGAGGACGATGCTGAAGCAAAGATGGAACTCCGCGTCTTCATTGACGGTGAGGAGTTCGTGGTTAACGACGCTCTGCCTTTCATCAGTGACGCCTTCCTCGGTTCACTTGATGAGCCATACGTCCTCGACGTAGATGCGACGGCAATCCGTGATATAACCACCGATGATGATGCCGATGATACAGGATGGTATACCCTCCAGGGCTACAAGATCGGACGTAAGCCTGTTCTTTCTGGAGTATATATCCATCATGGGAAAACGGTCGTGATTAAGTAAGATACTCCCCAGCCTCACCTCCTAACCCCAGACCCACCCCCGACCCCTCCCGTGCAGGAGGGGAGGAAGGCGAGAGGGAAGCCTAAAGGCGGAGGGGGGATTGAGAAGGGGCTGAGAGAATAGAGAAAACGGGAAGCGCCGCTTCCCGTTTTCTTTTTGTTCCCTGCTCCTTGAATTTAAAATAGCGTATGAATGCAATAAATATGGGGTTGGTGGCGTTATTTTTTAAGTTAACGAGTTATTAGGTCTATAGACAGTATTAGATTATGATAGAATATATCAAGGGCGAACTCACGGAGCTGACGCCTGCATTGGCCGTTGTGGAAGCAGCAGGAGTGGGTTATGCACTGAACATATCGCTCAATACGTATGGTGCCATACAGGGCAAGAAAGAGGTGAAACTCTACGTGCACGAGGCGCTCACAACAGGTGGCCGCGATGACTCCTTCACCTTATATGGCTTTTATAACAAGCAGGAGCGTGCTCTCTACCAGCAGCTTATCACAGTGAGCGGTGTGGGAGCAAATACAGCAAGGATGATACTGTCGAGTCTCACTCCAGGTGAATTGTGTAATGTCATAGCAAATGGTGACGAGAGAATGCTGAAAGGTGTAAAGGGCATAGGTCTGAAGACGGCCCAGCGTATCATCGTGGACCTGAAGGACAAGATACTGTCACTCGGTATCGCCGAGGAATTGCATGTGAGCAGTAATCCTGCCGCTACCATGATAAATAATGGTGTGAAGGATGAGGCTGTAGCAGCACTGACGATGCTCGGCTTCTCACCAGCACCGACAGCGAAGGTGGTTGTGCAGATCCTTACCGAACAACCTGACCTGCCTGTAGAAAAGGTAGTGAAGGCGGCATTGGGAAGGATAAAGTGAGTGGGAACCCAATAACAATAACCCTTCTTAAAGGATGAAGAGCAGAAGGAAGATATTGACAATAGCAATGGTGCTGCTTGGCTACACTCTGCTGGCTGCAACATTGTTTGGAACGGGAAATATCCTTGTTCCATCGTTCCTTCGTGCCTTCGATCCCCGACCCTCGACCCTCAGCCTTGAGCGTTCAATGTCTCTCCCCCCTGACACTACAAAGAAGGTGAAGATGCTGGATGTGGAGATTGACGAAGAGGAGATTCCTGACTCGCTGCTCCATCCGCGCTGGCCAGTGCAGCGTACAACACCCATTACATTTGATGATCTCGATCAGGGTTCCTACGACCTTGCACGACCGGAAAACATCAAGCAGACGGTGGAGTATAATGATACTCTGGACCGCTATATCATCGGTAATAAGATTGGTGGCACATGGGTGACAGCACCTATCATGATGACTGCTGAGGAGTATCGTAAGTGGAGCGAGAGACGCTCGTTTTCTGATTACTACCGTAAGAAGAATCAGGAGATACTGCAGACAGCTGGTAAGGAGAAGTTCGATTTCACTGATATGCACTTCGACCTCGGTCCGGCAGAGAAAATCTTCGGTCCCGGTGGCGTGAGAATCAAGACGCAAGGTACTGCAGAATTGAAGTTCGGTGTTACAATGAAGCGTATCGATAATCCTGCTCTGCCTATTCGTAACCGTAAGACGACCACTATGGACTTCGATGAGAAGATAAACCTGAATGTCAACGGTAAGGTGGGCGATAAGGTCAATATGAACCTGAATTACAATACAGATGCTACTTTTGACTATGATACTCAGAACCTGAAACTGAAATATGAGGGTAAGGAGGACGAGATAATAAAACTGGTGGAAGGTGGTAATGTGACCTTCCCGTCAAATAACTCACTGGTGCGTGGAGCAACCTCGTTATTCGGATTGCGCACCGATATGCAGTTCGGTAAACTGTCGTTGCAGACGGTGTTCTCACAGAAGAAGTCATCGAGCAAGAGCGTGTCATCGAAGGGTGGTGTACAGTTGACACCATTCGAGATTGGTGCTGCTGACTACGAAGAGAACCGCCACTTCTTCCTCTCGCATTATTTCCGTGACGGTTACGATATGGCAATGAGTACCTTGCCAAATCTAACTACCGGTGTAACCATAAACCGGGTGGAAATATGGGTAACGAATAAGACGGGAACAACGACTAATACCCGTAATATTGTGGCACTGACGGACTTAGGCGAAACCACGAAGATAAGCCGTAAGGATTTGTGGAGTCCGTTGCTCAGTGTACCTGCGAACTCTGCCAATAATGAATATGCCACTGTACAGGCATTAGGCGGTGTGAGAGATATCGATCAGGTGTCAACGGCACTCGAGGGTATAGGTCTGATTGGCGGCAGCGATTTCGAGAAGCTGGAGAGTGCACGCCTTCTGACCAGTACAGAATATACCGTTAACAACGCTTTGGGCTATGTGTCACTGAAGACAACGCTGCAGACCGATCAGGTGCTGGCTATCGCTTACGAATATACGTATAACGGTACCACATATCAGGTTGGTGAGTTTGCATCTGATGTGAACAGTGCGAGCTCAACGCTTATCGTCAAGGGACTGAAGAATACCAGTAACAATCCACGACAGGGTAACTGGGATCTGATGATGAAGAATGTGTACTATCTGGCATCATCGGTGGAGAAAGACAAATTCCGTCTGGACGTGAAATACCAGAGCGACACTACTGGCGTCTATCTATCATATATCCCTGAGCCACAGGTGAAAGAGATGCCTATCATCCGTTTGCTTGGTGCCGACCGTCTGGATAATAACAACAAAGTGCACTCCAACGGTTATTTCGACTATGTGCAAGGCTATACAGTCAGCAACGGACGTGTATTCTTCCCTGCTGCGGAGCCTTTCGGACAGTATATGCTTGACTATCTTGTAGATAAGGGTGTGGCATTAGAGACAGCGAAGAAATATTCTTTCACTGAGCTTTATGACTCTACGAAGACTATAGCGAAGCAGATTGCAGAGAAGGATAAATACATGATGGTGGGCCAGTACCGTGGTTCATCGGCAAATGTTATATCGTTAGGTGCATATAACGTACCACAGGGGTCTGTGGAAGTGACGGCAGGTGGTGTGAAGTTGAATGAGGGTAGCGACTATAGTGTTGACTACAGTGCCGGAGAGGTTACCATCCTCAATCAGAGTATCATTGATGCCGGTACACCTGTCAATGTGTCGTTGGAGTCGAATACCGACTACGGACAAGCGCGAAAGACAATGTTTGGTGTGAATTGGGCATATGACTTCTCGAAAGATTTCCAGATTGGCGGTACACTGCAGCATCTCACGGAACAGGCACTAACGACAAAGGTGGCAATGGGTTCGGAGCCTCTAAACAATACCATCTGGGGTATGCATATCAATTGGAAGAAGGAAAGCCAATGGCTTACGAACATGCTCGACAAGATTCCGTTCCTGCATGTTACACAGCCGTCGCATATACAGTTCTCCGCAGAATTTGCACAACTCATCGCCGGCAAGAGTCACGGTACACAGGACAATGCCTCCTATCTCGATGACTTTGAGAATACGAAGAATACCATTGATGTAAGTACTCCTACTTCATGGATTATCTCCAGTGTACCTTCAATGTTCCCGGAATCTACGGATAAGACAACGCTTCAGAGCGGTTTCAACCGTTCACGACTGGCATGGTACACCATCGACCCGTTATTCACCCGTCGTTCATCATCGCTGACGCCGCGTCATATCAAGAGCGACCTTGACCAGTTGTCAAACCACTATGTGCGCGAGGTATATGTCAACGAACTCTTCCCTAACCGTGACCAGAGCAGTTATAATGGTGCTACATCAACATTGTCTGTTTTGAATCTTGCCTTCTATCCGGAGGAGCGCGGACCATATAATTTCAATCCCAACCTCGATATCAATGGTCATCTCCTGGCGCCACAGAATACGTGGGGCGGTATGATGCGTAAGCTTGACACCAACGACTTTGAGGCTGCCAATATCGATTATATAGAGTTCTGGCTCCTCGACCCGTTCATCTACGATGAGGCTGACGGTACACGCAATAGGGGTGGTGACTTCTATATCAACATTTGGTGAGGTCAGCGAGGACGTGCTCCACGACGGTAAGAAATTCTATGAGAGTGGTATGCCTGTTGACGGTAAGTCAAATTTCCTGTACACACAGTGGGGGCGCATACCGACACAGCCTACGGTGACATACGCTTTCGCAACTACAAGCGGCAGTCGCCAGTTACAGGATGTGGGTTTCAATGGTCTCACCGATGAGGAGGAACGCCAGTATGACTCTTATCAGGATTTCCTGACACAGATACAGGGTAAGGTAAATCAGGCTGTGTTCGACTCCATATGGGCAGACCCAGCCAATGACGACTATCACTACTTCCGTGGTTCCGACTGGGATCAGATAGAGGCGCCTATCCTCCAGCGTTATAAGTTTATCAATGGACCACAGGGTAACTCTCCAGACAGCGAGACGCGCTCAGAGAGCTACGATACCTCATATAAGACCACTCCTGATGTGGAGGATATCAATCAGGACTATACACTGAACGAATACGAAAAATACTACCAGTATAGGGTTTCCATCCGTCCGGAGGACCTCGTTGTGGGTACAAACTATATCGTGGACAAACGTGAGACAGCACCGAAGTTGCGTAATGGCAAGCAGGAACGTGTCACATGGTACCAGTTCCGTATACCTCTCGACGACTACGACCAGAAAGTCGGTGCTATCAATGACTTCACCAGCATCCGCTTCATGCGTATGTTCCTTAATGGCTTCGAGAAACCTGTAGTATTACGTTTCGGTACTCTTGACTTGGTACGTGGTGAATGGCGTGTCTATGAGCAGAATCTCACCAATTCAGCATCGAACTCCGGAAAGATGGCTGTCAGTGCCGTTAATATAGAAGAGAATAACGATAAGGTGCCGGTGAACTACGTGTTGCCTCCTGGTATACGTCGAACGCAAGACCCGACACAGCCACAGCTCGTGGAAGCTAACGAGCAGTCGTTGGCAATGACGGTCACCAATCTTAGTACCGGTGAGTCGAAGGCTGTGTATAAGAATACCACCCTTGACTTGCGCCAGTATAAGCGTCTGCAGTTGTTCGTACATGGTAACGCAATGGAGAATAATGTAACCAACCTTCAGGACAACCAATTGGCAGTATTCGTACGTCTTGGTAGCGACTATAAGAACAACTACTATGAATACGAGATTCCTCTTAAGCTGACGCCTCCAGGAAACTATGACCGTTTCTCTCGTGCCGGCTGTGAGGCAGTTTGGCCGGAGGAGAATATGTTGAATATCCCTCTTTCTGCTTTTACAAACCTGAAGAAACAGCGTAATATCGCCCGTACATCGGGAATGGCAAGTTATAATCAGGAGTTCTCCATCTATGATGAAGATCAGCCGAAGAACCGACTTTCTATCGTTGGTAATCCAACTCTTGGTGAGGTAAAGACATTGATAATTGGTGTGCGCAACCTCGCCAACGATCAGAAGAGTGGTGAGGTGTGGGTTAATGAGATGCGACTCCTCGACTATACGAACAAGGGAGGATGGGCAGCACAGGCCAATCTGAATGTGCAATTGAGTGACTTTGGTACCGTAAACCTGCAGGGGCGCTATAACACTGATGGCTTCGGAGGACTGGAGCAAGGTGTCAACGAGCGTGCCAAGGAGGAGTTTAAGAGCTATACTGCTACGGTGAATCTGGAACTGGGTAAGTTCTTCCCTGACAAGGCGAAGGTGTCAGCACCTCTATACTATAGTATTACGAAAGAGGAGACACGTCCGAAATACAATCCTATGGACACCGATATGGAGCTTGACGATGCCCTTGAGGCATTGGAAGGCCATGAGCGTGACTCTGTGGAGTCGATAGCAGTGACGAAGACTCTCGATAGGAATTTCTCATTGTCTAATGTGCGTGTGGGAATAGCTACCAAACGCCATCCGATGCCTTACGACCCCGCAAACTTCTCTTTCTCCTATAGCCACTCGCATCGTCATACCAACGGTGAAACCACCGTTTATGAGAATGAAGACCAGTGGCGTGGTTCTATGCATTATTCATGGACGCCAGTATACAAGACTTGGGAACCGTTCAAGAAGATGATAAAGAGTAAGTCGAAGAACTATGAAATATTAAAGCGTTTCGGTCTTAACTGGCTGCCGCAGAATGTGGCGTTCAATACGGAGATGACGCGTAACTACTACGAGTTACAGGAGCGTGATATGGAAGACCTCGGTGGTTCGTCACTGCCACTGACGTTCAATGAGCAGTTCCTTTGGAACCGTGACTTCTCACTACGTTGGGACCTCACAAAGGAACTCCATATGAATTTCCAGAGTGCTACCCACGCCCAGATAGAAGAGCCATACACACCGGTCAACAAAGACCTCTATCCTGATGCTTACCATGCATGGAAAGACTCTGTGTGGACGAGTATCAAGCATTTCGGTGCTCCTCTCGACTATCATCAGACATTCACAGCTTCTTATCAGCTTCCTCTTAACCTCATACCAATTTTTGACTGGGTGAATGCTGATGCGAAGTATGATGCTACATACAGTTGGGTGCGTGGAACCGAACTCGAGGATGGTACGTCTTTAGGAAATACAATCAACAGTAACCGTACATATACCATTAACGGTACGGCAAATATGGAGAAGCTATACAACCACGTGCCATTCCTGAAGAAGACCAACGACCGCTTCAATAAGTCGCCAAAGAAGGCAACAAAAGCTCAGAGTAAGGCAAAGACCGCAAAGGCAAATAAAGTTGCTAAGCCTGGTATGGACAAGGACGGTGGCGACTTAGATAGTGACAAGAAGAAAGACTTGCCTAAGAACAAGCGTAGCTTCGAAAAAGAAGTTACTATTGCGGCTGACACCTCTATCGTGGTTAGTCACGGTAAGAAGTCACGTCGACTGATTGTCAATGCGAAGGATGAGGACGGTCATGCTGTGAATCTGAAATGGAAGAAGGTTGATGACAATAAGATAAAACTCTTCAATAAGACTGATTCAGCTTTGAAGGTGAAACTTACAGTCACGGCTAAAGAGCCTCTCGACAATAAGGGCTGGTATAAGACGGCGCAATGTATCGCACGTGTTATGATGATGGTACGTAATATTAGCTTCACCTATCGTGACCAGTACCAGATGATGCTGCCAGGCTTTATGCCGACAGTTGGAAAGGCGTTTGGGCAGGGACATGGTGCTCCTGGAATGAAGTTTGCCTTCGGACTTATTGATGACGGATATGTCGATACTGCTGCAGAGAAGGGATGGCTCTTAGGTGCAGAAAGTGGTGTTGCCACGCCGGCAACGATGAGTCGTACCACCGACCTACAGCTTCGTGTGACCCTTGAGCCGGTAAAGAACCTGAAGATCGACCTCAATGCGAGCCGTACGGAGACACAGAACAAGAGTGTGCAGTATATGTATGAGGGTAATCCTACCACACAGACCGGTACCTTCACTATGACAACAATCTCTCTTGCTACTTCATTTGAGAAGATGGGCAGTGCCTCGAATGGCTACCAATCTAAGTCGTTCAATAAATTCGTTAATTCCCTCGATGGATTCCGTGAGAAGGTGGAAAGCCAGTATAGCGGAGCTATCATGCCGAATGGTGAGCGTTATGATGCGTCTGTTACGCCAGTCAACAAATACAGTGGTGACGTGATGATACCTGCATTCCTTAATGCCTATACCAGCATGAGTGGCAATAACCTCAGTATCTTCCCGAAACTGAAGTGTATGTTGCCTAACTGGACAGTGCGCTATAGTGGTCTGTCACAGCTTCCTTGGTTCAGTGACCATTTCAAGAGTGTCAATATAAATCACTCGTATAAGAGCATTTATGCTGTCGGTTCTTACCAGAGCTATTCTACGTGGGTAGAGTTCATGGGCGGTAGAGGATTCGTTACCGATGCCACCACAGGCAGCTATGCTCCAAGTTCTATGTTCAATGTGTCACAGGTGAGCATCAACGAGGCTTTCGCACCACTGCTCGGTATCGATGTAACTTTGAAGAATAATCTCACAGCAAAACTCGAATACCGTACCACACGTGTGTTGACACTCTCTATGACGAGTATACAGGTTAACGAAGCAATCTCTAAAGATTGGGTAGTGGGCCTTGGATATAAGATTAACGACCTTCAGATAGGTGCACGTAACCATCGTCGTGTGAAAGGTGCGAAGAATAAGGACGAGGAAAATAATCAGTCGAAGAATCAGAAGGGACGTGGTGTCAACCATGATCTTAACCTTCGTCTTGACCTGTCACAGCGTAACCAGGCTGCCATCAGCCATGATATAGCATCTTTGGAGAGTGCTGCTAGCAGTGGAAATAAAGCATTCAAGATGTCATTCACGGCTGACTATACCATAAATAAACTCCTTACAGGTAGCTTCTATTTTGATATGCAGACCAATACTCCGTTGTTGTCCGCAAACAGCTACCCAACGACAACATACGATTTCGGCTTTAATTTCAAGTTGTCGTTGACAAGGTGATTCTACTCTCGACCCTCTACTCTCGACCCTCGACCCTGAAAGTCCCACATCTTGATTCCTTGTTTTAAGAAAGCAAGGAAGGCTTGGACATCCTCTTTGTATGTGAATGAACCGCCAAGTGCTTTTCCGTCGTGGTCTACAGCCACATAGAACGGTTGGGCCAGATAGCCATACTGTGTTTCCTCGAGATAACTCCAACGGTCACCGACAGTACGTAGACGGCGTATTGTGCCATCGTTGCATTTCACCTCAATAGGCTCTGCCAACGCTTGTTTGTCATCGACATAGAGCGATATGAGAACATAGTCGTTCTTCAGTCGTTCTGCTACTTCTGAATCTGTCCATATAGCAGCTTCCATCTTACGACAGTTGACACAGCCATAGCCGGTGAAGTCGAGTAATACGGGCTTACCCTGTTTACGTGCTGCTGCCATTCCTTCGTCATAGTCAGTGTACTGTGCTCTCACCTCCTCACTTCCGTAGAGATTGAACTGCTGCGTGTACATTGGTGGTGCGAAAGCTGAAACCGCCTTGCACGGTGCCCCCCAGAGACCAGGGATGAGATATATGGTGAATGCTAGAGATACCATACCAAGTATAATACAAGGTACAGGCATGTACTTACGGTCGCCATCATGTGGAAAACGGAGCAGACCGAGAAGATATAGACCGAGGCATCCGAAGATGACAATCCATATTGCGAGGAACACCTCACGATTCATTATGTGCCAGCCGTAGGCAAGGTCGGCAACGGAGAAGAACTTACATGCAAATGCTAACTCAATGAAGCCGAGTGTCACTTTTAGGATATTCATCCATGAACCAGACTTTGGTGCTTGCTTGAGCCAGGTAGGGAAGAGGGCAAAGAGAGTGAACGGTAGTGCAAGGGCAATGGCAAAGCCAAGCATACCGAGTGCTGGTGCGAGCCATGAACCTGAGGTGACAAAGTCGACAAGCAAGAATCCGACGATAGGTCCTGTGCAAGAGAACGATACCAATACAAGAGTGAACGCCATGAGGAATATCGACACCAGTCCACTGCTGTTTGTAGCCTTGGAGTCTACCTTGTTGGCCCATGATGACGGTAGTGTAAGCTCAAACCATCCGAAGAACGACAGAGCGAATACTATTAGCAACAGGCAGAAGAAGATGTTGAACACAGCATTCGTGGCAAGTGAGTTCAAGGCATTGGTACCAAACAGTGCGGTGATAATCAGTCCAAGACCCACGTAGATGACTATGATAGAGAGACCATAGGTAACTGCATTGAGGACACCCTTGCTCCTTGACATTTGCCCCTTTAAAAAGAAACTTACGGTCATTGGTATGATTGGCCACACACAAGGGGTGAACAAGGCGATAAGACCACCAAGGAAGCCTAACAAGAAGATGCGCCAGAGGAGCTTTCCACCATCCCCCAACTGGAGGTCTGGCTCCGAAATGCTCAATGAGGAAGTGAGGGTGTCTGATTGTGTGGCGAGGATAGTGTCGTCAATAGAGTTTTCGGCAAGGTCTCCTAACCTCGCTCTCTCGCTCTCTTGCTCCTCCGCTCCATCGATGTTTCTTTTCGCAGTGGATGTTTCCCCTCCCTCTTCGGGTAGGGGGGGAGGGGGAGAGGCCTCACCCTTATATTCAAACTCCACCTGTGTAGGTGGCATGCACATCCTCTCGCTACATGCACCATATTCAAGGAAACCACGGATATGGTATTTAGAACCTGTAATCTTGTATTTCTGCACGAAACGCACGCTATTCTCGAAGAAACGCAATCGCATTCCGAATATCTCATCATAGACATCCTTCTCATTACCGTGGGCAACAAGAGAACCTATGGCCTTTGCTCCTTCTGCCTGTTCTGTTGTCAGCGTAGCGGGAGTTGGACCGTCAGAACCGATATTCGTGGAATAGACATGCCATCCCTTAGCAATGGTACCAGTAAAGACAATCTGCAACTCATCTGCAACCGTCTGTTTTTGCTCAACCTTAAACGACACAGGCTTATCCTGTGCATACAGTGCAACAGACAGGAGCATAAATAATAAAAAAAGTGCTTTTGTCTTCATATTATATTAAATTTGTGATGCAAAGATACGGGTTTATTGTAGAAAATATATACCTTTGCCATCAAATTTGCAAATTTATACAATCATGGCACAACAAGAAGATGTTTTCAAGAAGATAGTAAGCCACTGTAAAGAATACGGCTTTGTCTTCCCAAGTAGTGAGATATATGATGGTCTTGGCGCTGTTTATGACTATGCTCAGAACGGTGTTGAACTGAAAAACAATATAAAGCAGTATTGGTGGCAGTCAATGGTATTGCTCCATGAGAATATAGTAGGTATTGATAGTGCAATCTTCATGCACCCAACAATATGGAAGGCCAGCGGTCACGTGGATGCCTTCAATGACCCACTTATCGATAATCGTGACTCAAAGAAGCGTTATCGTGCCGATGTGCTCATCGAAGACCAGATAGCGAAATACGATGATAAGATACAGAAGGAGGTCGAGAAAGCCCGCAAGCGCTTTGGTGACTCTTTCGACGAGGCAAAGTATCTGGAAACCTCTCCGCGTGTTGCTGAGACAAAGGCAAAGCGCGATGCTCTACACGAGCGTTATGCTGCTGCCATGCAGGGACCAGACCTTGAGGCTCTCAAACAGATTATTCTCGATGAAGAGATTGTATGTCCTATCAGCGGTACCCGCAACTGGACGGATGTGCGTCAGTTCAACCTGATGTTCTCCACGGAGATGGGCGCCAGCGCCGACGGTGCGATGAAGGTATATCTGCGTCCTGAGACCGCACAGGGTATCTTCGTCAACTACCTGAACGTGCAGAAGACCGGCCGCATGAAGATTCCATTCGGTATCGCACAGATCGGTAAAGCTTTCCGCAATGAGATTGTAGCCCGCCAGTTTATTTTCCGTATGCGTGAATTTGAGCAGATGGAGATGCAGTTCTTCGTTGCCCCAGGTACCGAACTCGACTGGTTCCCGAAATGGAAGGAGACACGTATGAAGTGGCATCAGGC
>JAFZVR010000080.1 GCA_017617725.1 Prevotella sp.
CCTTTGCACCCGCTTTTTACAGCCACCGTGTGATGGTGAATTAAGCTATATCACAATTAACAACTTAATTTAGAGTAACACAAACTATTATGAAAGAGATTGAAGTAAAAGCTCAGCTTCGTACTGAGTGCGGCAAGAAAGCCGTTAGAGAAATGCGCAAAGAGGGTCTTGTTCCATGTAACCTCTATGGCGAAGAGAAAGACAAGAATGGTGCTCCTGTAGCTCAGGCATTGGCTATTCCTTTCACAGAGCTTCGTAAGGCTGTCTACACTCCTCACGTTTACGTTGTTAAACTGATGATTGACGGTAAGGCTCACATGGCTATCATGAAGGAGCTCCAGTTCCATCCAGTAACAGATGCACTGCTACACATTGACTTCTACGAGATTAACGAGACAAAGGCTATCACAGTAGGTATTCCTGTTAAGCTCAATGGCCTGGCAGAAGGTGTACGTGCCGGTGGTAAGCTCAACCTCGCTGTTCGTAAGCTCAATGTTACTGCTCCATACAAGCAGATTCCTGAGCAGCTCGACATCGACGTTACAGCTCTCCAGCTTGGCAAGAGCATAAAGGTTGCTGAACTGAGTTTCGAGGGTCTGGAAATTGCTACATCTAAGGACGTTGTCGTATGCTCTGTTAAGGCTACACGTGCTTCTCGTTCTGCTGCCGCTGCTGAGGAAGCTGCTGCTGAGTAATAACAGCCAAAAGCTGAAATATGGACAAATATCTTATTGTGGGATTGGGTAATCCTGGTGCCGAGTACGCCGAGACCCGCCACAATACAGGATTCATGGTATTGGACGCTTTTGCGAAAGCGTCCAATATTGTTTTTGAGGACAAGCGCTACGGTTTTATTGCCGAGACAAGCCTCAAAGGGCGTAAAGTATTCCTACTTAAACCCACTACCTTCATGAACCTCAGTGGCAATGCCGTGCGCTACTGGCTTAACAAGGAGAATATTGACCAGAGCCGGCTACTCGTCATAAGCGATGATGTGGCATTACCTATAGGTCAATACCGGCTGAAAGCCAGTGGTAGCAATGGTGGTCACAACGGACTGGGACATATCCAGCAGCTCATCGGACAGAACTACTCCCGCCTACGCATGGGTATTGGCAACGACTATCCACAGGGGCAGCAGATCAATCATGTCCTCGGTCGTTTCTCTCCAGAGGAATTGGAGCTATTACAACCAGCCATTGCCCTTGGTGTCGACATCGTCAAAAGCTTCGTGCTCGCTGGTATCGACATCACTATGAATCAGTATAATAAGTTGGGAAAAGGGAATGGAAGCAAGAATTGACAAATGGCTTTGGGCAGCCCGTATCTTCAAGACACGCTCCATTGCTGCCGATGCCTGCAAGAACGGACGCGTCACCATCAATGGTGTCAATGTAAAGCCATCACGACCACTAAAGGAAGGCGAGATCGTTGATGTACGCAAACCGCCCGTTACCTATTCTTTCCGTGTGCGGAAATGTATTGAACAACGGGTAGGAGCGAAACTGCTGCCCGAAATATACGAGAACGTCACAGACCCCAAACAGTATGAAATACTGGAGATGAGTCGTATCAGCGGTTTCGTTGACCGTGCCCGAGGCACCGGGCGTCCTACAAAAAAAGACCGCCGACAGATGGATGCCTTCGTTGACCCGACCCTCTTCGGCTTCGATTTCGATGACGATGACATGTAAACTGTAAAAAGTAACATCCCCAAACGACCAAACGACTAATCCCCCAAACGACCAATAATATGAACATCGCTATTTTTGTGTCAGGCAGTGGTACCAACTGTGAGAACATCATTCGCTATTTCCAGAATAGCGATAAGGTTAATATAGCACTGGTATTGAGCAATCGTGCTGATGCCTATGCTTTAGAGCGTGCCAAGAACCTTAATGTTCCGTCGGTAGTAGTGCCAAAAGCTGACTTCATGTCAGAACAGGTGCTTATTCCAATAATGAAGGAGTACCACATCGACTTCATTGTCCTTGCCGGTTTCCTTTTGATGATCCCGGATTTCCTGCTGAAGGCTTATCCACGTAGCATTGTTAATATCCATCCTTCGCTGCTACCCAAATACGGTGGCAAAGGCATGTGGGGACATCATGTGCATGAAGCCGTAAAGGCTGCAGGCGAAACAGAGAGCGGCATCACTATCCACTGGGTGAGTGAAGTATGTGACGGAGGAGAAATCATTGCGCAACATCGTACACCACTATCCCCTACCGATACCCCTGACGACATCGCCACAAAGGTCCATGTCCTTGAAATGGAATATTTCCCGAAAGAAATAGAAAAAGTGCTAACACAACGTTAGCACTTTGTTATATTCAGCATTCAGCATATCACATCGGACCACCGAAACCACCGCCAGGTGGGCGTCCACCTCCGAAGCCACCGCTACGACTGCCAGGCGGACGTTGTCCTCCAGGAGGAGGTCCCATTCCAGGTCCTTCGCGGTCGAAATCCTGTCCACCGTTTCTTTTCTGTTTCATAGCCTCGCGTCCGCCGAATAGGTTCAGGCGATAACTTGCCTTGAACATTACATAGCTATTGATGCTATTATACTCGGTATCAGTACGTTGCATAGCATTAATGGTTCGTGTGAAGTTACTCTGTTTATGCAGGATATCATAGAACTGTACGCTCAGCGTCAGCGCATTACCCTTTAGGAAACTTTGACTCACCTGCGCATTCCATACCAACTCGTTAGTATTCAACGATGCATCGGCATATCCTCTACGACTATTCTCGTGAATATCAGTAGAGATGTTTGTGCCCCAAGGTGTCAGAATACTTATATTCGTACCGTATGCAAACTGCCACGTATTAAGGTTAGCAGATGCCTGCAGCTCATTCTTCGTATGTGTATAGTTGAGTGACCCGTCAAGTTCCACTTCCAACCACGAATTCCTGTAGCTTGCCGAAAGGCGCTCACCCCATGACGTTGAGCTTGTCACATTACGTTGCGAATCCGCATTCTTCTGAAGTGCCAGATAGCCTACATAGTGGTTGTAACCCAAAGTGGTGAAGGTGTTCAGGTTCCACACACCTGCCGAATCTACACTGGTGTTGAACATAAAAGCTCCGTTAACATCCCAGTTACCATTGATATTCTCAGGCTGCGTGGTGCGTCCACCTGTCTTCTCATCGTATGTCACCTTATTTGATATGCTGTTTCTTGTATTAGAGTAATTCAGGAATGTCATAAGACTACGCTGATGACTCTGCTTGTATGTATTATAGAACAAACGGAAACGATTAGTGAACGACGGCTTCAAGCCTGGATTACCCACTTTCACATTCAGAGGATCACTGTCATCAACAATGCTCAACAGATCGCTCATCGACGGCTGTGATGTCGTACCGCGATAGTTAATACGCAAGTTGCTCTGTTTGTCAAAACGATAGCGGAAATCGAATGTCGGCGACCAGTTCACCACATTACGTGTGGTATCAGTCTTCTCACCCATATAGTCCTGCATATAGCGCGAATGTTGCGGTTGCATCATCACACCTACATTCAGGCGGTATTTGTCACGTACCATTCGCAGCATTACCTGTGCTTCATGCGTGAACGTACGATATTCCGAATAACGGCTCAAATCAGTATCGAGGTAGTCTGAGAGAGATGAGGACGGGAGTAGTGAAAGGTAATTGTCCCAGCCCCTGTAGGATGGAGTAATGCCATTGAAGAGGTCGTCCGCCACATCTGAGAAATCGTATGTGGAGCGGTCACTCTTACTATAAGAGAAGTTATATTTATATGAGAACTGAAGATACGTACGCACAGCTATCGGTTCGCTATATGTTGCCTGCAGGCTATAGCCCCAGTTACGTGTAGGCATCAGCGAATAGCGATTAGTCTGGTATATGGAATCCGTTCCCATTTTATTCATCACCTGATACAGGTGCACATTTTGCGTTGAGAAACTCGTCGAAGCCGAATTTTTATAATTCACGTCACTACGCAGCGTGACATTCCGTCCTTTGTTATTCAGTTTTCTGTTCAACTGTAATGTAGAGCCAACCGACTTCGTATCACCATATGTTATGGTATTATTCTTCTGGGTGTTCACCATCAGTCCCAAGCTCTCCATCGTTTCTATTGCCGCTTCCTCAAGCGGACTCTCTACATAGTCATACGGATCCTCATTGAACGATGCCGATGCCGCAATCGTAACACCGTCACTCTTCGAAAGCTGAGCATTCGGTCGGAACAGGATATTCGTCATAGAGTCAGGCTTCCACTCTAACTTATAGCGGAAATCCCATGAGTCACCACGAGTATATTTCTGCGAGAGACTATTTGAGAATGACCCTAATGTAGACACGAAATTCTCGCTCGCCACACGAGCCAGCAGGTCACCATTATTATGGTTCCATCTCACACTGCCATCCATCGACAACTTCTTGTTGTCATCGTAGTTCATGTTCAAACCCACCATCTTTGTGGCGTTCAGTCCCTGACGTGTCTGACCGAAACCACCTCTCGGACCGCCTCCGAAGCCCATATCATTGACATTATTGGCGCTCGCCATTGTCATCAAGCGCAACTTACTATTATAATATGCACCCATGAGCTTTTCGTTATAGCGTCCTTTTGTGCCTATTCCCAAGTCTGCATTGGCAAAGGTACCTTTATTCATACCTTTCTTAATACCGAAATCAAGCACCGTCTCCTCATTGCCATCATCGATACCAGTTATCCTTGCCAAGTCACTCTGCTGGTCATAGGCTTTCACACGCTCCACGATAGATGTCGGTAGGTTCTTCATTGCCGTCTTCGTGTCACCAGTCATAAACTCCTTGCCATCAACAAGGATTTTCTTCACCTCTTTACCATTAATCTTTATCGTACCGTCATCGCTGACCTCTGCTCCTGGCAGTTTTTTCACCAATGCCTCTACTGTAGAACCTTCCGGCACACGATAAGCCGATGAGTGATAGACGAAAGTATCTTCTTTCAGCACTACCTTTGCAGCACGTCCCGTAACCGTTGTGCCCTTAAGCATGATGGCGTCAGCCTTCAGTATGATATTCCCCAGGTCAAGATTGTCATTTTCATTAACATTAATCATGTTATCCTGATAACCCACACAGCTGATGCGCACAATATAATTACCTTTGCTCGGTAGTTCCACACGGAAGTTACCCTCATCGTCAGAGATGGCACCAGCCACAAGACTACTGTCTTGCCGCAAGACCTGCACTGTTGCAAACGACACACCCTCCTTGGTGTCACGATCCTGCAACCAACCGGATATTAGTTGTTTGGGGGATTGGTCGTTTGGGAGATTGGGGATGTTGCGCTCAACCCTCGACCCTTGACTCTCCTGCGCCAGTACCAGTATTGGCAGCATCAATAATAGTCCTATTATATACTTTCTCATAATTTAGTTGTTTGGTGACGGGTGTTAATGATTTGACGAAAAAAATGAGAAAGGTTTAACGGAAGCGCTCCAAAGGATAGCTGCTTTAATACTACTGCTTATCTGATGTATAGCATGTTTTACGTTTGGGATTCATCAGGAACCAACCTTTCTCTACACGTTTCTTTTGAGCAAACAGTTCGCCAATACCCCATAGGGCGGAGGCTCCAAAGACACCGAGAAATGATGAGAGACGGATTCCCCAATTATATTCCGTCTTTATAACGATAGGATGCCAGATGCCTATCGTGAG
>JAFZVR010000081.1 GCA_017617725.1 Prevotella sp.
AAGGAAAAGATACGAATCACCTTCCGCGCCGTTGACGGCGCCCAAGCTCCCCGCATCTTTGACATCCGCTTCCTAAAATAGTACAATTGGGGACAGGCCCCAATTGTACTATTTTGTACGTCAGAGGAGATGCTGAAGGTCGTACTCATCGGTTAGTTGGAAGGTGAGGGACCAACTGCCGCCATCCTTCTGCCATGATGACAGCAACACTTCGATGGTCTCATCGGATGAAAGGAAGAGGTAACAGATATCGGCATTGTAATCGTCATACCTTACCTCGCCCTTATTATTGAAGTTGTTGTATTCCAACGCAGTTATGATTGGTTCAAGTGGCATTGGGAAGAAAAAATCGTAGGATACCATCTTCAGTTCTCTGCCATCAACATTGCTGAAATAGAAATCTATCCTCCTGTTTGCCTTCACATAGCGTTTGAACCAGGTCATACCTTCTTCTGCTTCAAAAACCATGAGAGCATCCGGACTCTCATCGGAATAATCAGCGTAATATTCAGTCATATATTTCCCCACGTCGGCAAGTGTTGCTCCAAAATGCATATATGGTTTGATGACGATAGAGTCAAGATCTATTACTACCGCCGTCTCTTCGTAATGAAACACGGGATTATCATTCTTACCGGAACAGGCAGTCTGCATATTCATTACATACACAACAACGAGTGCCGACAAGAGGGTACATATTTTATTCATTTTCATATTGTTTTTATTATCATTTGACAAAGACTATCTTGTTGTTCTTGATGTATACGCCTTTCTGCTTTGGGACGCCATTCAGCCGTCGGCCCAAGAGGTCGTAGTAGAAGCCTGACTCCATGATGGTATCAACTGACTTAACGCTGGTTGCCGGGTTGTTGATCTGGAACATATAATTAAGATAGCAACAATAATCAGTCGAAATGCCATTGATCCATTTGCATATATAAGAACCTATATCATACTCACCATTGCGGCTGATGTCAACGGGTATCCGGTTGGTGAACTTATAGTTTCCCTGGCCTCCTTTTTCAGGTAATGCCTTCAAATACTCCTTGATCTCATCACGAATAAATATCCTGTTGACCAATTCATCATCTATATAGCAACGGATGACTAAGGCTATGCTGTCCGAAGGGATATAGTGCGGGATTTTCACTCCAACCTTGTCACAGAGTTCGACATTATAAACCCACTGGTCACCTTCGCGGTCTAAATAACTGTTGTTCTCTATGTATCTGTCATAATTAACAAGCGTGTCGTTCAATTCAAGTTCGAACGTGCTGAGGTACAGGCCTGAAATATATGGCTTGAACACTATATGACCTGTCTCCTGTGGAACAAACGAGAAAGTGACCTCGCCCTGTTGCCCGGAACGGACATAGGCACCACAAGACATCCAGTCGCCCCAGAATGGCTCTATTGTATTGTCTTCCCGTTCAGGACCATAGTAGTAAGGTGCCAAATACAAATCTCCGACAAGATCAATATCAGAATAGATATAGACGGTGATATCGCAACGCTCTCCTACAAGCCCTTTCCCCTTGGTAATGGCTCCTCCCACACATTCCACCAAATAGGGTTCACCATGAGTCGTGATAAAGAAACGCCCGTCGTCGGTGCGTCCAGCCACAATGTATGACTTGACGGGTGGAACAACCTGCCATTCGGCGGCAGGTTTGCGGAAACGAAGCAACGGATGGAGCGTAAGCGAGTCGCCAGGCTGGAAGGCAGTGCTGTCAATCTTCACCAACAGATAATTGGAAGAATAGATGATGCTGTCGTTGGGATCACCCATGAAACGCGGCTCAGGCTGTCCGTCGGCTCCTATCGTGCCAAAGGCACAGTCTGCCGAAACGTTTTCAGCATCATCCCCATAATAGTTGAAGTGGAACCTCACTGTATCTCTTTCCAGAATATCTATGCTACGGTTCATATAACACAAAGGCCGGGTGCTCCTGGGGGGTGCTTGAGGTTGCATGGCGGGATCTAAATAGATGATGGCATCCTGACATATACTGTACCCGATTCCGGTGCTTATATTGTAGTTGCTCAAAGGATTAAGTACGGAGAGTGAGAAATAGCCGTCATAAGAACCGTCCCATCCCCAGTTGATGTGGAACAGGCCTGAGCCGTCATAGCCGTCGCAGACAAAGGCATGACCACTGCTATCGTTACTACCACTGTATAGTACTGGACGACCTGCTGCCAACTCACCGTAGATGATGTCTTCCCACTCATCTATGGTGAAATCTGCCCGATTATTCAGATAAACAGCAGCGGAATAGCCAAAGTGGTTTACAAGTGCCTCGCGTTCATTATAAACAGCTGCGGCCGACCCATCAGGTCTGTATTTCATCTTCACCGCCTGACCACAGTAACGCATCAGTGTGGCTACAGCACGTCGCTCGACATCGGTGCCTATATCCTCACTCTGTCCGGTTTGTGGATTCAGCACCTGATAATCGTCGAGCATGTTGTCCCAGTCAAAGGCCACTGGCGGAAGGGCATCCACGTGCCACACATGATAGGTACTATCCGTCATCTGTTCATTAATGTCGTATGCAGGAATTCCGTCAGGTACTGTCTTCGGCCATTCGTAGTAATTCATCACCTGTGCCATCGCCGTGGCCACACAGCCCGGAACGCACTGTTGTCCGTAGAGACCCGGTCTGACACCTTTGTACATGGGAGCCTGATCCCTATACGGAGCACCCTGACTCCAGTGTGTCTTGATGAGCGGCTCTACAGGCAGTTTCTCTGTACGTGTAGAGGGTGAGTTCTTGGCATTGCCGTCGGCAAAGTCGGTGCAGTTGCCAAGTGTGGCAATGGCCTCGTCGTACTGCTTTAGCCAGACACGCATGTTTTCGGGCATCTGCTCCCAGTCGATGTTCCCGGTCGAACTGTACCCCAATATGGGTAATGCGCGGCTGTCGCCCGAGGCAATGATATACCCGCCGTCTTCAAAATTGAAGGCGTATATGCTCTTGGCCTCTACCTTTGCGGCTCTCAGTTCCCTATTTCTTACCGGGGCCCTTTGACTACATGCAGGAGTCTTTTCACTGAGAAACTTCAACGCACGGTCACAAGCTTGTTGTTCAGTAATAGGTTGTGCCTGTATGCCAATTGAAATCAGCACAGCCACAATAAGGAGACATTTCTTCATAGGGGATTGTTGTTTTATTCTTCTTCTGTGATGATGGCGAAGCGGCCCCAGATTTCATGACTGCGATAGGCATTACCTGTTCCACTTGGCACAGTAATTGCGGTAGTATAGGTTTCAAATGTAGTCTCTGTAACGGTTGGCGGCACTGGACTGTCCAAGGTGAGAGATTCCAGAGATGTTCCCAAAGTAAACACGCTGTCAGCAAGTTCCGCCACTGAGGCAGGCAGACTCAACTCATGCAACGACATACACTTCTGGAAAGCACCTTCTCCTATGCGTGTAACATGCTCTGGTATGTCAATGTGAGTGATTCCGGAGTTAGTGAAGAGCCAGTCATCGATGTATTCCATCTGTGCGGGCAGGTGACAATTGGTTAGGGATGTGCATCCTTGCAGGGCAGTACTGGCAAGGTGGGTCAGATGGTCGGGAAATGTTACATTATTAAGTATGGTACAGGCTGCCAATGCAAATTCTCCGACAGTCTGCAAAGTGCTCGGCAATGTGATGGACTCCATACTGTAGCAGTCGCCAAATGCAGCACGTCCAATAGACGTGACCCCCTCAGGAATCACAATATCCGGACCGATTTTTTCAGCATATTGGAATGCCCAATCCTCTATCGTAGTCAATGTGGAAGGGAAGGTGATGCCTTTCAGGTTACTGCAGCGGTTAAAGGCTGCATAACTGATGGTGGTGATGCCCTCCGGAAGATTGACTGTAGTCAGGTTCGTACAGTTTGCGAACATAAACGTACCGATGGTGGTGAGTTTCTCGTTAAGGATGGCAGTGGTCAGGCCAGTACAGTCCATGAAGACACCTTCTCCAAAACTCTGTATGCTACCGGGAACGGTGACGGTAGTGATTAATTCAGCACCGGTGAAACAGTGATCCCCCATGATGGTGAGTTTTTCCGGGAGGATGATTGCCGACAGACTCTTACATTGATCGAAGGCAAAGTCTCCAATGGTAGTAAGCCCTTCAGGAAGGTTGATTTCCGACAGACTATAACAGTAAGAGAAGGCATAGTCTTCAATGGTAGTAAGCCCTTCGGGAAGGTTGACGGTGGCCAGGCTGGTGCAATTTACGAATGCCGCTATGCAGATAGTCTTTATTCTAGAGGGTATGGTGACAGCGGTGAGAGATTCATTACCATTGAAACAATTCGGGCCAATGGCCGTGAGACTTTCCGGGAGTTCGATTGCCGACATACTCTTACAATCGGCAAATGCCCACTTTTCAATGGAGGTGAGACTGCCGGGTAGGTTGACGGTAGTCAGACCTGTGCAGGTGTCGAAAGCACTGGCGCCGATGGTTGTAATGCCTTCTGGTAATGTCACGCTGGTGATGTCACTGCAGAGAGAGAACGCGCCTTCTCCAATGGCTGTCACAGGGAAGCGCTTTCCACCATATTCTACACTCTCAGGTATCGTAACGTTGCCTTTGGGCTGTTCATAGCCCTGCCAACCGTCAATTCTGAGGATTTCGTCCTTAGGGTAATCGGGATAAAGCGGAGCTACGAGTGTTGCTGATTGCGATAAGCTGTCAATAACGTAATACAGTGTATTACCTTCAAAAGTGTAGCTGAATGTTTTCCCATACTCTATCGGTCCTGTTACTGGACTGTCATCATTATCCTTGGTGCACGATGCCGGCACTATCATCATTGACATGACACATATCACTGTCAACGATACCTGAAAAAAACTCATTGTTTTCATACGTCCCAATAATTATAAATATCTAGATGACAAAATTAAAGAGCCATGATGCATTGCTTTTACTCTGCACGGAAAAAGATGCACTCCATACGGAAAACTTGAAAATAAATGGTTTAATAATTGTTCCCGATGTGGAAAATGAGTATTCTTGCCTAGTAATTCATCAAAAAAAAGACAGAGTGATGAGAAGACTGATGTTCACCATCGCCATGCTGGGATTGTTGACTGCCTGCACTGACAAAAAGGAGCAGATAGGAGTACGTGGAGAAACAATAGACCTTCTACGTGAAGTATGTACCACCCAACAGGTGGATCACACCCTTCAGGTCATCGACAGTCTGGAACAAGCTGGAGATATGCAGCCTCCTGTTTCAGACTACTGGCGAGGAGTGGTCTATGACATGGGGTGGCGCTATAGACTTGCCGCATACTACTACCAACGGGCTTTTGACACGTACCTTGAACCAATAACTGACTGGCCGGGCTATGCCGAAACAGGATATAGACTGGCCTGCATGAAATGGAACATGCAGGACTACGATAAAGGATTACAGATTGCCACTAGGCTCGTGGCGCAGGCTGACAGTCTGGAGAAAAAAGGAACCAAGGCTTTCCCCCGTACTTACCATGCCTTCCTTTTTTCATTAATATCTGATTTCCAAATACATCTGCAACAGTATGATGAGGCCAAACGCAATTGCCAGCGGGCATTCGATATTCTTACCGGCGGTAAAGGATCAGATGTAGTTGACAGATTAACAATGTGTGCAGGCAACGTGAATGTATTTTTAGAAATAGATGACATAGATGCCGCTGAAACATGGTTAGAGCGAGCCGAAACAGAGTACAATGAACTGGAACAGCAACTGTCTTCGGGGAGAAATATCGCTCCCATCGTATCGGAATATCGCCAACGGCTCTCATTGTTACGTGCCTGTATACTGCAAGCACAAGGCAAGACCGACGAGGCTGCATCAGCATACGTTTCTGTTCCTGATGGTGACATAATGCGACTGCCTGCAAACCTTGAAGCGTCTGTGCGCTATCTGATGACAGCAGGCCGTTATGATGAGGCTCTCACCTATATGAACCGTATTGACACACTCTCTCCTGCATCAGAGCGTCCACGAATGACTTTTGACATCATCAGAGACCGTATGGTGCCCCGCTACAAAGCACTTCTTAAAGCTGGACATAACGCCGAGGCAATAGCCACAGCCACAGACATCTGTCAGGCTATAGACTCAGCAATGGCAGTACAGAAACTCAGTGACGCTGCAGAGCTCTCTGTCATATATGAAACACAACAGAAAGACCTTGCACTGGAACGGAAAGAGAACTCTGAACACATACACCTTATAATTATATCAGGGTTGGTACTGCTGCTTATCATCAGTGCCATAGTGATGTGTAATATCATCATTACCAAACGGAGATTACATGAGAAAAACATTGAACTGTTTGAAACCATACAACTGATGGCCGACAAAGAGGAAAAGGCACAGGAAAAAATACTGAGCATAACAGCTATGGAACCACAGACTCCTATTCAAAAACTATACCTCCAACTGATAGAACTGATGTGCAGCAAACAACCATATACCGATAGCGAACTGACACGTGAAAATCTGGCTCAGATGTTAGGAACCAATTCCCGATACTTGGCCGATGCTATCCGCGAGTGTGCCGGCGGCATAAGCCTTGGTGAATATCTCGACAACTGGCGAATACGCCATGCTGCCCGTATGCTGACCGAAACTGATGAACCTATAGGTCTTGTCATCAACATGAGCGGTCTATCCAGTCGCAGCCACTTCAATGCCCTATTCCGTGAGCATTACAAGATGACTCCCACAGAATACCGCAGAATTGCAAAAGAGAATAGCCAGAAATAGCACTATTGCTGGCTGCCGGCAGCGAGGTCCAGTATCTCATTGGTAATGGCCTGCTGACGGAGTTTGTTGTACTGCAGGGTCAGTTCACCAATCAGTTTGTCGGCGTTCTCGGTTGCAGCCTGCATGGCAATTACACGTGCAGCCTGCTCGCTGGCGTATGAATCCAGCATGGCGCAATAGACCTTGGTGCGTATCACCTTGGGCAGAAGAACCTTCATCAGTTCCTCGGCTGAGGGCTCAAGAATGTAGTCACTCTCCTCCTCTGCCTCACATGCAGGTACACTTACAGGCAGCAGCACCTCATCGACAATATGCTGTGATCCAGCGCTCTTAAAGTGGGTATAGGTAAGGATAATCTTGTCCAGATGGCCGTTAAGATACATATCCATAAGGTCATCGGCCAGTGAAGCAGCCTCCTCGTAACTGCGTTTGGCCATCATGGAGGCATAACCGTCGTTTATGGCAAGGCCCTCCTTACGGAAAGCATCGGTTATCTTCTGGCCAACGGTATAAACAAGAGGAGTCTGGTCAATCTTGTAGAGCTCGTCATAGAGGGCACGGCTGTGCTTGATGATGTTGCCGTTAAAGCCTCCGCAAAGGCTGGAATCAGATGAGAAGCATACCAGTGCCACCTCCTTGACCTCACGCTCCACTACAAGCGGAGATACCTTCTGGGCGGCGGGCATGCCGGAAAGACGCTTCAGGATATGGTCCAACTGCTCCACGTAAGGCACTGCATACTGAATACTCTGCTGTGCCTTACGCAGCTTCACGCTCGACACCATCTTCATGGCCGATGTAGTCTTGCGTGTGTTACGGACCGATCCCAGGCGTATCTTAATCTCCTTGAGTGACATATCCTATCAGATTCCCAGCTCAGTTATGGTTTTGTTAGCGGCCTCCTCTATCAGAGCGCCAACCTCATCATTCATAATACCTTTTGAAAGCACATCCAGTATAGTTTCCTGATACTTGGAACGGGCAATCTCAACAAAACGCTCCTGGAACTCAGTAACACGTTCCAACGGTACGTTCTTGAGAAGACCATGTATACCGCAATAAAGTACAGCTATCTGTTCGCCAACCGGCATCGGTGAATATTGTGACTGGATAAGCAGACGGTTGTTCTTACGTCCCTTGTCAAGCACCATGGCGGTAACCTGATCCATATCGCTGCTGAACTTGGAGAATGCCTCCAGCTCACGGTACTGAGCCTGGTCGATCTTAAGGGTACCGGCCACCTTCTTCATGGACTTGATCTGAGCGTTACCACCCACACGTGATACCGATATACCCACGTTGATGGCGGGACGGAATCCCTGGTTGAAGAGGCTTGACTCAAGATAAATCTGACCGTCAGTGATAGAGATCACGTTGGTAGGAATGTAGGCCGATACGTCACCGGCCTGTGTCTCGAT
>JAFZVR010000082.1 GCA_017617725.1 Prevotella sp.
GGGATGGGGAGGCAATACTCCTCCCCCCCGAGGGGGAGGTCGGGAGGGGGCTCTCCGTGACGGTCAGGTCCTCGTGCTTCATGGTGGTATGCTCCATATAATGGAAGATGTATGGAAGGCTGCCGGTGTGGCTGTGCCTGTATTCTCCCTGCGCTCAGAGCACTCCTACGGTGTGGGTGACTTCGGTGACCTGCGTAGGCTTGTCGATTGGGCTTCTAAGGTGGGAATGACGATGATTCAGCTGTTGCCGGTCAATGATACCACTACCGTTCATGGTTGGACAGACTCCCATCCATATAACTGTATATCTGTTTTTGCACTCCATCCGCATTATATCGACCTGGAACAGTTACCGCCACTGCGTCGTCAGCAAGACCAGAAAGCCTTTGCCCGTCAACGGCGTGAGCTCAATGCTCTGTCAGAAAGTGACTATATGGCTGTCGATAGGGTAAAGAACGACTATGTGGCTCGTAGCTTTGCCGAAGTGGGAGAGGAGACTCTCGCCTCAGACGATTTCAAGGCTTTCTTTGAGGAGAATAAGGAGTGGTTGGTGCCGTACGCCGCCTTCTGTGTACTGAGGGATAAGTTCGGTACCTCGCGATTCATGGATTGGAAACAGTATGCGATTTATGATAGGTCGAGGGTCGAGGGCCTCACCCCCCAACATGCTATATACTACCTTCAGTATCATCTTCACCGTCAGTTGAAGGCTGCAGCCAGCTATGCACGTAGCAAAGGTGTGAGCCTGATGGGTGATATGCCAGTGGGAGTCTATCGTGACAGTGTGGAGACGTGGACACACCCGGAGCTGTTCCGGATGGATATGCAGATGGGTGCTATGCCAACGCAGACAGAGCCGATGGGACAGAACTGGGGTTTTCCCACTTATCGCTGGGGGGAGGCTCTGGAAGAGTGGATGCGTGAGCGACTGCATTATATGGAGCAGTTCTTCGATGCTGTGCGCATAGACCATATTCTCTCTTTCTTCCGTGTGTGGGAGATTCCCGAAGGAGCCCTTTCTGCCAATCTCGGGCATTTCAGTCCCTCGTTGTCATTGAGCCGTGAAGAGATAGAGCACTGCGGCTTGACGTTCCGTCATGACTTTATGACACGTCCGTTTATCAATGATACGATTATCGACCGACTGTTTGGAATCCATGCAGCATACGTTAAGGAGGAGTTCCTGCAGGAGAAGGCATACCATCTGTATGAATTGAAGCCGCATGTGCGCAGTCAGGAGCAGGTGCAGAAATGTTTCTTGGGAAAGAACGACGAGAACAGTCTCTGGATACGTGACGGTCTGTACCGCCTCTGTGCCAATGTACTCTTCCTTGAGATGAGTGACGACCTCTTTGTTCCCCGCTATGGTGCCTGGCAGTCGTCGGTGTTCGATGTACTCAATGGTGAGGAGAAGGATGCTTTTATGCGTATCTATAACAACTACTATTTCGAGCGCCATCGTGACTACTGGAACCATTTCGCGGCTCGTCGGTTGGATTCCGTACTGCGGGAAACACGGATGCTCGTCTGTGCCGATGACCTCGGTGTAGGTGCAGAGCAGATACAGCGTGTTCTTGATAGTCACCGTATTCTATCGCTTGAAGTACAGACACTGCCGAAGCGCGACCAAGGGGAGTTTGGACATCTTGAGTCCAATGCCTATCGCAGTGTGGCTACAATCAGTACCCATGATATGCCGTCGTTGCGCTTGTGGTGGGAGGAAGACCTGGGACGTGTGCAGCGCTATTATGCCACGATGCTTCAGAAAGAAGGACGTGCACCACGTCATCTCACCCCACTTCTCGCCGAGGAGATTATCGCCCGTCATCTCTATTGTCCGTCCATGCTCTGTATTCTCAGCATACAGGACTGGTTGTCAATGAGCGGCATGAAACTCGGTGATGTCTATCAGGAACGTATCAATGCACCGTACGACAGCTACAACCAGTGGAAGTACCGTATGCCAGTGACAATAGAGAAACTAATTGACGAGGCTCCGTATAACCGTAAGATTCATACCATGATAGAAAGGAGCAGAAGGTTATAATTAGGCGAGGAAATGTAAAAAAGTAAATATATTCTTGGTGGAATTAATAATTATTAGTAATTTTGCAAAGTAATATCATGCGAAAGAGTGTTGCTTTTATGTAGGAAGTAGGCTTTCGGCACATGACATAACCTGAGACAACAAGTATTTATACCTTTTATATATATTAATTTTATTATTAACTAAAACACAAAGATTATGAAAAGGTTTACATTGATGTTTATGGCATTGATAATGTCAGTTCTGGTCTTTGCACAGGAATCGCAGTCTGTTACATACGACTTCGATGATGGTACATTGCAGGGATGGACAACTATTGATGCTGATGGTGACGGCTATGTATGGGAGAACACTACTCAGAACACTGGCCAGTTTGATGCCCAAGCAGGTAGTACAGGAGCCGTTTGTTCTGCGAGTTATATCAACAAAGTCGGTGCTCTGAATCCAGACAACTATCTCGTTTCTCCGAAGGTAACCTTGGGCGAGACATTTTCATTCTATGCTGTCGCACAGGATGCCAGCTATGCAGCTGAACATTTCGCAGTATGTGTATCTACAGCAGGCAACACTGATCCAGCAGACTTCAAAGTATTGCAGGAGTGGACATTGACGAAAGCACGTGGAAACAATGCTGTAAGAGCTAAAGTGACGCGTATCCCTGTCAAGGCTCCTCGTAATGCCCCACTGAAGGTTCAGGGTAAGTGGTATCAGTATATTGTTGACCTAAGTGACTATGCTGGTAAGGAAGGTTATGTGGCTATTCGTCACTTCAATTGTACAGATAAGTTCTACATGCTTGTTGACAACATCACCTTTGGTACCCCAGTGGAGATTGTTGATGAAGGACCAACACTTGTTGAGCTACCTGAAGATGCAGAGGTTAATCCTTACGTGATGGTTTACACTGATGCTTCCAACAATACAGCATCTACTCCAGTAAATGTTGCAGTCGTTGGTACCGATGTTTACTTCCAGGGCATGAGTTACCTTCTCCCCGAAGCATGGGTGAAGGGTGCTATGGCTGATAACGTCGTTACATTCCCTGCTAAACAGTATGTAGGTGTCTATAGTTCATATGAATATCCTTGTTACGCATTCTACAGTGGTGACGCAACATTCACTTACGATGCAGAGGCTAATACCTATACAGCAGAAGGTGAAATTTACGGTGTGGAGGTGGCTGACGCGTACTACTACGATGGTCATTATTTCGACCCTGTATTGAGTGCTGTTGTTGAGAAGGCTGCTATGCCTGCTAATCCGGAAATCACAAAACTGCAGAGTAGTGACTGGGGTTATGTCATGGACTTCAACATTCCTCTCATTGATACAGATGGTGCTGGACTCGTAGCAGATAAGTTGTCTTACATGATTTACAGCGATACAGAAGGTGAGATTGCTCCGCTGACATTCACTCCGGCAACGCATTCACTGCTGACTGAGGATATGACAGAAATCCCATACGGATTCACAGAGAACTATGACTTCTATAAAGGTCGCATTTACTTGAACGACCTTTATGATTCAAAATGGAAC
>JAFZVR010000009.1 GCA_017617725.1 Prevotella sp.
GAACCGGCAACGGTAGTACGCATAGCATCGCCCTTCACTCGCGTCTTCGGCAGTCGGCTCTTCACCACTACCTCGCCCAACATCGTGGCATCTTCCTTCATCTGGATGGTCAACCCGTTGGCGGCTGTAATATATAAGGTTTCATAGCCGATACAACTCACCTTCAACACACCTTCGTTGATATCGGTCGTGATATTGAAATCACCCTGTTCGTTGGTGGTGGCACCCTGAATAAAAGTAGAGTCGGGGAGCGACAACAGAACCACGTTCACGAAAGGCATCGGTGCCCCGTTCTCGTCGATCACCTTTCCACCCACGTCTTGTACTTTGGCGAAACTCATCATACTCATCATCATTGCAGCCATCAGTGCTGCGAATCTCATTGTTTTCATAATCGTATTGTTTTTTTATTTGCGTCGAATTGTTTTGTCGCTGCAAAGATAAAAAGAGAAAAACCGTGCTTCCAAATATCTGGGATATTCTGCACGGTTTTGTGACGAATGACAAACTGTTGTGACGAATAACAGGCTGTTGTGACGAATGAGTAGGGGATATCTGTCGGTGCTTAAATATAAAACTCACTCGGATCTATCAAGCCTGCACGAAGGGCGTATTTCACAGCTTCGTGCGCTGTGTTGATGCCCAGTTTGCGGAAAATGTTCTTGCGGTGGGTGGTGACGGTGTGGATACTTGAAAAGCGTTCGGCGGCAATTTCCTTCGTAGTCTTACCCAATGCGATGGCCTTTACAACTTCTTTTTCTGTCTGCGTCAAGATGCTGGGTGCTTCCTCTTCCAGCTGTTGGGTGATGATGGTTTCCAACGCCCGTTGACTGAGGTAGCGGTTGTGTCGGTTGACAGCCTTCAGGGTTTCACGTATCTCACTCATCGGTCCGTCTTTGAATACCATACTGAACTGATGGGAGGAATACACCACATGTCGTATGAACTGAGGCGTGAGTTCATCACTGATGAGAACCCAGTCGGACAAACCGAATCGCTCTGCGATAATCAGGAGCTGGTCCTCATCGGCGAAGTCGAACAGGGTGTAGTCAAGTAGTACGATTGCACTTTCGTGTTCCTTGAGTAGGGCTACAAGTCCCGCCCTGTCGAAGGCGTGATAGACGATATTTTCGTCATCCTTACGAAGAAGGCTCTCCAGCGCGAAGTGAGTCAGCTCCTGATTATCGGCTATGATATAATTCCTCATCTTTAAATCTTATCCAGTGCTTGAGCCAAATCGTCTATGATGTCGTCAATATGTTCCGTACCGATACTCAGACGAATGGTTGCAGGCGTGATATGCTGCTCAGCCAGTTCCTCTGGCGATAGCTGAGAGTGCGTAGTGGTGTAGGGGTGGATAACCAAACTCTTCACGTCGGCCACATTAGCCAGCAGCGAGAATATCTGCAAGGCGTCAATGAACTTCCACGCCTCTTCCTGACCACCCTTAACCTCAAAGGTGAAGATGGAGGCACCACCATTGGGATAGTATTTCTTATAGAGTGCGTGGTCATGATGACTCTCAAGGGCGGGGTGATGTACAGCTGCTACCTTCGGGTGCTTGCTGAGGAAGTCGACCACCTTCAGGGCATTCTCCACATGACGCTCTACACGCAGACTCAGGGTCTCAACACCCTGCAACAGGATGAAGGCATTGAATGGAGAGATGGCTGCACCGGTATCACGCAGCAAGACGGCACGAATGCGGGTGACGTAAGCAGCAGCGCCTACAGCGTCGGCAAAGACGATGCCGTGATACGAGGGATCTGGCTTTGCCAGTGTTGGGAACTTGTCGAGATTAGCCTTCCAGTCGAACTTACCACCATCAACGATGACGCCACCGAGAGAGGTACCGTGACCGCCGAGGAACTTCGTAGCAGAGTGAACCACGATATCGGCTCCATGCTCCAACGGACGAATCAAATACGGAGTGCCGAAGGTGTTGTCAACGATAAATGGGATACCATGCTTATGGGCTACGGCAGCCACACCTTCGAGGTCGAGCACGTCGGAGTTGGGGTTTCCGAAGGTCTCGGCATATACTACTTTTGTGTTGGGTTGGATAGCAGCATCGAGGGCTTCGAGGTCATTTACATTCAGAATGGTGTTGCTGATGCCCTGAGTAGCCAATGTATGGGTAATCAGGTTGTATGAACCGCCATACAGATTGTCAGCAGCAACGATGTGGTCGCCATTCTGCACAATGTTCTGCAGAGCGTAGGTGATAGCAGCAGCACCGCTGGCAACAGCCAATCCGGCTACGCCACCCTCGAGGGCCGCTACACGATCCTCAAAAACACCTTGAGTAGAGTTGGTCAGACGACCATAGATATTACCTGCATCACGAAGACCAAAACGGTCGGCAGCATGCTGTGAGTTACGGAAAACATAAGAGGTCGTCTGATATATAGGCACCGCACGTGCGTCGGTTGCGGGGTCAGCCTGTTCCTGGCCTACATGAAGTTGCAGTGTCTCAAATTTGTAATTCTTGTTCTGTGCCATAATCTTATCCTTTCTTTTTTATTATTTTGTTATTTGGTTGTTTTGTCGTTTGGAGAATATATTGTTTACTCGTTTAGAGATGTTAGTCCATATTTTTACTTTATCTGGGTGCAAAGGTACGGGGATTTAGACATATCTTCCAAATTTCTTGCTTATTATGGAAAATATCACTACATTTGCAAACTAAAAAGAATAATCCTCCAAGAACGGCACTTTTCATGTGCTCCAACAGAATAATATTCCACAACTATGACCGAAACATTAGACAGAACTGACCTGCAGATACTCAAGACACTGCAAAAAAACGCCAAACTCACGACAAAAGAGCTTGCTGATGCCGTCAATCTCACCCCTACCCCAGTCTTCGAGCGCCAGAAACGACTCGAGCGCAAAGGCTATATAAAGAAATATGTGGCTATACTGGATCCTGACAAACTGGACAGGGGCTTGCAAGTGTTCTGTAAGGTGAAACTGAAACAGATAAACCGTGAGATTGCAGAGTCCTTTACCAGACACATAATGCTCATCCCTGAAGTTACAGAGTGCTATAATACATCAGGTGCCTATGACTATTTATTGAAGGTACGTGCACGCGATATGAAACAATATCAAGAGTTTATTCTGACAAAATTGGGTAATATCGACACTGTGGGCTCCATAGAAAGTACTTTTGTAATGAACGAAGTGAAACAAAGTTACGGCATCAGTATATAGAATAAAAAAACAGTAATAAAATAAAATATAGGATTGAAAACTGCGTTTTTATATAGTATAGATGTGGGTATAAACAAGTAATTATACTATCGAATGACAATCAACAACCAACATATCATATCATGCATCAGACACCAAAGAGTATTGACTGTTCTCTGTATGCTGCTGGCACTAACAGATGTCAGTGCGCAAGAGAGTCAGACAGGTTATAACTTCCTGCGCTTGCCTGTCAGCGCTCATGCTGCTGCTCTGGGTGGTGAGAATATTACCATTATTGAAGATGACCCTTCACTGATGTTTTCCAATCCAGCACTTGCTTCATCGGTAAGCGACCGTATGGTAGGACTCAACTATATGAACTATATGAAGGACTGCCATTTTCTTAGTGCTTCTTTTACTAAGATCATTAAGGAAAAGACTACTGTGGCCGGTGGGGTGCAATATGTGAACTACGGGAAAATAAAGGAGGTAGATGCCGATAACCGCCAGACCGGTGAATTCAATGCTAATGACATAGCCCTAAGTGGTATTTTCTCATATCAGTTGGCAAAGAATCTTGTAGGTGGTATTACTGGAAAATTCATCACATCACAGATCGGAGACTATAGCTCTATCGCTGTAGGAATAGACCTTGGATTAAACTACTACAATCCTGAGCACGAATGGTCGATGTCTGCAGTAGCGAAGAACCTTGGTGGTGAAGTAAAGGCATACGATGAGGAATACAATAAGATGCCTATCGATGTTCAGATTGGTGTAAGCAAAACATTTCAAGCTCTACCTGTACGTATATCGGCAACCCTCGTTGATATGACACATTATGACTACCGCTTTGTGAACCATCTCTGTCTTGGACTCGATGCTTTTCTGTCACATCAGATATGGATTGGTGCAGGCTACCAATTCCGTCGAGCTGACGAGATGAAGATTGTTACTACCGACGATGAGAGTGCTCACGGAGCAGGTCTATCATTCGGTGCCGGCCTTAACCTTGAGCGTTTTAAACTCAATCTCTCATACGGTAGATACCATGTTTCGTCCTACTCGCTGATGATTAATGCAGCGTTGGCGATATAAGTGGTAAGAAGCAAGTGGTGAGTGGTAAGAAAAAGGATAAAGATGAAAAAGATTACAATAGCTATTGACGGGCACTCGTCATGTGGAAAGAGTACGATGGCAAAGAATCTCGCACGCGAGATTGGCTATGTTTACGTAGACACAGGAGCGATGTATCGTGCTGTGACACTTTTTGCTATGCGCAACAATCTGTTCAATGCCGACGGTAGCATCCGCGAAGACGAACTCAAACAACGCCTCGACGAGATTCATATTGACCAGAAACTAATAGGAATACAGGAAGAAAAAGGCTCCCCATCAGGGGGGAAGTTGGAGGGGGCTTCCATCCACACCTTCCTCAACGGCGAAGATGTTGAGCGCGACATCCGTACAATGGAAGTCAGCAGTCACGTCAGTCCTATCGCCACCCTACCATTTGTTCGTGAAAAACTCGTAGAGCAACAGCAACAGATGGGTGCCCACGGAGGAATCGTAATGGATGGGCGTGATATTGGAACGGTGGTATTCCCCAATGCAGAACTGAAAATCTTTGTTACTGCCAGCGCTGAGGTACGTGCTATGCGTCGTTACAAAGAGCTACAAGAGAAAGGAATGTCTGCTGATTACGATGCCATACTGAAGAATGTAGTGGAACGCGATAGAATAGACTCCACTCGGGCAGTATCACCACTGCGTAAGGCTGACGATGCCATAGAATTAGATAACAGTAACATCACGATAGCCGAACAACAAAAATGGCTTATCAATGAATACTATAAGGCTGCTCAATGAGCAGTCTTATCTCTTACCACTTATCTCTCAGCTCATACCCCCGACATTCTTGCCATAATCCAATCGCGACATTCTTCCATCAACCACTTCGGTGTACTGGTAGCACCACAGATGCCTACGCTTTCCACCTCATTGAGCCATTTCATGTCAATCTCATTGGCACGTTCAATCTGATGACAGTTCGCATTGATGCTTTTGCACTCATTAAAAAGAACTTTACCATTACTACTCTTACGCCCGGATACGAATAGAACAAGGTCGTGTTTGACTGCAAATGAGGCAATATTAGGCATCCGGTTGGCAACCTGTCGACAAATGGTATCAAAGCTACGGAACTGTGCCGTTGGCGACATGTGTGACTGTATGTAGTCGATTATCTGATGGAACTCGTCCAGAGACTTCGTAGTTTGTGAATAGAGATATATATCACGAGAGAAATCAAGTTTCTCAACCTCGTCTAAATGCTCTATCACTATCGCGCGGTTCCTTGTCTGCCCAACCAATCCTAACACCTCCGCATGACCATTCTTTCCGAAGATTACAATCTGTGCATCCGGATTACTGTCGAACTGTTTTTTAATCCGTCGTTGCAATGCTAATACCACAGGGCATGTAGCATCAATAATCTCAATATTATTTTTCTTTGCTATTTCGTAGGTTTCTGGCGGTTCACCATGAGCACGCAACAATACCTTCACGTTATGAAGCTGGCGCAATTCATCATGATTGATGGTTACAAGCCCATTGGTAGAGAGCCGCTCCACCTCCATTCCGTTGTGAACAATATCGCCTAAGCAGTAGAGCGTCTGCCCTGCTTGCAATTCCTCCTCAGCTTTCTTGATGGCTGTGGTAACACCAAAGCAGAATCCACTGCCACTGTCAATTTCAATATTCAGCATTGTCTCAACACTCATCTGTCAACGTTCAAAGATTCTCCTCTTGCTCTGCCGCTATACTCTGGAGCATAAGCACATTGCACCGTACAAGTACCTGTGGTGTATTCACCAGCTCGGTCGATATAGTATTCTGTTTCAATCTCATGCTTACCTTTGGACATTCTATCGAAGTAATAGTTTGTTGTGCAGTCTTTAGTGCTCTGATAATACCCACCACGGTAGCCACTTAGCTGCTGTAACGGTTCCATACATGCCGCACGTTTGTCAATAAGTTGCACGAAATCATAGTCACGGTCAGCAATGACGGTAATGCGGACTTTTACCCTGTCACCGATGCTAAATCGCGAGTTGAGGGTTGAGGATTGAGAGTCTGAAGCTACTATCTCCCTGGTGACCTTGATACCAGAGGCAGCATCAGTAATCTCTGTCACCTGCTGTTGGAACTGCGCATAGACGGCACCCCAAGAAGTATCGGTGTCTGTCTTCTCTATGACGAGAGTTGAGGGGCGGGCAACGAGAGCTGAATAGGGTCCTACATCCAGACTTGTCTTAACATATCCCACTCCTGCTGTGGCAGCGGATGTTTCAAGAGGCTTACCATCAAGAGTAAGGGTGCTAAGAGAGTTCTGGCTAATCAACGAAGTCAGGTTGTTCTGAGTACTCTGAGTATTTGTATCATCTTGACTATTCTGAACATTTTGACTACCAAAGAATGCATAAATAGCATCAACTGCATTGACTGGCGTGTCCCATGCTTGTGTACGTTTCTCCTGTAATAGCCAGCGTTGCATCTCCTCTACTATTTGACGGTCAGATGGAGTGATAGTCTGTATAGCTTCTATCGCTGCCACTTCTGTCGGAATCTTATAGTCGAACCAGCTGTAATATGCCTTCCTCGTATCGAAATAACGGCCCATTTCCTCAGTGAATACCGAATATTCCTTAATACTTTGCAGATACTCTGCGGCTTTTTTCTCATAGCCGCTCTTTGCAAGGATAATCGCCGATGTTGCCTTACCGTAAATGGTCAGCTCCGTAGTTTTCTTCGACAACAGAGCCACGAGATAATCATAATCAGCTTTAGCACTGGCCGGCATCTTACGACCATCAAGAGCACAAAGGTACAGATAGCTAACGGCAGTCTCACTTGGGCGTAGTTCCTTGTAGCCTTTCTTGGCTAACTTCTTCAATTCAACAACCTCCTTGGCTATCTCCCTACGCATGTATTTAAAAGCGTCAGTCAACATTTCCGTTGTCTCATCCTGTGGGCCGAGGATAGTATTCAGGCGCACGAGGGTCTTGCTGACAGCCACCGTCATATACAGGTTTCCTGACCTCACTTCCCACCAGCTCCATGAGCCGTTGGAATTCTGAAGATTGCCTAAAAGTGTGATGGCTTTTTTCAGTCGTTGATTCATTGAATTCTCATCAAAGAACTGTATAAGGTTCTGCTTTTGTTCTGCCTCATTCTGCGCATCCATCACCCAAGGTGTCTCAGTTAACAGCAGTTCCTTCAGACTCTGATTTTTCTGTAGATTACTCTGCATCGTTGTCTCCTGTGCTCCTGCAGCAGCCTCATTACGCCATTGCTCAATAATTTGCTTCATCTTTGGTACAGATGTGAGAATATTCCTTGCAAGGCTATTTGCATAGAATGCAGCAGAGAGGCTGATTGCATTATGCTCGTTGAGATCAGCAACAAACGGCAACGCCTGAATCATAAGCCACGCCGGGTGGTTGGTGTACTCCACTGTGAGACGTTGCTGAGTAGTATTTTCAGGGAAAAGACTCGTTAAGTTGATTTTTGTCTCACCTGCTCCATGGATAGTGAAAGGCAAAGTGTTGATGACATGCTCTGTTTGTGGAAGCACGGGGAGATAGTGCTGCTCACCGTCGCTATAGCCGTCACCGACCGCCATCACTTTTACTATAAGCAGCGACTGACCTGTAAATGCTTTCGGGTCAACTTGGAACATTGCACTGGAAGTTCTCTGAGAAGCTATTGTATAGTCCTGTTCCGTAGCAAACAGCACCTTGTCTGTTGATGGGTCGATGATTTCCATACGAGCCTTCCCTGACACTTCTTTATCAGACGTATTCATGAGCTTTGCTGTGATGGTAGCACGGTCTCCCTCACGGATGAAGCGTGGCATATTAGGCTGAACCATCACTGTCTTGCTTGCTATAGCCTCACCGGTAATACCACCGGTATTCATCATTTTGTCATGAGCAACACCCAAAAAGCGCCAAGTAGTGATACTCTCTGGAAGAGTGAATGTCATCGTTACAATGCCATTTGCATCAGTATGGAGCTGAGGATAGAAGAAAGCCGTCTCGTCAAGATTCTCACGCATTTGCACATCGGAGCTGGAATCTTGTGTATCAGCATCGCTTGCATTTGCAGCATCATCAGCCGATGCGACATTTTTCTCTAAGGCGACATCGGACATCATCACTGAGGACTCGACTCGCATCTCCTCAAGTACCATTCCTGCAGCAACACGTCCTCGTATTTTCATCGGACGAACACGGCCAAAGGGTCTTCCATAACCATAAATCAGGTACTCAAGATACCTTGTATCGAATTGAGCATACTCCAACATACCAACATAAGCCGTCTTAGGATAGACATGATAATTCAGCAAAGCATTGTTCTGTTGCTGTCCGAGCCACCCAACATATGGCTGGGCGAATGGGAATGACACATTGAGGCTATAGCTGTGTTTTACAATCTGGTCGAGTGACTTATCATAGAGAGTCGCCAGTAATTGCGCATCAGCAGGTTTGCCGCCAGGCTTACAAACAGAGAGCGTCCACTCTTCTTTCTGTCCTGGGGTAAGACGATCTCGGAAAGTCTTCCATTCCAGTTTCAGACGAGTGTCTGGCTTAGGTGCGGAGATACATTCACTGTGCTGGTACATCACCCCGTCCTTAACCCACGCACATGTCACGGTGATACCACCGTCATATTCATCCTGATAATATAAGGTGCGTGTTGTAAGAGCATTACTTTGGTCCACTACCCCACTCTCAATAATATAGTTTTTTGCAAAGATAGAGTAAACAACATGCTGCGCCTTATCAGACGAGCCAAACTGTACATATACAGGTTTGCCGTCATTAGGGAACTCATTATCAGTGATATAGAACCAGTCGTGAGTATTGATTACGGGAGTCTTATCATTCATTGAGAATGTCGCGACCTCCTGACGCAACGTGTCTGTACCGCAAACAGCAATTATTGTATGTCTGCCAGAAGAGAGTCGCGGCAGAGCAATAGCAGTATTAGCAGCATAACTTTTTCCTCCAGCAAAAGCTTTTCCGCCAACGGAGAACTTAATCCTGCCGTCTATTGGTTGTCCTGCAGCATTATTATAGTGGAATGTAATGCTGCGTAAGCTGTCACAGAGCGATTTCTCAGGAAGGTCGCAAGTTAAAGTAGTCGGTTTTGTACCAAGTGGCAGTGTAAACTGTCCGTTATGACTCTCCCCTGCGAGGTCTGTCACCTGCACATCAGCAGTGATATTATAGAATAGTCCCCGACGACGTATATTGGCATCAGTCATCTCTGCCAACTGCTCTTTGGTAAACGGTAGGAGCATTGGCATATCAATACGGAAAGCACCAGTCTCGTCTGTTACGGCCTCACCGTCATAGAGTTCTTCGGCTTCATTACCGAAATAGTTCCACCAGCACCACCACGCATTACGCCGTGACACTGTGTATTTCACTTTTGCACCCTGTACAGGCATCCCGGCATAGGTCTTTGCAAAGCCTTCTACGCTAATGGTGTCGCCATGAGCATATTGCTCTTTATAATCCGAAAATTCTATCTGGAATGTAGGACGCTTATATTCTTCCACGCGAATCGTTGTTGAACCCTCCACATCTGCTCGCGCCTTGATAGTGAAGTTACCCGTCAGACCACTTGCCGGCAATGTGAAATCAACAGCGGCAGTACCAAAGGAATCTGTTGTAACAGTCTTTTCTGATACAAGTTGGTAGTTGGCATCCTGCAGGCGGATTGTCACCGTCTTATATGCAGATGTGGTATGTTTTGTTTTCTCATAACGACGATAAGCAACAGCTGCCACATGGAGCGTCTGACCTGGACGATAGATACTACGGTCGGTATAGATACGAATATAGTTTTGATCCTCACTTGTACCATTATAGTTATAATGGCACCATGCTCCGCTCTTCGGACTTGCCTTGTCATTAGTGGTATATGCATACACCCATCGTGGATCCTGTTTCCCATAGTTGAAAAGGACCTCTCCCTTCTCGTCGGTTTGCAGAATCTTCGTTCTGTCATCGTTGCCTTTTCCGTATGAGTTGGGCGCAAGGCTCAACTTTATTTTTGCATCAGGTATGGGTTGCCCTGTGGTAGCATTTACAACAGCATAGCGAACGACATTCTCAGGCTGTTCTTCCCAAATAACAAAGACATCACTGACATAGAACACGGCATATTGTGGCTTAACCTCACTATTATCGGCTGACATCTCTATGAGATAAACGCCAACAGGCAAACCGTTGATGATAATAGAGTCTTGCATCATCTCATAGGCCTGCTTGTCAGGATAGCTGCGAACAGATACCTGATAAGGGTCACCCATGATTAGATTCTTCACCTTTTCAATACGTTTACTGTCGTATAACTCCAGTTCCGTCTCTCCTGTGGCTTTAAGCTGATATACCTTCAGGGTGAGCTGTTGAAGGTTACGCACCTCTTTGATATTCAGTACATACGGATTATAAGGTATGGTACGAGCCTCTTTCAGCTCAGAATTAAACATGGGCGCAGTGAGCTGAGCCATCTCGTTTGTGAAGACAGCAGCCCTCTTCCATGTGCTCCATCGTTGCGCCGCCTCCTGCGCATAGTGATAGCGTTGTGTAGCATCATCCGGCATAGCATAATAACGTTCAATGGCTATCTCACCACATGCCGGTGTGTCCTGATAAGTAGCAATGAGACTATCTACAGCGGCAAGATACTGCCTCTTGGACAATGCATCCTTCCTTTGCTGTAACATCTTCAGTGCAAGAAGACATGCTGCATCACTACTTGCCGCTTGACCTTCGGTATTCCTTGCTCTCGAATAATACTCAAACATCTGCTGATAGGCTCCTGCTTCCATTCCAATGACATGCAGCAAGTCATGATTGAAGATTTCACTATCGCTTCGTTTGGTTATCATTGGTATGAAACCAGTATATTGCTGTGAAGCCAACAGTTCCGGATTAGCGAGAGCCTTAGCAAAATAATCCGCACCAATCTTGTCATGTTGCCGTCCCAAGGACGCATTCCCAGAATAGATTTTACCCAGCACAGCACAGTAAACAGCCTTGAGGACAGAGTCATTGGATTCTGACATCTGTGATTCTATCTGCGCTATCTCTGACTGCAATGAATCAGGCGTGATAGAAGTCTGCAAGCCGGCTTTCTTAAATTCCGCAGCAAGCAGATGACCATAGGCTTTCTCTTTCGTTGCCTTAGAGACAATCTTCTCAAGTATTTCTATCTGTGTCTTCGGCAGGTCTTTCTCCTCTGCCTGGTCAACTTGTTTCCAAAGGTCATTATACGACTGTGAAAACACTGTCAACATATTCAGTGACGCAAAAATGAATAATAGGAGTCGTTTCATACTATCAATAATTTGAGCCAAAATTAATACTATTATGACGTACCGCCAATTCTTTAGTTTAATTTTATCTCGTTTTAACACCCGACACTATTAGCTTAACACATTTGTGCCATTTCGTCACAACAATCTGACAGTTTGTCATTATATATATATGGGCACAGAATTTGAGCCGAAATAAATGAAAAGTCACCAAACGACAATATCCCAAACGACCAAGAAATATAGAAAGGAGAACAAATTATGACATTAGACAAATTCACAATCAAAGC
>JAFZVR010000083.1 GCA_017617725.1 Prevotella sp.
CATTCCAACAGATATATACCGCAGACTGTCGTGAGGATGTGGCGGCAAAATATAAGAGCCTGCTCTACAGGAGAACAGGCTCTTGGCCTTATGCCGACAAAAACGGCTCATTTCTTGCGGAATTGGTTGATGTGACAGACGAGGGTACGCTAATCCTGTGTGATAAGGTGGGGCAGGAGCGTCACTACGCCTTCAAGGAGGTGGCCTTTATGCTCGCTACGGAGTAGCGAGCCACTCGACCCTCGACTCTCGACCCTCGACCCTACACATGCACCAACGTACCAATCTCCTCTCCATCCATAACCTTCTTCAGGTTACCTACAACGTCCATATTGAAAACATAGATTGGTAGATTGTTATCGCTACACATGCAGATGGCAGTGAGGTCCATAACCTTCAGTCCACGTGCAAGCACCTCCTTATATGTGATGTCAGTGAACTTCGTAGCTGTTGGGTCTTTCTCTGGGTCGGCAGTATAGATGCCGTCAACACGGGTGCCCTTCAGCATTACATCGGCCTCTATTTCTATGCCACGCAGTGAGGAACCGGTATCGGTGGTAAAATATGGTGATCCAGTGCCGGCAGAGAAGATGCAGACATGTCCCTGCTCCATAGCTTCTATAGCCTTCCACTTAGTGTAGAACTCACCGATAGGCTCCATGCGGATGGCGGTGAGAACTTTGTTCTTTACACCAATGGCCCCAAGTGCGGAGGAGAGTGCCAGTGAGTTGATTACAGTGGCACACATACCCATCTGGTCACCTTTGACGCGATCGAAACCCTTCTGCGAACCACTCAGTCCGCGGAAGATATTACCGCCACCGATGACAATACCAATCTGTACACCCATATCGTGTATTTCCTTTATCTGACGTGCATAGTCAGAAAGACGCTCCGGGTCAATGCCGAAGCCCTGCTTGCCCATGAGACTCTCGCCACTGAGCTTTAATAATATTCTTTTGAAACGCATATTGTTATTATTGAAAAGGGTTTTTGGTTATAGGTTATTGGTTATGGAATTTCTAGAATATATAGTTCTTCTAGTTCTTCTAGAACTCCTTGAGGGGTAGAGAACTCTCGACTCTCAACTCTCGACTCTCAACTCTCGACTTTCGACTCTTCATACTCCACATATTCGCCCTCGTTGTCTTCAATTATTTTTTTGTTTGCTTTGTCGGGAGAGCGTTGGTCGATGATGACATTACCGTCAACGGTGGTGTGACGACTGGTCTGCTGCCTTGTATGTTGCTGGCGGAACCGGTTGGAGACATCACGTACCTTATTATAGAACGACCATGCTGTGATAAGCACAGCAAAGAAGCCTACTATGAAGATGAAAAGTACGAATTTCAGTAGAAACATGTCTTACCTATTTCTTGTTGCTATAGACAGTATCACATACCATGCAATGATAGCAGCAATGCCTGCAAATTCGAAAATGAGCAGTAGCGGAATACATGTGATGATGAAGATGTATTTCAACTCATTGCCTTTCCATCCCCACTGCTTGAATTTCAATGCAAACATCGGTATCTCACTGACAAGAAGCCAACAGCTAATGGCTATTCCTATGAGGACGGCACATACCACTTGTGAGGCGTAATAGCTGTCGATAAAGTAGCCTCTACCCCCTACGGCAACGGCACCCCAGAACAGAGCATTGGCAGGGGTTGGTAGACCGATGAAGCCCATTGCCTGACGCTCATCGAGATTGAACTTAGCCAACCGAAGTGCCGAGAATGCCGCCATGACGAAGGCAATAAAGGGGATAATATCGCGCACTGGTTCCAGATATTCAGGATATTCGATGATGGTAAGCTGTTTATAGACAATGGTTGCCGGTGCAACACCAAAGGTGACAACATCGGCAAGTGAGTCGAGTTCCTTACCGATAGGTGAGCTGACATGTAGCAGTCGGGCGCTCATGCCGTCGAAGAAGTCAAAGATAGCTCCGATAATGATTAACGACAGAGCCAGTTCTGCACTATGGAACAATGCCGCAACGATAGCCAAGCAACCGGAAACAAGGTTGCAGCATGTGATGGTATTTGGAATATGCTTGGTATAATTCATCATTTATAATTTAGTTACGTTTCGCATATGCTCAACTTCGGGAGTTAAAGGGAGCTAGAGGAAGTTAACGCTTCGCTGGGAAGTTAAAAGACAATAGTTTTTACTTGCTATTCTTCAAAATTATCTATGGAGAAATTTGACTATCGTCCTTTATCTCCTTTAACTCCTTTACTTCATTAACTCCTTCAACTTGCAAAAGTTGAGTAAGTTATAATTCCACACTCCTCGCTATTTTAGCTTTGCAATGACAGTCAGGTCACCAGTAGTGGCTTGTCCCATCTTTACACATACCTCTGTGCCGAGTGGCAAGTACACGTCAACACGGGAACCGAGTTTGATGAATCCAAGGTGTTCATCGATATAGCAGTCTTCACCCTCCTGGGCATAGGTCACAATGCGTCGTGCTACAGCACCGGCAATCTGTCGGCAGAGGATGTCCTCACCTTTATCGGTGGTAATCATAACATCCGCATGTTCATTCTCTTCACTTGCCTTTGGGAGCCATGCCTTGTGATAGTTTCCGTCAAAGTGTTTTACAAATTTTACCTTTCCATCAACAGGAAACCAGTTGGCATGAACATTCCAGAGACTCATGAATATACTAATCATGAGTCGGCGGTCGTGGAAGTAAGTGTTCTCTTCCACCTCATCTATGACAACAATTCGACCGTCAGCAGGAGCAACGACAATATCCTCGGTATCTTCTTCCGGGAAATACCTTATAGGACAACGATAGAAATTTGTAGTGATACCATACACCGTGCCGAAGACTATGACAAAAGCCCAAAATGGAATCTTCGTTGAGAAGGAAAACCATAATACGATAGCTATTGCCACTAAGCTGATAGCACCATAGAGTAGTGTATTTGTGCCTTCACGGTGTATCCTTATTTTCTTTAGTTTCTTTATTTTCTGACCCATGGGTTTTTAGTTCATGCACACAATTACTGAAATATAATGCAAAGGTACTGAATATAATTCATAATTCATAAATCATAATTCATATTTTTTACAAAATAGACTATTTATCTTCTTTTCTTTGGCGATGTCGCTTTTTAGTGGTAACTTTGAGGCTCTATATGATTGAGACAATGGAAGACTTCATACATCTGCACGTACATACATACTATTCTATCCTTGACGGACAATCGCCAGTGAAAGCATTGGTTGACAAGGCTATTGCTGACGGCATGCGTGGTATGGCGATTACTGACCACGGCAATATGTTCGGCGTCAAGGAACTCTTCGACTATTGCAAGGGAATAAACAAAGACAGGAAAAAGGAAGGAAAGGAGCCTTTTAAACCGATTTTCGGCTGTGAGATGTATGTGTCGAAGAATGGCAGCAAGTCATTGAAGCGTGACAAGGGTGATATGAGTGGCTACCACCTGATAGTGCTGGCAAAGAATTTCCAGGGTTATCACAATCTGGTGAAGCTTGTCAGCCGTTCCTGGGTTGACGGCTATTACATGCGTCCGCGTACCGACCGTGAGGATTTGGAAAAATACCACGAAGGACTGATGGTATGCTCGGCATGTATTGCAGGCGAGGTCCCAAAGAAAATTCTTGATGGCGATATTGCAGGAGCTCGTGAGGCGATAGAATGGCATAAACGTGTCTTTGGTGATGACTACTATCTGGAACTGCAGCGGCATGAGGTCACAGACCCGCACCAGCGTGCTAACAGAGAGACATTCCCTTTACAGCAGCGTGCCAATAAGGTATTGATAGAACTGGCACATGAATATGGCATAAAGTTAGTATGTACCAACGACTGCCACTTTATAGATAAGGACACTGCTGAAGCTCACGACCACCTACTGTGTCTGTCAACGCAAAAAGACCTTGACGACCCCACCCGAATGCTCTATTCCAAGCAGGAGTGGTTTAAGTCGCGTGCAGAGATGAATGCCATCTTTTCTGATGTGCCGGAAGCTCTGCGTAATACGCTGGAAGTCCTCGATAAGGTTGAACTATATGATATCAATCACGACCCAATCATGCCATTCTTCCCTATTCCGGAAAGTTTCGGAACAGAGGAACAGTGGCGGCAGAAATTTACCAAAGAGCAGCTTTACGAGGAGTTTACTCGTGATGAGAATGGCGAGAATCCTCTGCCACGCGAAGAGGGCGAAAAGAAAATAGAGAAATTGGGTGGCTATGATAAGCTATATCGAATAAAGTTTGAGGCCGACTACCTGGCGAAGCTGGCGTATGAGGGGGCTGCCCGTTGCTATAATGACAGTCAGCCTTTGCAGTTGACAGAGGAAACCATAACGGTGGCCGATTCTTCACTCTTCATTCTTCATTCTTCATTGCCCAAGGAGGTTGACGACCGAATACGCTTTGAGCTGCATATCATGAAGACAATGGGTTTCCCGGGCTACTTCCTCATCGTGCAGGACTTCATCAACTCGGCACGACAGGAGCTTGATGTGATGGTTGGACCCGGTCGTGGATCTGCGGCTGGTTCTGTCGTTGCCTATTGCTTGGGTATCACAAAGATAGACCCACTGCAATACGACCTGCTGTTTGAGCGTTTCCTAAATCCGGACCGTATATCCTTGCCGGATATTGATACTGACTTCGATGACGATGGACGAGGACGGGTGCTGCAGTGGGTAATGGACAAATATGGTCATGCAAACTGTGCTCATATCATCACCTACGCTACTATGGCAACGAAGAACTCCATCAAGGATGTTGCACGAGTGGAGAAGGTATCTATTGATATGTCCAATGCATTGTGTAAGTCTATTCCTGACCGTTTGAAGGATCCTCAAACTGGCAAGGACTTGAAGATGAATCTTACCAATGCCATTAAATGTTCAAAGATGTTGAGGGATGCAGAGGCATCTGATGATCCACATCTTAGTAATACCATCAAATATGCTAAGATGCTTGAAGGTACAATTCGTGGTACCGGCATTCATGCGTGTGGATTCATTATCTGTCGTACACCTATCAGCGACTGGGTACCGGTCTCTACGGCAGATGACCCGGATTTCAAGGGGCAGAAAGTGCCTGTGACACAGTATGACGGTCACGTTATAGAAGAGACGGGACTGATAAAGATGGACTTCCTCGGTTTGAAGACTCTCTCGGAGTTAAAGGAGGCTGTGGAGAATATACGTATCTCTACAGGTAAGATTATCGATTTGGATAATATTCCTATTGATGACCCAAAGACTTTCGAACTCTACCAGAAAGGACAGACCGTCGGTACCTTCCAATTTGAGTCTGCAGGAATGCAGAAATACCTCCGTGAACTGAAACCTACGGTTTTCGAGGATCTCATAGCGATGAATGCGCTGTATCGTCCAGGCCCCATGGATTATATCCCGGAGTTCATTAAGCGTAAGAACGGTCTTGCACCGATAACATATCCTATCGATTGCATGGAGAAATATCTGAAGGATACCTACGGTATCACGGTGTATCAGGAGCAAGTAATGCTTCTTTCCCGTCAGTTGGCAAATTTCACACGTGGTGAGAGTGATGCCCTCCGAAAGGCAATGGGTAAGAAGAAGAAGGATATCGTTGATGCCATGCGCCCGAAATTCATTAACGGTGGTGTTGCCAATGGACATGATCCAAAGGTGTTGGAGAAGATATGGGCTGACTGGGAGAAATTCGCATCCTATGCATTCAATAAGTCGCATGCGGCATGCTATTCGTGGGTAGCCTACCAGACTGCCTACCTCAAGGCAAACTATCCTGCAGAGTTCATGGCGGCAATTATGAGTCGTCGCAAGGATCAGATAACGGAGATTACGAAGCTGATGGACGAATGTCGCTCGTTAGGTATCGAGACCCTTGGGCCTGATGTCAATGAGAGTCGAATGAAATTCACAGTGAATGCTCATGGTGAGATACGCTTTGGACTGGGAGCAATAAAAGGATTGGGCGAGGCTCCTTCGAACTCTATAATCTCAGAGCGAGAGAAGAATGGCCCGTATAAAGATATCTTTGATTTTGCAGAGCGTATAGACATGAGGAATGTGAACCGCCGTGTCTTCGAGAGCTTGGCATATAGTGGTGCCTTTGACAGTTTTGGACTGCGGCGTGAGCAGTATTTTGCTTTCAATGCCAAAGGTGAGCTGTTCCTTGATACACTGATGCGATATGGTTCCTTATACCAGCAGGAGCAGGCACAGGCAGCCAACTCACTCTTCGGTGGTCTTGATGCGGTGGAGGTACAGCATCCTGTTATCCCTGAGGGTGACCATTGGCCTACGATAGAAAAACTCAACAAGGAGCGTGAAATGGTGGGCATATACCTGTCAGCATATCCTCTCGATGAATATAGTGTTGTACTTAACCATCTGTGTAATACTACGTGTGGCGAGGTGGGACGCGATGGTGATAAGATAGCATTGGCGAAACGTGAGGAATTGACATTCGGTGGTATCGTTACGAATGCTGTTGAACGCTTTACAAAGAAAGGAATACCATTTGGCCTTGTCACCATTGAAGACTTTGAGACGTCTGGCGAACTGGCAATCTTCAATGAGGACTGGATTCGTTGGAGTGGTCTGCTGAAACAGAACTATAATGTCTTTATAACGGCTAAGAGCGTGGAGCGCTTCCCTAATAGCGGTAGCTATGATATCCGTATCCAGAATGTGGAACAACTCTCCGATGTAAAAGAGAAACGGCTTGAGAAGATTACGCTCATTCTGGATTATGCACAGGTAAATACTGAGATAGTGACAAATCTCACATCACTACTACAGGAACATCCTGGTACAACAAGTCTCTATATACAGTTGAATACCGATGATGAGTCGCAAGGTAATCTGTTGATGCGTAGCCGTGATCTGAAAGTCAGTGTGGATAAGAAATTGCTTACAGCACTTGATAGTAATGAGAATGTGAATTATCTTATTAACTAATAATACAATAATTATGGAAGTAAAAGTAACAAGCGAGAATTTCGAGAGCCTTATTAATGGTGATATGCCAGTGGTGATTGACTTTTGGGCAACATGGTGCGGACCATGCCGTATGATAGGTCCGGTAATCTCTGAATTAGCTAAAGACTACGACGGTAAGATTATCGTAGGTAAATGTGACGTTGATGAAGAAGAGGATATTGCTGGACAGATGGGTATCCGTAATATCCCTACAATTATGTTTTTCAAGGGTGGACAGATGGTAGATAAATTCATCGGTGCCGGTACGAAGTCTGCACTTGATGAAAAGTTCAAGGCACTTCTTTAGTTGATAGTTTACAGTTTACGGTTTACAGATAATTAGTTGGTAATGGAGATACGAATAAAGGATTTGGAGCATATTGGTGAGGCGGCACAACAATTCATCGAACATATTGGTGACAGTCGGGTGCTGGCGTTCTATGGCGGCATGGGAGCAGGAAAGACTACTTTCATAAAAGCTGTCTGTGAGCAATTGGGTGTGGAAGATGTCATCACATCACCTACATTTGCCATCGTGAATGAATACACTCCTCACACTCCTCTCCTTGATGAGCATTCCTCAATATTCCATTTCGACTTCTATAGGATAAAGAAGCTGGAAGAGGTCTATGACATGGGCTACGAAGACTATTTCTATAGTGGAAGTCTGTGTCTGATAGAGTGGCCGGAACTGATAGAGGACATACTGCCCGATGATGCAAGGAAAATAACCATCGAGCAGTTGCCCAATGGTGAACGTATAGTTTCTCTGTAAACCGTAAACCTACTACCTCCTTCTCGGTGTCAGTGTTACCAATGGAATAAGCATCTCTTCCATTGAGATACCGCCATGTTGGAACGTGTCCTTATAATAGCTTACATAGTAGTTGTAATTATTTGGATAGGCAAAGAAGGAGTCACCGGTGGCAAACACGTAACTGGTCGATAGATTCGGCGATGGTAACTGTGCGCGCTGAGGTTCTTTGATGACAAATACCTCCTTATCGTTATAACTTAGATTCTTACCAAGTTTATAACGAAGGTTGGTATTGGTGTTACGGTCACCGATAATCTTGATAGGTTTTGTTGCCCTTATGGAACCATGGTCTGTGGTGATGACAACTTTATAATTTGTTTGTGCAAGCAAACGGAATAGTTCTGCCAGTACGGAGTGACGGAACCAACTGAGGGTGATACTGCGATAAGCACTTTCGTTGCTTGCCAGTTCACGCACCATTTTCATCTCTGTGCGTGCGTGCGAGAGCATGTCAATGAAGTTTATTACTACCACATTGAGGTTGTTCTGTTTGAGGTTGCTAAACTGCTGCAATAGTTTCTCGCCACCAGCAGAGTCGTTGACTTTATGATATGAGAACTTATCGTGGCGACGATAACGTTCTATCTGCGTCTGGATGAGTGGACCTTCGTTGAGGTTCTTTCCTTCTTCCTCATCCTCATCAACCCACAACTCTGGGAACATCTTGGCAATCTGTGTGGGCATCAGTCCACTGAAGATGGCGTTGCGTGCATATTGTGTGGCAGTAGGTAGAATACTCATATATAGTTCCTCCTCCATGTCAAACATATCGCCAATTTCCTGTGCCATGACGCGCCATTGATCATAGCGGAAATTGTCGATTACAATAAGAAATACCTTCTCGTCCTTGTCAAGAGTAGGGAAGATACGGCGTTTGAAGATGTCAGGAGACATTAGCGGACGGCTGGTGTCATGAAGAGTATCAGCGGTAGGGCTTACCCAGTCCATATAATTCTTCTTTATGAACTTAGCAAAGCCAAGATTAGCCTCTTCCTTTTGCATGCTGAGCATCTCCGTCATGCTGCTGTCGGTATTGCTCAGCTCCAGTTCCCAGCGTACCAGTCGTTTGTAAACATCGGTCCAATCACCATAAGTCTGGCAGCTCTGTATCTGCATGGCGATATCCATAAAGTTCTGCTGGTAACCACTTTGTGTCACCTCAGTAACGATAGCTTTCTGATGGATATTCTTCTTTAGGGTAAGGAGGATCTGGTTAGGATTGACAGGCTTTATAAGATAATCGGCAATCTTGGAACCGATGGCCTGATCCATGATATTCTCCTCCTCACTCTTGGTGACCATCACAACGGGAGTGGCGGGTTGTATGTCCTTGATTTTCTGTAGCGTCTCAAGGCCGCTTAGTCCTGGCATCTGCTCATCCAAGAGTATCAGGTCGAATGTCTGCTGGTGGCACTGGTCAACAGCATCGCTACCGTTGTTCACGGTGCGTACTTCATAGCCTTTCTTTTCCAAAAAAAGTATATGGGCGCGTAGCAGCTCAATCTCATCGTCAACCCATAATAATAATCCGTTGCTCATGTCTGATTCTATTTTTATGCTCGCTACAGAATAGCGAGCCACACAACACTCTCACCTCTCGACTCTCGATCCTTGCCCCTTAGAACCCATCTAAGTCGTAGTACTCATCCTCTATGTCAAATGACTTATTCTGAGTATTTGGTGTCGATGGACGTGTCGTTGATGGTGTGTCATCAAAGTATATGTCGAGCTCTTGAGGCTCAGGGGTAACCGGAGCTTCTGGAGAAACTGGTATTTCTGGAGCTGCCGGTGTGATAGGGGTCTTCGGAGTAATTGGTATGCTCGAAGCCTTCGGAGTAACAGGCGTGGCTGGTGTTTCAGGATCGGTTGGCGTTTCCGGATATTCTGGACTTTCCGGATATTCTGGACTCTCCGGAGTTTCCGGATATTCTGGGTTTTCCGGTGCGGCAGGTTCCTCAGGTACGATTAGCTCTTCCTCCAGTGTCTGAATTGTTTGTCCCGTCTGTCCTGTCGGCTCTATGGGGTATTCCAGCTCCGCCGGGCTTTCTGGTGTATCCGGTGTATTCGGATTTTCCGGGCTTTCCGGGCTTTCCGGGCTTTCCGGGCTTTCCGGGCTTTCCGGCGTTCCCGGATTTTCCGGTGTTTCTGGACTTTCTGGAGTCTCAGAATATTCCTCGGTAGCATTGAAGAACTCACCCTCTTCTGCCTGTTGCAATGCATCAATGTCTTCCTGTGTAGGCGACTTGCTTTCAATTTCTTCCTGGAGGTCACGTTCACGTGGCGTTGCCACCTCTGCAGGTTCAGACAGTAGGTAGCGTGTTGTCACCTGTAATGGCGCAAAGTGTTTCGCATAGAAGTCATCGTAGTCCTGATAGCCGAAATGTGTACCTATGAGGTCAAGGTTTGGTTGACTGATGATAATTATCTTAGAATTGCCCACCTGTTGCATCAGTTGTTGGCGCTCAGACAGTTGGCGTACATATTGGTATGCTTCGTCATAACTGCGGAAGCCGCCAATGCGCATCTGATGGTGTGAACCGAGATCATCGATGTTTATTTCAAAGTCTCGTACAATAAAGTTCGTAAAGTTGAACTTCGCCATTTCAAACAGTAGCTTATTCTCATTCAGTGAGTCTGGCTTATAGATGAGAATAACATTGAAGTCAGCCAGACGGTCAGGAGTGAACCGCCGTGCCTGAATGCTGTCGCTGTCATTGAGCACTGCCGACCGTCGGCTCCACACATCGTTAAGGTCGAATTTACCACCATGCAGTCGTCTGCCGGCATTGACACCATTAACAATCATACCTGCCATCTCACTGATACGGCTCTTCGGGAATTTCTCCACAACCTGTTGCATATCCGTTACGCAGCCTTCCACATCACCATTATTAAGCTTACTCAAACCACCGATAAACAGAAATTTATCACGGTTAGCTCCTAATGGGAAGCGTGTCTCAGACAGGTGAGTATTGGTTTCGACCTCGCCATAACGGTCAGTCTTGAAGGCAGCGTATGTGGCAGCATATAGCGAGTCTTCGATATGTACGCCAAACTTAGAGTTCTCAACGAAATAAGGGTCGCAGAGTAGGGTTGTCCACTGACTATCTGGGAAGCTGTCTTTCAGCAGTTGCACATAGCCATCCCCTGTTGCCGGTTGTCCTAACCTATTATATAGCAGGAAGAGATGATAATACACATCATCCATTTTATCGTATTCGGGATAGTCGTCAGTAAGACGGCGGAGATGCTTCTCACTGAGTGGGAGATTGTCTAAACGGTCTTTGAATATGACACCGGCATGGTGCAGACCATCCATGATAATAAGGTTACTTGCCTGTACTTGTTCCTCTGTGAATGGAATCTGTGCGAGGTAGTACTCCCGTTTATGAGGGTCGTTCTGTGCACTGTCTGTAACCTGTTCCAGTGAGTCTTGTAACTGTTCTGCTGCAGCGAGGGAGTCGCGTTGTTCATCCGTAAGGTTTTCGAGCATGTCTGGTGACCCGATAGTTCCGACAACGGTTTTATTTGCCCGTTGCCAGTCATCAGCATTCTCGCGTTGTCCCCATTGGCGTTGGAATGCAGCCTTTCCCTGAGTTACTGCCGTAGGATTATAGAAATACCACAGTTCATTGTTCTGTGTATTGACGGTAGGTCGCTGTTGAGTATTTGTCTGTTGGTTGTTACCGCCATACTGTGCTTGCCGCTGTGCAGCTTCTGCCTCCGCTTCCTTTGCTTTTTCTTCTTTTTCTTTCTTTTTAAGTGCTTCTATGACGCGGTCAATAGCGGCATTACGTTCATCTTCCGGCATCTTCGCTAATTCCTGCAATGAGTCTTGTAAATGGATAGCATCGGTGAAAGGTACGAGCTCGTCAAGAATCTTTGAGCGTGACGATAGTTGTTCGTAGTCTTTACGGTCTTTGTCCAGCAGTCCGATGGCTTCACCATAACAGCGTCGTGCATCACTATATTTCTCTTGTTGCCAATAGAGGTCACCGAGGTGTAGAAGCAATACTCCTTTTTCTATACCGTTACGTGTCGCTTTTTCGTTACCTTTCTCATAGGCGCTGATAGCCTTCAACGTGTCATTTTGTGCCAGGTAGATGTTACCCATGGCGTAGTATACCTGATCCAGATATTCTTTGTTGTTGTCAGATGCCGCCATACGTTTCAGACGACTAATCATCTGCTTTGCCTTACCGGTAGCAAGTACTTCCGTCATAGCTATACGTGCATTGAATGCTAATTCGTATGGCGGATTCATACGTAGCACATGTTTGAAGGCTTTGTATGCCTCAGTCTTATTTCCCAGTGCTCCCTGTATTTGTCCCATTAGGAACCATTCGCGAGCTTTTTGCTTGCGGCGCATCTCGTGGCTAATCACCTTCCGCAGGTATGGAACGGCTTTTTCTAAGTCACCATTATGGATATAATAGTCTGCGAGGGTGTAGTCCCACTCTTTCTGTGCACGCCAGTCGATTGAGTCACGCTGCATGTTACGGATAATATCTTCCGCATCGTAGAGCCAGTCTTGCTCGATATAGCATTTTGCAAGCCATGCACGCGCCTTGCCGTATATCGCCGGCTGTGTGCTGTACAATCGGCTCATATATGCGAAGGTGGCAGCTGCTTCATCGAATGATCCCTGATGGAATTGTGAGCGTCCCATCAGCATCCATGCTTTCCACAGGAAGGGGTTGTATTCACGTCGTGATAGCCACGCAATGTCTTTCTCGGTTTTTCTCCGATTCTTTGTCCATTCTGGTTTCTTCTTAATACTATGCTGTTGAATGGCTTTCTTCGATTTCTCTATAGCGCGGTCGAAATTCCCTTTTCCTAACTCTTTACTTTTCTTATTCCCGACGGTATAGAGCGGAATCATCTCCGTGAAGTTATCCTTATTGCCGTTTTCCTTTTCCAGACTACCGTTGATATAAGCTTGTGCACCATTGTAATAGGTGTTGTATTTGGCATTGAAGGAATGCCACCATCGGCTCTTCGCCGTATTTTTCTTCGTAGAGCATCCAACAATAACCATTACTATGGCTATTGTAAACAATGGAACGATATGTCTGAATAGTTTTCGACTCACTCTTTATTAACTGCTGAATGGCATGTTTTATTGTCTTTACCTTGCTTCTTTTCCATTATATCTGCCAGCTTGCATTCTGCTCGTCCTGTGCATCCTGCACAGGTGTCGGCAGTAACTATCTCCTGGTCGTCACCGCGCGATGCTATTGCAGCGATGATGCCAAGAACGATCAGCGATATGATGGCTATTATTAGGAAAGACATGGTGGGTGGGATGGTTTATAGTTTATGGGTTATTGGTTATAATTATGAATTGTGAATTATAAATTATGAATTATCTCAAACCCTGCTTGTTCCAGGTCATTCCAGAAGTGTGGGTATGATTTACTTACCACTTGTGGGTCATTGATACGCATTTTATCGAACACCATTGCCAAGGGTGCGAATGCCATTGCCATACGGTGATCCTCGTACGTATCTATGGCTGGATCCGCTTCTGCCTCGCAGCGTTGTCCGTCCCATATCAGTTCACTGTCATTTGCATCATGTATGACGAATCCCAATTTTTTGAGTTCAGTCTTCAGTGCTTCTATGCGGTCAGTCTCCTTTATCTTCAGTGTCGATAGTCCTGTGAAATGGAATTTTATACCGAGGGCACAGCATGCCACGACCACCGTTTGTGCAAGGTCCGGTTGATTTGAAAAATCATATTGCATATGCTGCATGGTACACGGTTTGCGCTTCAGGATGACATTATCATCCTTGAATTCTGTCTTCACACCCAGCAGGCTGAACAGATAGCGCACCACAGAGTCACCTTGCCGTGATGAATCGTGCAGTCCCGGTAATACCACCTGTGCTCCATAATCTGTTGTGAGTGCCAGTATCTCATACCAGTATGATGCTGCACTCCAGTCATTTTCGATGGTATAGTGGCGCTCCTTGTAGGGTTGTGGTGCAACGCTGATAGTATCGACACCTGTCCATTCCACATTATTTCCGAATTCATGCATTACATGGAGTGTCAGGTCTATATATGGCCGTGATACGATTTTCCCAGTGAGTCTTAATTCCAGTCCATTACGTAGTGCTGGACCAATCATCAGCAGGGCAGAGATATATTGCGAGCTGGTATTCCCCGGCACTTCCAATCTTCCACCTTCAAGGGGACGGCTGTGGATGAGTAGGGGAGGGAACCCCTCTTCTCCTGCATAGCGTATGTCGGCACCGAGTGCACGTAATGCATTGACGAGAATACCTATCGGGCGGTGCTTCATCCGTTCTGTACCTGTCAACAGGTACTCGTGTTCCTCGGGAAAGGCAGACAGCAGGGCTGTCATGAAGCGCATTGATGTACCGGCAGCACCGATGTCAATGGTAGAGACCCTCGACCCTTGACCCTCGACCCTTGACTCTCTAATTGTCCGTATCGCTCTCATTACCACCTCCGTGTCGTCGCAGTCGGAGAGATTGTCAGGTAGCACTTTGCTATTAGACAGCTGGTGAATCACCAGTGCTCTATTGCTGATGCTCTTTGACGCCGGCAGTGTGATAGTGGCATTGATGGTTTTTGGGGCAGTAACTATATAATTCATAATTTATAATTCATAATTCATAATTGGCACAGCCAATAACTCTTCATTTTTAATCTTTCATCTTTCATTTAATTTCCTCTGCCTCACTGCTTCAAACAGTAAGATGGCGGTGCTGACAGACACATTCAGCGAGTCTAATTGTCCAAGCATCGGTATGCGGATATGGGCATTGGCAGCCTGACGCCACTGGTCGGTGAGTCCCGTTGACTCTGTACCCATAACAATGGCTGTACCACTCGTCATGTCCGTATTATAGTATAGGTGTGAATCCTGCAATTGTGCTGTGAGGATGTGTATTCCTTTCTCCTTCAGGAATTTGATACATTCGTCTGATGAACATGCCACCGTAGGAACGGTGAAGATGGCACCAATGCTACTGCGTATAAGATTGGGGTTGTACAAGTCGGTAAGGGGATCGCATACGATGACGGCATCGGCATTGGCAGCATCAGCACTGCGAAGGATTGCTCCTAAGTTACCAGGTTTCTCCACCCGTTCCAATACAACTATCAGTGGTTGCTCTGGTAATTGCAGGTCCTCAAGGCGCAGTGTCTTGCTACGTATTATTGCCACAACCCCTTCTGTGGTACTGCGATAGGCAATTTTCTCGTAAACTTTCATCGATACATCGTATGTGCTTACATCTCTGTCAGCAAGCAATGCCGACAGATGTTGATAATCAACTATATCAGTACAGCAGAACAGTGTCTCTATCTCATATCCTGCGTTGATACAATGTTGCAGTTCCCGGTAGCCCTCAACTACAAAAAGACCGCTCTTCCGTCGTTCAGTGGATTTCTGTTCGAGGATGAGCAGTTGTTTTATCTTTGGGTTTTGTGCACTCGTTATCGTTAGTGTTGTCATCTTTGCAAAGGTAATTCTTTTACTATTAAAATGCGACAATAACAATAATTTATTGAGGAAAATTTGCAATTGTCGTATGAAGTACGTACATTTGCAGCCGCAATTAGCCACTATAGACGTTGCAAAACACGAATCGGGATGTGGCGCAGTTGGTAGCGTACGCGTCTGGGGGGCGTGTGGTCGCCAGTTCGAGTCTGGTCATCCCGACATTAAGGAGTTTCACTGGATGGTGAGACTCTTTTTTTGTGGAAAATATCGATGAATCCATTTTTCTTTGTATCTTCGCAGTCAAATAGTAATCATGATGACACGGAAGCAGCAGATACAGGGATTGTTAGTATGTATGGTAGCGGTACTGTTCGCCAGTTGTTCGAGTACAAGCAAGTTTGTGGGCGAGGGTGATACTTTTCGTCAGGATAATGTCAATGTGCGCAGTGAGTTCTTCTTTAAGGACCATAACACTATGACATTAGAGAAAGCGGAGAAGATTGGTATACTGCCAATAGAGAACCGCGATGAGGCGGAGCGTAAGCTACGTCACCTAAATCATATCGAAGATACGCGCTATTATAAGCTCGACCCGATGACGCATTCCATGCCTTATCTGGCTGATGGTGCAGAAAAACTTTTGACGACTATAGGGAAGAAATTCCAGAAGATTCTGAAGAAGCGCGGTTATCGTTGTCATCGTATTATTGCAACGTCAATGCTTCGTACCCGTGCTGACGTAGGAAGTCTGATGAAGGTCAATGGTAATGCCGCCAAGAATTCAGCTCACCTGTATGGCACTACCTTTGACCTGTCATATACTCGTTTCAATCGTATCGATATGGAGGGCAAGTCCGTCAATAACACCGAGATGGCTAATATTCTCGGTGAGGTGCTATATGACCTGCGCGATGACGGAAAGTGTCGCGTCATCTTTGAGCGCAATCAGCACTGCTTCCACATTATGAGCGAGAAGTGAAGCCCCCTCCCAACCTCCTCCAAATAGGAGAGGAGTACTCGTTAGAAAGAACACTTTATTCCGCCGATGACCCATATTCCAGGCTGTGGCACTGAACCATAGTCCACGTATGTCTTATCAAATACGTTGTTTGCTTCCAGATATATTGTTATAGAATGTCGAGGGTTGAGAGTCGAGGGTCGAGAGAGGCTTCCATGCCCTCCGGTGGAGGGAGTCGTGGTGCGTGGAGTCCATTCCAGTCGTGCATCGACGATGCCATAGCAGTGATATGGTTGGACATTGCCATTGATATCGGTATATGAACCCATGCGGTCCTGCAGGCGATATGCTATATTTAGCTTCAGGGATTTCCACAACGCCAACCGAATATTGGCAGTGAGCTTATGACGCAGGTATTCCAGTGCATAGCGGCTCTGGATATCGTCATATTCCTTCTGTTCCTGATGGATATAACAGTAAGCCACACTCAGCTGTTCCACCACATTCTGTTGAGGCAGTAGCTGTAGCATGTTGATGTGGGTTTTACCCTCCACACCGGTGCTGTTGATATGTCCGAAGTTGACTGATGTCCATGGTGCATCGTCACCCTCTGACGTGTGTCGTATCCAGTCGATGAGGTTCTCATGACGGTTATAGAATACGCTCAGTGCGCCGTTGAGCACTCTTCCTATGTATCTCATGCCACCCTCTATAGCCTGTGTTTCCTCCGGCTTGAGGTCCTTGTCGGCTTTATGTCCGCCTACAGAGTAGTACAGCTCCGTTGCCGACGGCATGCGTAGTGATGAGTTATACGATGCAAATACCGTCCACGATGGTGTCAGGTGATAGCTGATGTCTATACCTGGATAGACCTTCACGCCCATATCTGCCCAGCTGTTATATGCGGCCACGATGCCTGCAGAGAGTGTCAGCCTGCGTAGGAGGATGTTATGTTCCACCACCATATTAATATTAGTGCGTTTCATGCCATACTCGTAGTCGCGATCCGTGCCGTGTATGTGGTGAGGGCGGGAGAGAGGTTCTCCCAGGTTACTACTCATCAGGTCTTCGTGGCGCATGTCCACACCAAAGGCGGTACGTCCTGCTACCCAGTCGAAATAGCTGTTGAGGTTCAGCCCATATACATTCGTCAGATGGTAGTTGTACGGGTATTTGTCGGGAGCATCGCGAAACAGTTCGAAACGGTCTTC
>JAFZVR010000084.1 GCA_017617725.1 Prevotella sp.
CTGATGCTATCGACAACTTCTTTGTTTTGGCGGTCTTTTTTCTTCATGCCGCCTGCGAGCATTGCTTGGTGGGCAAGGGTTGAGGTGAATCGCTCGTCGATTTCGCTGATGGGCATTTGGGGAAATTCCTTTTGAAACTGTTTTTCAAAGATTTTCACATATTTGGCGTTTTCCGAAGGCTCGTTGCGGAGCGTTGTCGGCATTCCTATCACCACGTGGTCAACTTGTTCCTTTGCAAAATAATCTTTCAAAAACGTGATTAAATCGCAACTCCTGACGGTCGTCAGCGAGTTCGCAATGATTTGCAACGGGTCGGTGACCGCAATTCCCGTGCGCTTCGTTCCGTAATCTATAGCAAGTATTCGTCCCATAACAAGGCAAACATACATCTCTTTTGTCACATATAAAGCAAAATTGTACTATTTTCTGCTTTATGAACAGATTCTTATTTATTTTATTAATTTTGCACGCTAATTTAAATGTACAGGACATAACATGGCAGACGATTTACTAAAAAAAGTTATCGCTCACGCTAAGGAATACGGTTTCATATTCCCTTCGAGCGAGATTTACGACGGCCTTGGAGCCGTTTATGATTACGGACAAAACGGTGTTGAACTGAAAAATAACATCAAACAATATTGGTGGAACGCAATGGTGCGTCTGCACGAAAATATTGTCGGCATTGACTCGTCAATTTTCATGCACCCAACCATTTGGAAGGCATCAGGTCACGTTGACGCGTTCAACGACCCATTGATTGACAACAAAGATTCGAAAAAACGCTATCGTGCCGATGTGTTGATTGAGGAAGAACGCGAAAAACACAACCAAAAGATACTCAAGGAAATAGAAAAAGGTCGCAAGAAATTCGGCGATGCGTTCGATGAGGCGAAAGCACGCGAAACGAACCCGAACATTCTTCGTGAACAAGCAAAAATTGACGAAATTACAAAACGTTATGATGAGGCATTGAACGCCAACGACTTGGAGGCAATGCGCCAGTTGATTCTTGATTTGGGCATTGTGTGTCCTATTTCGGGAACGGCTAACTGGTCGGAGGTTCGTCAGTTCAACCTTATGTTTGAAACAAAACTTGGTTCCACTGCCGATGGCGCAAGTTCAATTTATTTGCGTCCGGAAACGGCTCAAGGTATTTTTGTGAACTATTTGAACGTACAGAAAACTGGTCGTATGAAGATTCCGTTCGGTATCGCACAGATTGGTAAAGCTTTCCGCAATGAGATTGTAGCACGCCAGTTTATTTTCCGTATGCGTGAATTCGAGCAGATGGAGATGCAGTTCTTCGTTGCCCCAGGCACCGAACTCGACTGGTTCCCGAAATGGAAGGAGACACGTATGAAGTGGCATCAGGCCCTCGGCTTCGGTGCAGAGAACTACCGTTTCCATGACCACGACAAGCTGGCTCACTATGCCAATGCCGCTACTGACATCGAATTCCGCATGCCGTTTGGCTTCAAGGAGGTGGAGGGTATCCACTCACGTACCAACTTCGACCTGTCACAGCACGAGAAATACAGCGGCAAGAGCATCAAGTACTTCGACCCGCAGAGCGGCGAGAGCTACACGCCGTACGTCATCGAGACCTCTATCGGTGTTGACCGTATGTTCCTCTCCATCATGTGCCACAGCTACCAGGAAGAGAAGCTGGAGAATGGCGAAACCCGTGTCGTGCTGAAGCTGCCAGAGGCATTGGCACCCGTGAAGTGTGCTGTGCTGCCACTGGTCAAGAAAGACGGTCTGCCTGAAAAGGCACGCGAGATTGTCAACGACCTGCGCTTCCACTTCAATACCCACTACGAGGAGAAAGACTCTATCGGCAAGCGTTACCGCCGTCAGGATGCCATCGGTACACCATATTGTGTGACCGTTGACCATGACACTTTGAATGATGGTATGGTGACATTGCGTCATCGTGATAGTATGCTCCAGGAGCGTGTTGCTATCAGTGACTTGCGTTCAATCATTGAGGATCGCGTAAGTATTACCAGCTTGCTAAAGAAACTTTAAAAGAATAAAGGATGAAGAGTGATAAAAGTTCTACCGCCATACCATACGGAATGAAGAATATAGTTGGAGTGGGCAGGATGTTGTTGTATGCGGCATTCTTCATAATACACTCTTCACTCTTCATTTCTTGTAGCGAGAATGATTCTGAACCAGAGGAGTTCCCTGACTGGAAAGCTACTAATGAAGTGTATTGGCAAACACTGTACTCTGAGACAGAAGCGAAGATTGCTGCCGGTGACAAAACATGGAAGATTATTCCGAGCTTTTCTGTTACGTCAACAGGTAATCCTACAAAAAACCAATATATAATAGTACATGTGAAGGAAGAGGGTGCTGGTATTGGCTGTCCAATATATACAGACACCGTCAGTGTGCACTATCGTGGTCACCTGCTGCCATCGACAACATATACAAGTGGTCTGCAGTTCGACTCGTCGTATGATGGTGACCTTAATCCGAAAACGGCACGACCCTCGTCTTTTGCTGTCAGTGCTGTGGTTGACGGGTTTAGTACTGCTCTACAGAAAATGCATATAGGTGATAGATGGGATGTATATATGCCTTATGCAATGGGTTACGGTAAATCAACATCATCGTCATCAGTGATACCACCTTATTCTACGCTTATCTTTGACTTGTCGCTGGTAGACTACTGGCATGCAGGAGATGTGGTGGTAAAGCAGAAATAATCTATAATATATTGACAGATAGGAAGTTGAGGAGATGGAAAGGTCATCTCCTCTCTTTTTTACTATTATATGTGTGCGCACACACAAATATTGATTTGTATCAAAAAAGCAGCTATTTTGGTAAGAAAATGGGTTAAAACTATTGTTCGGTATTTATGATTACCATACCTTTGCAGCGTCAAAAAGAAACAAAAGGATAACAATAGCATCATTATAAGGCGCCAAAGATGCTGTAGAAAAAGTCACCATAACAGGTGTACTGAAAAAAGAAAAAGGATAACAAGCCCCTATGGGGTATTAGGTAAAAAGATTTAAAGTAAGAAAGGGTACAATTATGACACTATCAATGATTTTTGCAGTTTTGTTTATCATGTTTGTTGGTACAGGACTTATGCTCGATCAGCGTATCGAGATGCGTTAAGAAAGGAGTTACATATAATCAGGTATAGGCTATTTTAAGGTAAATAGAGTGGAGGCAGTTGTCGTGCGTTAAGCAGGCAGCTGCCTTTTTATGTGGTGAAAGGTAAGTGTTGAGGGTAAGATATTAAAATGGTAGCTAAGCATTAAAAATAAAAATTTAATTGTACCTTTGCACGCGATGTTTTCAAAAGCTCAGACAGACATATTATTATGCAAAATCCGTGATGGCGTGGCCATGACAGGAGGCGAGAAACTCAATTTGATAGCTCTATTGAGTATTCCGTCGATTATGGCACAGGTTACTAACGTGATGATGTTCTTTATCGACCAGGCGATGGTTGGTAGTCTGGGTGCAGAAGCACCAGCAGCGATAGGACTGGTAGAGAGTACGATATGGCTTTTCGGTTCGTTGGCAGGTGCCATATCGATGGGTTTCTCGGTGCAGACGTCACATTTTATAGGAGCTAATGATTTCACTAAGGCACGTGATGTTGTTCGGCACGGGCTTGTGTGCTGTTTCTTACTGAGTCTTTTCATAATGATGATTGCAGTGTTGATATCGGGACCGCTCCCATTATGGTTGGGTGGAGGAACGGATATTGCTCCCAGTGCAAGCACTTATTTCCTGATATTCTCTCTTGCAGTACCGTTTATGCAACTCAACAACCTTTCATCAGCAATGTTGAAATGTGAGGGAAATATGCGTATATCGAGCATGTTGAGCGTTGTTCTCTGTGTGTCAGATATGATATTGAATTTCCTATTGATATTCCCAACACGTCAGGTGGAGCTTCTTGGATTGATACTGACAATTCCTGGTGCAGGTTTGGACGTTATGGGAGCTGCGCTCGGAACAGCCATAGCCTATATAATGACAAGTCTTACGCAGGCATGGTTCGCTTTCTATCGTTCTGATATCCTTGGTGTTATGCGAGTGGCAAGAAACGAAAAATGGAAGTTGAACTGGTCGTATATCCATAACGCAGTGAAAATAAGTGTGCCAATGGCCTTTCAGTCAACACTGATGAGCGGTGCACAGATTGTCAGTACGATGATAGTGGCTCCGTTAGGTAATTTTGCCATCGCTGCAAATACCTTCGCCATCACTGCGGAGAGTCTCTGTTATATGCCGGGTTATGGTATCGGTGATGCTGCCACAACACTTGTCGGACAGAGTATTGGAGCCCGTAGGAAGGATCTCTGCCGTTCTTTTGCCCGTATGACAGTGTTCTCGGGTATGGTTGTAATGGCTCTAATGGGTGTCATAATGTATATTGCAGCACCAGAACTCATGGGATTGATGACTCCAATAGATGGTATTCGTGACCTTGGAGCCGACTGCTTGCGTATTGAGGCCTTTGCTGAGCCATTCTTCGCTGCCAGCATAGTATGCTACTGCGTGTGTGTTGGTGCTGGCGATACGCTGAAACCAGCAGTTATGAACTTAGGTTCAATGTGGTTTGTACGCCTCACGTTAGCTGCTGTCTTAGCCAAGACATATGGCCTGCAGGGAGTATGGTTTGCTATGGCTGTAGAGTTGACGTTCCGTGGATCCATCTTCTTAATTCGTCTTTTCAGAGGAAAATGGATGAAGAGTATTGTTGAATAAGAGAAAAACATTACCTTTGCAGGTATCAACAGATATCGCGATGATTTACAAGTATGATTTCCTTATTATCGGCGCTGGCGTAGCAGGTATGAGCTATGCGCTGAAGGTTGCAAAAGCAAACAAGGGACAGGTATGTCTCATTTGTAAGACTTCTCTTGATGAGGCCAATACATCGTTTGCACAGGGAGGCATTGCCAGTGTTACCAATCTGGAACTGGACAATTTCGAGAAGCATATCGAAGATACGATGATTGCCGGTGACTATATTAATGACCGTGCTGCCGTAGAGCAGGTGGTGAGGATGGGACCGAGTCAGATTCGTGAGCTCGTAGAGTGGGGTGTTAATTTTGACCGTCAGGACAATGGCGATTTCGACCTGCATCGTGAGGGTGGTCACTCGGAGTTCCGTATCCTTCATCATGCCGATGATACTGGTGCAGAGATACAGCGCGGCTTGATGGAAGCAGTGAGGAACTGTCCAAATATTACCGTTAAGGAGAATCATTTTGCGGTGGAGATTATCACCCAGCATCATCTTGGTGTGGAGGTCACCCGTCGCACTCCGGATATAGAATGTTATGGAGCCTATGTGCTTAATGGTGGAGAGTCGGGAGTAGAGGGCCGAGGGTCAAGAGTCGACACTTACCTGTCGAAGGTGACAGTGATGTGTACCGGTGGTTGTGGAGCCGTATATCAGACTACCTCCAATCCTATCATCGCTACCGGTGATGGTGAGGCGATGGTATATCGTGCCAAGGGCACTGTTGCCGATATGGAGTTTGTGCAGTTTCATCCTACAGTGCTCCATCATGTCGGTGAGACCCATCCGGCTTTCCTTATTACGGAGGCTATGCGTGGTTATGGTGGTATATTACGTCTGCCTAATGGTGAGTCGTTCATGGAGAAATATGACAAGCGACTATCATTAGCACCGCGTGACATTGTGGCTCGTGCTATCGATAAGGAGATGAAAATCCATGGTATAGACCATGTATGCCTTGATGTGACACATAAGCCAGCAGATGAGACACGCCATCATTTCCCCAATATCTATCAGAAATGCCTGAGCATTGGTATCGATATTACTAAGGAGTATATCCCTGTACGTCCGGCTGCACATTATATGTGTGGTGGAATAAAGGTTGACCTCAACGGCTGTTCCAGTATCAATCGCTTGTATGCTATTGGCGAGTGTTCTTGCACGGGACTGCATGGTGGAAACCGTCTGGCGAGCAACTCACTGATAGAGGCTGTAGTATATGCAGAGACAGCTGCCCGCCATTCACTGGCTCATATCGATAATTATTCTTATAACGATAGTGTACCGGAATGGAATGATGAAGGTACGATGACAAATGAAGAACAGGTGCTTATTACGCAGAGTGTCAAAGAGGTGGGCGAGATAATGTCCAACTATGTAGGTATCGTACGTTCTGACCTTCGATTAAAACGCGCATGGGACCGTTTGGACCTTATATACGAAGAGACGGAGGCTCTGTTCAAACGTGTGAAAGCCAGCAAGGATATCTGTGAATTGCGTAATATGATTAATACCGCTTATCTGATAACACGCTGGGCAATAGAACGTAAGGAGTGCAGAGGACTGCACTATACTACAGACTACCCTGTGCATGCGTATGATAAGATTTAGAGTTGATATTTTAAAGTTGAGGGTAAAAAGAGAATTATATACTGTTATTGCGCTGTTGCTGTGTTGGTGTGTGTCGGCGACGGCTAATGACTCGATAGCTATTGACACAGTTGTTGTAGATACCGTTGTCGTTGATACTGTACCATCGTGGGACAAACAGATGGCTGCAGAGCTGAATAGGATGCTTAACGATAAACTGCTGCAGACATCGGAGGTGGCTATAATGATATGGGACCTTACTGCTGACAGCTGTATCTATCGCTATCAGGAGCGTCAGAGAATGCGTCCTGCATCGACGATGAAGGTTATCACAGCCATTACAGCTCTCGACCAGTTGGGTGATGATTATGAATGTGCTACCGAACTGCGTTATACAGGAAGGATACGTGAGTATCAGGATGCTCCAGAAACTCTGGATAGCTTAGAAACTCAGAAAGAACCAGAAGTTCCAGCCATCACCAAGAGAGCGCTTTATGGTAACCTCTACTGTGTGGGAGGCATGGATCCACTGTTCGGAGATAGTGACATAAAGGCTTTTGCCAATGCTGTGAAACAATTGACGGTTGACAGTATAATTGGTGGTTTATATGCGGATCGCTCATTCAAAGATCGTAAGCCTTATGGTGAAGGGTGGTGCTGGGATGATGACAATCCCACACTCTCTGCTCTGTTGCTCAATCGTAAGGACCGTGTTGACGATGAGTTGCGCAACCGTATACGTAATAGTGGTATAGTATTATGGACAAATGCCGGTGACGCTCAAGCACCGACAGGAAGTATTCTTATCTGTCGACGTGAACATAAACTCACTGATGTGTTGCGTCCGATGATGAAGAAGAGCGACAACCTCTTCGCAGAATGTGTGTTCTATCAGATTGCCCATCGTCAGGGTGGTAAAGGTGCTTCTGCCGATGATGCGCGAAAGAGTATGGAGAAGGTAATCCGTAAGGTTGGTCTTGATGCCGGCGACTATACCATTGCTGATGGTTCAGGTCTGTCGTTATATAACTACGTATCAGCAGAACTTGAGACATTACTGTTGCGCTATGCCTATCAGCATCGTGCAATTTATGGCGCCCTGCTTCCGACATTACCTATTGCGGGTGTAGATGGTACACTTGCCGATCGTATGAATGGCGCAAAGGTGCGTGGCAATGTTAGGGCAAAAACTGGTACTGTGGCCGGTGTCAGCTCATTGGCGGGCTACTGTACTGCAGCAAACGGTCACCAGTTGTGTTTCAGCATTATCAATCAGGGAATAAAAAATCATAAACCGGCACGTGCCTTCCAGGACAGAGTGTGTGCAGTGATGTGCAGGTGAGAAGAGAAAAGTAAGTAGTAAATAATATGAAATATCAGATTTTTATCGCATTCCTTTTGCTGACTAGTATCAGCATGAATGCCCAGACAAAGGGTGGCGGCATCAGTGCTGCCATGCTTCAGCAGATAGAAAAGAGCTATGGTGCAGAGCCCTCAAACAAGGCTTTAGCTAATGCTATGGCGACGAACTCCATAGATAATCTGGCAAAGAACTTCAAGAATCAAGGACCTGTGGACACTTATTTTTCAGTGGAAACACCCCAGCAGTCCATTCACGACCAAAAATCATCAGGTCGTTGTTGGATGTTCTCTGGGCTGAATGTGCTACGTTCACAGTTTGCCCGTAGCCATAAGGACACTCTCAGCGTGGAGTTTTCTCATGATTATCTGTTCTTTTATGACCAGTTGGAAAAGGCCAACCTGTTCCTGCAGGCGATGATTGACCATGCAGACAAGCCCATTGATGATCCACGTGTGCAGTTCTTCATGAAGTCTCCTATCAACGATGGTGGTACCTTCTGTGGTGTTGCCGATTTGTCAGAGAAATATGGCCTGGTACCGAAGAGCGTACAACCTGAGACCTTCTCTGCGGAGAATACGTCACGTGTACGAAGTCTCATATCTTCTAAGCTACGCGAGTATGGTTTGAAGCTTAGAAGTAAGGTGCAGGGTACAAGAAGCAAGGGCATAGACTTGCAGAAAGAGAAGACAGAGATGCTGGCACAGGTCTATCGTATGTTGGCACTGACACTTGGTGAGCCGGTGAAGGAGTTTACATACGTGTTCCGCGACAAGAAGGGTAAGCCTATCGGAGAACCGAAGACATACACTCCACAGTCGTTCTACGCAGCTACTATCGGTCATCCGCTGAATGGCACATTCATTATGGCAATGAATGACCCACGTCGTCCATACTATAAGACATACGAGGTGGAATACGACCGTCATACCTATGATGGTCATAACTGGCGATATGTGAATCTGCCAATGGAAGAAATTGCAAAGATGGCAATAACGGCCCTTCGTGATAGTGCGAAACTGTATTCTTCGTATGACGTAGGGAAGCAACTTGATCGTAAACGCGGTTACCTCGACCTTGAGAACTATGACTATGCAACACTCTTCGGCACCACCTTCCCAATGAATAAGGCGGACAGGATAGCTACTTTCGACAGCGGTTCGACACATGCTATGACTCTGTCTGCCGTTGACCTTGATGGCAATGAACAGCCAGTTAAGTGGAAGGTGGAAAACTCATGGGGTGGTGACAATGGTCAGAAAGGCTGTATGATAATGACCAACCGCTGGTTTAATGAATACATGTTTCGCTTGGTGGTTGATAAACGCTATGTGCCAGAGAATATACTTAACGCTGCGGCGCAACTTCCTTTGATGGTGATGCCGGAAGATCCGCTCTTTGCTGTTGACGAATAAATTGTTTGAGGTCGCGATTGAGCAATTGGTATGGTGTTGAGGAGAAGAAATCTGTATTTCTCCTTAGCACCATATTTATATCTGCCAGACAGTGGCTATAGCCCGCTAGCTCATTGTTTTTCTGTACTACGTGTGTTGCCATACGTGTTATTTCTGTTTCGCGTTGCAAAATCAGCCTGTCACAGATACGTTTCAGCATCGGCACTATGAGAGCGTCGTACAGATGGTGCCCCTGTATGTATAAATAGGTGTCGGCAGGAGCAACGCCGAGGCTTTTTATTTCGTCTTTCAGTGCCAGCCACTCATCCTTGGCATTAGGATATTGCCGGTGGAACTGGCGTATGCGTACACCTACCTTTCGTCTCACATTATTTATAATATCATCTGTATCGTATTCACGGAAATTGCCAGTGTTTATAATCTGATTGAAATCAGTGATGGTGAAAGAGTGATCGTTATGACGATAGAACCAGATGCTCCAGATGAATAAAGGGAATATAGCTTCACTGTATTGCTGCATGAATGAAACAAAATCGAATGTAATATTGTCGTTTAGTGTCACACTCACGCATACGTTATGTAAACTCGGAGCATAGCACTGCAGGTTCTCTATGGCATAGGCGTATGTGTGGAATACATAAGGACAGTCAATAATCATCTTTGACATAGGTGTAGCACCCTGCATCAGAAAATCGTAATCGGCATCTACACAAGCAATGATGTTGCTGCCCAGCTGTTGTTCCTTCATAATATTCATCAGTACCGTCTTCTTCCCTTTGGCAAGCGATTTATGTGACGGGAGCATCACCTCGAAGAATACATTGTCATTTTCGTATCGACTCAATACCGCACGCCAAAAGAAGATGTCATCGTAGCTTTCAACATAAGCTATGATGCGCCGTCTGCCACCGTTCTTCTTCAGTTTGTTGGCAGCATTGATATAGTCTGATGTGATATATCCCGTGAGGCGCGACATGATTTAAAAACTTGTCAATTGTCAATAGTTATCTCATTCACCTCAGTGACAGCATCTATCCATCCGTTCATGATAACGGCTGGTGAGTGTGTAGAAAGGATTATCTGGACATTGGGATTTAGTTCGAGTATAAGGTCGATAAGGCGTTTTTGCCATTCCACATGCAGGCTCACCTCTGGCTCATCCATAAAGAGCACGTGTGGCTTCTGGTCTTCAACAAGGACTGTCAGGAGGATGGTCAGAATCTGTTTTTCACCGCTCGACAGCTGATATGGGTACAGTGTTTCACCAATCTGCAAAAAGCGTATTTCATTGGCTGTGCGGATAATGGTCTTACCTGTTTCGCTGAAGAGGTCGTCAACGATGTCTTGAAAGTGTTTCTTTGGTGCAGATAACTGCTGAGCACGTTCTGCAGCATCATCACCGCCCTGTTGTAGCGTTTCAATGATGCGGTTGCCGACATTTACCTGATAGTCTAGGTATTTTCGTTGCAGGTTATATAGCTGCAAATCCAAATCGGTGCTGAGCTTTGCGTCAAGCATAGCGATATCATCAGCCGTATGCATCTTGTGTTCAAAAGAACGGATAACATCGAAACGTATCCATCGTGCATCCTGCGGCACCACCTTCAGCTTTACTCCTTTGAGCATGTGGCTGGGGAATTCTCCACCCTGATCCAGTCCTTTTATTACTTTATTCAGAATGGTACTTTTACCCACACCATTGCTGCCACTTAAGATATTCACTTTCCTGTCGAGATTCCAAACAATGTGTTTCTTACCACTCCACAAGGCATCAATCTCTATCTGTTCGATATAATCTGCGTATTTCATAGCATAACTGTCAGATGATTATTTTCTACGCAAAAGTAGTATTTTAATTTTGAAATGCGTAACTTTGCCGTGATTTTTTATCGTTAAAGAGATTAAACCTAATGGAACAGCCTACAATGCCGATAACATGGACAGAAAACATCATCATTGCCGATGCTGACTACATTGACCATGTGGCTTTTGACCTGACGGTTAACTTCGAAAGAATGCTCATGCGACGTATTCCTCCAGCTGATATGGCACGGTGGGCAGAGTGCATAGCCCTTGATGGAGGCCTGCGTCCGAAGGATAATGCTACAGAGTCAACTCATCTTATACTTATCCATGATAAGGCGAAGACGGCATTAGATAATTTCCTGCCTGCCAACTACGATAAGGAACTCAATAGTTGCGCATTCAAAGGACCATTGGGCGAATTCACTATCAGTGCACTGCCTGTTGAAGAAACGACAACAAAGACTGACTTTCTTCTCGATACGATGAGGCTTGTATGTGCACAGAAAGATGTTAAGCGTGTGATGGTAATACCCAATACCGAAGAAGGAACAGTTTACGATGATATCCGTACAGCATTACACCGTTTTGACGATGATACAAAACGCATTACGGTATTTGCGATGCAGCCTATGCCGGGCGGCAATTTCCGACAGGAGATACTTGGATATTCGCTGATGAACGCACTGGGCATACATGCTGAGGAGATTAAAACCACATAATGCTATATGGGAAAGATATTTAAACTAGACAGCGACCGTTATGAAACCATTGCTGACCGCAAAGAAGGGAAGCAGTCAGATATGTTTCGTGACTTCTGGTATGCAGCAAGAGAAATCAAAAAGAATATCATAAATAAAGAAGAGAGAAGAAATATGAACAGAATCCTTATGATTGGCGCAGGTGGTGTAGCCACAGTCGCAGCATTTAAGATTGCACAGAACGCTGATGTGTTCAACGAGTTTATCATTGCAAGCCGTCGCAAGGAGAAATGCGATGCCATAGTAGACGCTATTCATGCCAAGGGATATAACATGCCCATTCAGACGGCACAGGTTGACGCTGACGACGTAGAACAGCTGAAAGCACTTTTCAATAAATATCAGCCACAGATGGTGCTGAATCTCGCATTGCCTTACCAAGACCTCACCATCATGGATGCTTGTCTCGCATGTGGTTGCAACTATATGGACACAGCCAACTACGAGCCAAAAGATGAGGCTCATTTCGAGTATTCATGGCAGTGGGCTTATAAAGAGCGCTTTGAACAAGCCGGTTTGACGGCAATCCTCGGTTGTGGTTTTGACCCTGGTGTGACGAGTGTCTTCACAGCATACGCAGCAAAGCACCACTTCGATGAGATACAGTATCTTGATATTGTTGACTGTAATGCCGGCGACCACCATAAGGCTTTTGCTACGAACTTCAATCCGGAAATCAATATTCGTGAGATAACACAGAAGGGATTATATTGGAAAGATGGACAGTGGATAGAGACGGAACCGCTGGAGATTCATCAGCCATTGACATATCCTAATGTGGGACCGCGAGAGTCATACCTTCTCCATCATGAGGAGCTGGAGTCCCTCGTGAAGAACTATCCCACCATCAAACAGGCACGTTTCTGGATGACTTTCGGTGAGCAATATCTGAAACACCTCGATGTAATTCAGAATATCGGTATGAGTCGCATCGACGAAATCATCTACGAGGCGCCGTTGGCAGAGGACAGCGACGATAATCCTCAAACGACCAAACGACCAAACGACCAAACGACTAAAACTGTCAAAGTCAAAATCGTTCCCCTGCAGTTCCTCAAGGCTGTATTGCCCAACCCTCAGGAATTGGGTGAGAACTACGAAGGCGAGACCTCTATCGGTTGTCGTATACGTGGTATAAAAGACGGTAAGGAACACACATACTATGTCTATAATAACTGTCGCCATCAAGATGCATATAATGAGACAGGTATGCAGGGCGTCAGCTACACTACAGGTGTTCCTGCAATGATTGGAGCTATGATGTTCTTCAAGGGACTGTGGCGCAAGCCGGGAGTGTGGAATGTAGAGGACTTCGACCCAGACCCATTTATGGAACAACTCAACAAACAGGGACTGCCTTGGCATGAGATCCATGATGGTGATTTAGAACTGTAAGTTAACATACGCTCAAAAGATTCGATGAGATTTAACAGTATAATAGTGATATTCTAAACTTAAAAAACTAACTAATGAAAACTAAAACAATTCTATTTGTTGCTTGCCTCATTGCAAGCTCTTTTGCTACGGCAACAAATTACTATACCGCACCGGGGGCTACAGGCGACGGCAAAGCACTGAGCACACCAGGCGACTTGAACACGCTCGCAAAAAACTTGGCAAGCGGTGATTCACTCTTCTTGATGGGCGGTGTATATTACATCACAGAAACGGTGGACATCAAAAAAGGTCCCGGCTCAGCCGACAAGATGACCTACGTGGGTGCATACAAAGATGCACACCCCATCATCGACGGCTACAAGATGGAGTATAGTGGAAAATCACAAAACAATGGTATTCGTTCCCGCGTGAACTATGTTCACCTCTACGGCATCACCGTGCGCTATGCAGGTTTCAAGGGATTCCTCATCGGCGGCAGCTATAACAAGATAGAGAACTGTACGTCACAGGCAAGCGTGGATTCCGGTTTCGGCGTGAAGGATGCTGACAACTGCACATTCATCAACTGCGACTCTTTCGACAGCTTCGACTATGAGCTGGGCGGAACCTCCAGTCCTGACTTCGGCGGCAATGCCGACGGCTTCTGCGACAAGCAGTTCACTGGCGGGGGCAACACCTATATCAACTGCCGTTCGTGGAACAACAGCGATGACGGATGGGACCTCTACAAGCGTGTCACCACTGCACCCATCGTCTTGATCAACTGCATCACCTACAACAACTCGCCGGAATACTACGACTTTACGGATAATCCCCGTCTGGAAACCGACAGAGCGTGGTTTGACACCGTGGAGGGCAAGACGTTGACCACCTCGAAAGGTCATACCGATACCTGGTATCGTACACATTATTATAATAATGGTAACAAGAACGGCTTTAAGATTGGCGGCGCAGGTGTGGCTACCGACGTGACGATGTACCGCTGTCTGGCGATTGCCAACACCGTCAAGGGTTTCGACCAGAACTACACGCAGGGCAATGTGAAGGTATATAACTGCTCGGCTTACGACAACAAAAACAACTACCACTTCGGATCGGCTGAGATGGCAAGTCTGGATATCCGCAACAGCATCAGCCACTACAGTCATGAGGCTGACTTGGAAAATCCCAAGAACGAATGGTGGAAGGACATCATCACAACGGGCAACTACACCCACAGCAGCAACAGCTGGGATATGGACGGCATGACGCCTACGAATGACGACTTCGTGAGCCTTGAGCCTGCCTCCTGTATTGCCGACCGCGATGCAAAAGGTGCGTTCAGCGTACCCACGATGTGCCTGACAGAAGGCAGCAAGTTTATCGATGCGGGTGAAATCCTCGCAGACTATGATGACTACAAGGGAACAGCTCCCGACCTTGGATGGAAGGAATTTGACGAGGAGATAATTACACCGCCCACAGATATAGATCATTTGTCAACAGCTCTCAATGGTGCCCGCCGCCTTAATATCTACAATATGAAAGGTGAAATGGTAGGAATGACCAGTGATGGTAATGTGGATCGACTCAATCTTCCAAACGGACTCTACATTATTCGTGACTTCGATACAAACAAAGCAGTGAAGGTTTTGAAGCATTAATCGAAAGTACATAAGACAGCACGGCAAATACTATATAAGCAAGGTTGCTTAGGCGACCTTGCTTATTTCATGTCAAATTTCCGGAATGCATCCTGCAGACGTTGCATCTGTTTGCGGTCGCGACGTCCTCGGCGGTCAAGCAGACGACCCAAGTCGAAGGACAGCGGATTGAATGACGTTGGTTCTTTCAGCCGTCGTTCACGTGCCTTATCCATACTCTTACGCATGTCGGGACTGATACCCAGCACCACTACCTCTTTCAGCACATACCGGCTTGGGAAAAGATACATAGTATCACCCACCTCGCGAAAGGATAGTTTCTCTGGAGAGTATTCCACATGACTGAACTGTATGCTGTCAAAATATTCTGGTACAGGAACACGACCAAGATAGTCGGTTTTCATAATCAGGCTGTCCACACGTACGGTAACATCTTTCAGAGGCATATAAGTCTCCGAACTGAGAACGGTGAGCTGTCGCTGTGCTGCCACATCAATACAACACAAGAGTGCCAGGACAAGTATTCTGATTTTACGACTTGACGATTTCACCATTTTGTATCTTATAACCATGCAAAAGTACCACAAACATTACGCTGGGTAATTGTCTCACGGTATAATAGACTTTAATTTTATCTAATTTTTTGTCAAATTCCTCTTTTTTATATACCTTTGCTGAGTAAACACACGAAAACACATCACATCAATAATCGTAAAATAAACAATTAATAAATAACAATCATGGCAAAGAAAGAAACTGAGGGAACTGTCCTCAATCCACAACAGGAGAAGCTGAAGGCACTACAGGCTGCAATGTCAAAGATAGAAAAAGACTATGGCAAGGGTTCAATTATGCGTATGGGCGACGAGCAGATTGAAAATGTCGATGTGATACCTACCGGTTCGATAGCACTTAATGCAGCCTTGGGTGTAGGAGGATATCCCAAAGGACGTATCATAGAAATATATGGTCCGGAGTCATCTGGTAAGACCACACTTGCAATACATGCTATTGCGGAGGCACAAAAACAGGGCGGTATCGCTGCCTTTATTGATGCTGAGCATGCCTTCGACCGTTTCTATGCAGCAAAACTGGGTGTTGATGTTGACAACCTGTTGATATCACAGCCGGATAATGGTGAGCAGGCACTTGAGATTGCCGATCAACTCATCCGTTCTTCTGCCATCGATATCATTGTCATAGACTCTGTAGCTGCATTGACTCCTAAAAAAGAGATAGAGGGCGATATGGGTGACTCTGCCGTTGGCTTGCAGGCGCGTTTGATGAGCCAAGCTCTGCGCAAGCTTACATCGACAATATCAAAGACCAAGACCACCTGTATCTTCATCAACCAGTTGAGAGAGAAAATCGGCGTGATGTTTGGCAATCCTGAGACGACAACAGGTGGTAATGCCCTGAAATTCTATGCGTCAGTACGCCTGGATATCCGCCGCGCCAGCAGCGTTAAAGACGGTGAACAGGTCATTGGTAACCAGGTGAAGGTGAAGGTGGTGAAAAACAAAGTTGCTCCTCCATTCCGTAAGGCAGAGTTCGAGATAATGTTCGGTGAAGGAATCTCAAGAGTAGGTGAGCTCCTCGACCTCGGAGTAGAATACGAGATCATTAAGAAGAGCGGCTCATGGTTCTCCTATGGTGACAGCAAGCTCGCACAGGGACGTGATGCCACCAAAGCCCTGCTCGCAGACAACCCAGAGCTGTGTGAAGAGCTCGAGGCAAAGATTTTGGCCGCGATAGCTTGAGGATAAACTCACCCCAGACAGGGAGATGAGAAAGTATTTTGTTTTGACTTGTAAGGTGCTGGCTGGATTAGTAGTATTGGTCATGATACTGCTGATTGCGGCTAGCATCATGCTTAATACCCGCTTCGGTCAGCAAAAACTGCTCAGCTACTCAGTCAGCCTGCTTCATGATAAACTTCAGACGAAGGTACAGATAGATAGTGTCAGCGTGAACTTCCTGACCTTTGACGTTCATCTTATGGGAATCTACTTGGAGGATCGACAGCAACGTAAGCTTCTGCAAGCTGACCATTTGGCAGTAGCTCTTGATCTCAAGGAACTGTTGTCGAGAAAGGTAGAGGTTACGAAGGCGGATATTGCAGGCGTCAAGACATATCTGTATCATCCCCAAGACAGTGCTGCCAATTACCAGTTCGTCATCGATGCCTTTAAAAGCAACGAAACAAACAAGAAAAACAAGGAGAACCGCTATAATCTCGCTTTCGATATCTGTGGCATGAATATGACGGATATCTACATTGAGAATCATAGCGTGACAAAAAACGGACTGCCGCTAACCACTACTTTGACACTGGGTGAACTCAAACACAGTCAGAAAGGACACAAGCAGATTGTCATAGTGGATGGTCTGCACTTTACTACTAATAACCATCAACGACGAAAAAATGCAGGACATCCTGGCAAAGGAGCTTTCGATGC
>JAFZVR010000085.1 GCA_017617725.1 Prevotella sp.
GGAGTTATGAGTGCACTAAGCAGTAGCAGTACACTTACAATAACTGTTATCTCATTGATTACTATATATTCCACGTCTTCGTTATCTTGTTTTTCCGTTAAAGATCCTCTGTTATATAGCCTTTCGGCAATTCACGGCAGTTATACTGGCTTGCCATAATCTCACCGTATGCCCCTGCAGATCGGAAAGCTATGAGGTCGCCACGATGTGCTTTGTTTACATCTGTTGACTTTGCAAAGACATCGCTCGATTCGCAGATTGGTCCTACCACATCGTATGTCTCCGTCGGTTCCTCACTCGATATGTTCTCTATCTTATGATACGCCTGATAGAGGGCAGGACGGATAAGGTCTGTCATACCGGCATCGACAATCAGGAATTTCTTAGCAGTACCTTCTTTTATATATAAGGTACGGGCGATGAGCGTACCCATCTGTGCCACTACTGCTCGTCCTAATTCAAAATGCAACTTCTGTCCCTGACGCAGTTTGAGGAAGCGAGCATAGGTATCGAAGTACGCTTTGAAATCCGCTATCGGTAAACGGTTCGGATGATGGTAGTCGATACCCAGTCCTCCACCTACATTGATATTCTCAATTGTGATGTGTTTTTTCTCTAACTGTGTTTGCAGGTCATTGATGCGGTTGCATAATGCTGCGAAATCATCCATGTTGAGGATTTGAGAGCCAATATGGAAGTGCAGACCGATAAATTGTATGTTCGGCATTTGGCTTGCACGCTCTATTGCTGCTTCCATATCACTCATGGCAATACCGAATTTGTTCTCTGCAAGACCAGTCGTTATCTTTGCATGAGTGTGTGCTCCTACATCAGGGTTAATGCGCAGGCAGATGCGGGCAATCTTACCTTTCTTCTCCGCCAGTTCATTGATTACCTCCAATTCGGCAACACTCTCAACATTAAAACAGAAGATGTTCTTGTCCAGTCCGAGATTAATCTCCCAATCACTTTTCCCTACACCGGCATAAACAATCTTTGAAGGTGCAAACCCCGTCTCTATGCAGCGTTGTATCTCACCGCCGCTTACACAATCGGCTCCCAGACCTGCCTGACAGATGACATTGAGCACCTTCGGGTGTGCATTGGCTTTTATTGCATAATGCACGACAAACCCCTCGTGCTTGCCGGCTTCAGCGTTGATAACCCTTAGCGTCTGTCTCAGCAGCTCCGTATCGTAGTAGTAGAATGGTGTCTTGAGTTGCCTAAATTGCTCTATTGGAAATGTACCTTTCATATTGTTTCTTTGTCGTTATAGTTTTTGTCAGTGTTGATATGTTGTTGCTTAGAACAATTCGTCGCTCAGTGCCTGAAGAGCACGCTTCTTATCCATCTTCTTTATGAGGAACGAGATGTTGTAGTTGCTGCCACCATAACTGATCATGCGTACAGGTACACTCTTCATAGCCTCAAGAGCAAGTGTTTCGAAGCCAAGGTTGCTCCAGTCAAGGTCACCAACGACACAGATGATACACATATCAGAGTCAACTGTTACGGTGCCGTATTTCTTCAACTCATCAACAATCTCATTCAGATGAGTGTCGTTGTCAATGGAGACGCTTACACCAACCTCACTTGTCGCAATCATATCGATAGGAGTCTGATAGCTCTCGAATATTTCGAATACCTTACGCAGGAAGCCAGTGGCAAGAAGCATTCGGCTTGACTTTATCTTAATGGCTGTGATATTGTCCTTTGCTGCAACAGCTTTTATCTTACCACGTACCAGTACGTTGTCAATGATGGTGCCCTCAGCATCTGGCTCCATAGTGTTCTTGAGACGTACAGGAATACCGGCATATTTAGCAGGCTGGACGCAGGTAGGGTGGAGGATCTTCGCACCGAAATATGCCAACTCGGCAGCCTCTTCGAAATTCAACTGTCGCACGGCCTCCGTTTTCTCTACGATGCGTGGGTCGTTATTATGCATACCGTCGATGTCCGTCCATATCTGGATTTCGTCCACGTCAAGGGCTGCACCGATTAGTGAAGCCGTATAGTCGCTACCTCCACGCTGTAGGTTGTCAACCTCACCGTATGCATTGCGGCATATGAAGCCTTGTGTGATATAAATCTGCTGTCCCTCGTTCTCTGCCATCAGCGCCTGCAGTTTCGCCTTGATATATTGTGGATCCGGTTCTGCATTCTTGTCTGTGCGCATGAAGTCGAGAGCCGATAGCAATACCGTTTTCACACCCTGTTCCTGCAGGTAGTTTGTCACCATATTCGTTGAGATAATCTCACCTTGGGCAACGATGCTCTTCTCCTCAAAGCTGGTGAAGAGGTCTTTCGTGAAGGTACGCAGGTAGTCGAATTCATCCTCAAGGAACTGACGTGTTTTCTCGATATACTCATCTGTGGAGTATAGCTGAGGCAGATAGTCTAAATACTTACGTTCCAAGTTGTTGATAACTTCGTTGGCACCCTCGGGATTCTTCTTGTACAGATAGTCGGAAATCTCGATGAGAGTGTTGGTTGTGCCACTCATTGCAGAGAGAACGACGAAGGTCGGTTCTCCAGATGCTGTTACCAGTGAGGCTACGTGCTTCATCCGTTCAGGTGAGCCGACGGAAGTGCCTCCAAATTTCATTACTTTCATAGTCGTATCTTATTTTGTTGTTTAGTCGTTAATATCCTCGTTACTCACTCCACCTTCCTCGCTCTTCGTAACATTACCGTTACTGAAGCGGTAGATGGTACCTGGGAAATTGGCCAGCAGTTGAACGTTATGTGTTGACATCACTACGGCAGTGCCTTTCTGGCAGATTGCCATAAGGATGCTTACGATTTTCTCTGCCGTTTCCGGGTCAAGATTTCCTGTTGGCTCATCGGCAAGAATTATCTTGGGATGATTCAGCAGTGCCCGTGCGATAGCTATACGCTGCTGTTCTCCACCAGAGAGCTCATGCGGCAGTTTCGACTTCATGTCGCTCATGCCCACCAATTCGAGAACCTCATTGATGCGTGCATCCATATCGTCTTTATTCTTCCATCCTGTTGCTTTGAGTACGAATCGCAGGTTCTTTAGCACTGTGCGGTCGTGTAGCAGCTGGAAGTCCTGGAAGATTATACCCATCTGCTTGCGTAGTGCCGGTATTCTGCTTCTGCGAATTGACAGCAGGTCCTGACCAAGTACTTCTGCCTTTTCAGCATCCCCTTTGTCGATGTCGAGTTCACAGTACATTGTTTTCAGCAGTGAGCTTTTACCTGAGCCCACCTTTCCTATCAGATAAATGAACTCTCCTTCATCGGCTGTGAAATTTACATTTTCCAGAATGAGCTTGTCATCTTGGTAAATATCAGCGTGTTTGTATTCTATCAGCATGATTTATTTTATTTGACGATTTGACAATTTTATTCTTCACTCTTTTTCATTCTCCTCTGCTTGTCCCACTCAGGGTCATGTCGCTTGCGCAGTTCTGTTGCCACATCTTCTATGCGCAGCCCCTTGCTGGTAAGCATCACGAGAAGGTGGTAGAGCATGTCCGATGCTTCGTAGATAAGCTGTTCGTTAGTACCGTTAGTAGCTTCAATGACCGTCTCTAATGCCTCTTCGCCTACTTTCTGTGCTATCTTATTGATGCCCTTGCGAAACAGGCTGGTGGTGTATGAGCCTTCCGGCATTTCCTCATGACGCTTCTCTATGAATGTCTGTAGCTCAGAAAGAAACTGCAGAGGATTGTCGGTGTTGTCTTCTCCCCAACAAGTGTCAGTTCCTGTATGGCAGGTTGGACCGATAGGATTCACCTTTACCAACAGAGTATCGTTATCGCAGTCGTTCTGTATGCTCACAAGGTTCAGGTAGTTTCCGGAAGTCTCACCTTTCGTCCAAAGGGTGTTACGGCTACGACTCCAGAAAGTCACCTTACCTGTGCTAACAGTCTTTTCGTAGGCTTCCTTATTCATAAAGCCTAACATCAGCACATTCTTTGTCTTTGCGTCTTGTATTATGGCAGGTACGAGACCGCCCATCTTTTCAAAATCTATGTTCATCTATATCTTAATTGTCCATTTTTTACTCTATTACCCTCGCTTTGAGGAGAGGGGTGAGGCCTTTATCATATCCTGACACTTATTCCCTCCCTTTGCAGGTATTGTTTCAGTTCGGGAATAGCTATTTCGCCAAAATGGAACACGCTGGCAGCGAGAGCCGCATCAGCCTTACCTTTCACGAACACGTCGCGGAAATGCTCCATCGTGCCGGCACCGCCGCTGGCGATGATGGGAATCGGCAGCTCTTCTGACAGACGGGCGAGAGCTTCGTTTGCAAAGCCGTTCTTTGTGCCGTCGTGATTCATTGAAGTGAAGAGTATTTCTCCCGCTCCTCGTTCAGCTACTTCTTTTGCCCATTCAAAGAGACCACGTTCCGTACGTTCCCGTCCTCCCTTGACGTAGCAGTACCATTCTGATTGAGGGTCGAGGCGTGCATCGATAGCCACCACACATACTTGTGAGCCGAAATGGCTTGTAATCTCATTGATGAGCTCCGGTCGCCGTAGGGCTGCACTGTTGATGCTTACTTTGTCTGCACCAGCGTGCAGAAGCCGTTCCACGTCTGCCAACTCATTGATGCCGCCACCAACGGTGAACGGTATGTTTATTTCTTGGGCAACGCGTTTCACCATATCTGTGAATGTCTTCCTACCCTCAAATGATGCAGTAATATCAAGGAAGACAAGTTCGTCGGCACCAGCCAGGCTATAAGCCTTACCCAGTTCCACAGGGTCTCCGGCACTACGAAGATTCACAAAATTCGTGCCTTTGACCGTTTCCCCGTTCTTCACGTCCAGACAGGGTATTATTCTCTTTGCCAGTCCCATCATTACTCTAAACTTTAAACTCTCAGCTCTAACATCCCTAAACGACTAAACGACTAATCTCCCAAACGACTAATGTCAATCCTCCCTTCATACCAAGCCTTGCCAAATACCACAGCCGGTATACCTTCTTTATTAAGGGCAGTGATGTCCTCCGTAGATGACACGCCCCCGCTTGCGATAAGGTGGAGCTGTGGATATTCCGCCATAATACGTTTGTAGAGATCTATGGCAGGACCACTGAGAGTACCGTCCTTGCTTATCTCCGTACAGAGAACGTTCTTCACTCCGCGGTCGATGTATTTCTTCAGGAACGGTAGTAAGTCTTCTTTGGAATCTTCCTTCCAACCGTTGATACTGATCTTTCCGTTGCGTACGTCAGCACCGAGTATCAGCCGTTCAGTACCGTATTTGTCGAGCCATTTCAGGAAGAGGTCCGGCTGTGTGACAGCGATGCTGCCTACCGTAACCATCGCAGCACCAGCGGTAAATGCCTTCTCAATATCTTCTTCTGTCTTGATGCCTCCGCCAAAGTCCACAACGAGGTCTGTCTCGGATGTGATAGCACGCAGAACAGCATCATTGACGATATGTTTTGATTTGGCGCCGTCAAGATCAACGACGTGCAAGCGTGTGAAACCAAGTCTTGCAAACTCTTTCGCCTGAGCCACCGGATCTTCGTTATACACAGTCTTCTGTGCATAATCACCCTTTGTCAGACGTACACATTTGCCGTCTATCAGATCTATTGCAGGAATCAGCTCTATCATTTTTTTATTTGACAATTTCACGATTTAATAATTTTACGTCGCTCTCCACTCTCGCTGGGGTTAGGGGTGAGGCTCCTTCAACCCCTGACAATATCAAGGAAGTTCTTGATGATCTGCTCACCCACCATTCCACTTTTTTCCGGGTGGAACTGACAAGTGTAGAAATTGTCTTTCTGTAATGCAGCAGAGTAGGGGAGAATGTAGTTGGCCACCGCTGATGTCCATTCACATACAGGCACGTAGTACGAGTGTACGAAATAAACATAAGGCGTCTGAAGTCCAGAGAATAAACCTTCCGTAAACACCTCCTGCGCCGTTAGGCTTCCCCCTCGCCTTTCAATGTTTCCCTCGCCTTGAGGAGAAGGGTTAGGGGTGAGGCTGTGGTCGGGAGTGAGGCTTATATTGTTCCACCCCATACATGGTACTTTGTCTTCGTGGCGCGTGGGACGGAAGCGATGCACGTCAACATCGAAGACTCCGATACAGTCAGTATCGCCCTCTTCTGAGTGACGGCAGAGCAGCTGCTGTCCTACACATATACCTAATACGGGTTGCTTGAGGTCTTTTATCACTTCGTCAAGACCATTGCTCTTGAGGCTGCGCATGCAA
>JAFZVR010000086.1 GCA_017617725.1 Prevotella sp.
CGCTTACGGTGAACCAGCAGGCAGAGCCTACTGCTATTGCGAAGACGCTACGCGATTTCGGCTTTCAGGAAACGGACTATGTGTATGAACCAGGACAGTTTGCGGTGAGAGGCAGCATCATAGATATCTATTCGTTTAGTCATGAGCTTCCCTATCGCATAGACTTCTTCGGTAATGACATAGACACCATACGAACTTTCGAAGTTGAGACGCAGCTATCAAAGGAACGCAAAGAAAGCATAGAGATTGTACCTGACCTATCATCACTCGTAGATGAGAAGACACCGTTTCTTCGTTTTCTACCAGAAAATACTATCCTGGTAGCTAAGGACTTCCAGTTTATAAGCGACGCCATCAGCCACATCTACGATGAAGGATTCTCCAAGCAGGCATTGGCAGAACGCCTCGAAGATAAGACGGAGCTGGAACAGAAGGCGATAATAAAGGAGATGGAACGTAGTCGACAGCTCTGTACTGCAACAGAGTTTATCCGCGACGCTGAGAAATTCAAGCGAATCACGCTTGAACGAGGAAGGACCGAAGCGAAGGCACAAGGAAACGGCTCTCAACTCCCAACCCTAAACTCGCAACTTTCCTTCCACACATCACCTCAACCTCTTTTTCATAAGAACTTCGATTTGTTGCAGGCAACACTCAACGACTATCGTATGCAGGGATATGATATCTATATCCTTGCAGACAGCAAGAAGCAGCAAGAGCGATTGGCTGAAATAATTGAGTCGAGGGGCGAGGGTCAAGAGCCGATAGTTGAGAGCCGAGAAGACGAGGCGTTCATCCCCATTAGCCAAACGCTGCACGAGGGTTTCATAGACCACGACGTAAAGGCATGCTTCTTCACCGACCATCAGATATTCGACCGCTTTCATAAGTACAACCTCAAGTCAGATAAAGCGCGACAAGGGAAGATGGCCCTAACGCTGAAGGAACTGCAGGAGATGGAGCCTGGTGACTTCATTGTTCATGTGGACTTCGGTATAGGAAAGTTTGCAGGCTTGGTTCGAGTACCTATTCAAAGTCGAGGGTCGAGAGTCGAGGGTCGAGCACAGGGAGGCGATGAAGCTTCCTATCAGGAGATGATACGACTGGTATATCAGCGTGGTGACATAGTTGACGTGAGCATTCATTCGCTATATAAAATATCGAAATATCGCAGCAATGACGGTGAAAGTGAGCCGCGACTGTCAACTCTTGGAACAGGTGCGTGGGAACGCATGAAAGAGCGCACAAAGAAACGCATCAAAGACATTGCACGAGACCTAATACGCCTATATGCCAAACGGCAAAAAGAACGCGGATTCGCATTCTCTCCCGACACATTCATGCAACAAGAGCTGGAGGCTTCGTTCCTCTATGAGGACACTCCAGACCAGCAGAAAGCAACAAATGATGTTAAAGCAGATATGGAAAGCTCACAGCCGATGGACCGTCTGATATGCGGCGATGTGGGATTCGGCAAGACTGAGGTGGCTGTACGTGCTGCTTTCAAAGCTGCCTGTGACTCCAAGCAAGTGGCTGTACTAGTACCTACAACAGTTCTGGCACTGCAACACTATCATACTTTCCGCGACAGATTGCGTCATTTGCCTGTGCGTGTAGATTATCTCTCCAGAGCCCGTTCAACAAAACAAACGCGACAGGTCCTCGACGACCTGGAGGCAGGACGTATAGACATTATTATCGGCACTCATAAGCTTATAGGGAAAAATGTAAAGTGGAAAGACTTAGGGCTCCTCATTATTGATGAGGAACAGAAATTCGGCGTTGCCACGAAAGAAAAACTGCGTCAGGTAAAGGCCAATGTGGATACTCTGACAATGTCGGCAACACCAATACCACGCACTCTACAGTTCTCGCTCATGGGAGCACGCGATATGAGCATTATTCGCACAGCACCACCAAACCGCTATCCAATACAGACAGAACTGGCATCATTTGGTGGAGAAGTGATTGCCGATGCCATCAATTTTGAGATGAGCCGCAACGGACAGGTGTTCTTCGTCAGCGACAGAATAAAAGGTCTTGACCACATTGCAGAATTGATACACCGCTATGTGCCCGACTGCCGTGTGGCAATTGGTCACGGGCAGATGAAGCCGGAAGAACTGGAGAATATCATTATGGGCTTCATCAATCACGACTATGATGTGTTACTCTCTACAACAATCGTAGAGAACGGTATCGACATTCCAAATGCCAACACTATAATAATAAATGACGCACATCGTTTCGGACTCAGCGACCTTCACCAAATGCGCGGACGTGTGGGACGCAGCAACCGTAAGGCATTCTGCTACCTGTTGGCACCACCTCTATCCGTAATTAATACTGAGGCACGACGCAGGCTGGAAGCATTGACAAGCTTCTCTGAACTCGGTAGCGGTTTTGCCCTCGCCATACAAGATTTAGATATTCGTGGCGCAGGTAATCTGTTAGGAGCAGAACAAAGTGGATTTATGGAGGACTTGGGATATGAAACCTACATGAAGATACTCAAGGAAGCGATGGTAGAGTTAGCCAATGAAAAGCCCACTAACCAAGTACCCAACCCCTCTCCAATGGAGGGAAGACATACCCCTGAAAGGAGCGTTAGGAAAGTGCAGTCTGAAGAACTATTTACCCCCCTCACTCACAGAGAGGGGCAGGGGGAAAGTCTGCAAGCGGGGTCCTTCGTTGCCGACTGTACACTGGAGTCCGATCTCGCAATGTATTTTCCAGACTCCTATGTTCCAGGAAGCAGTGAGCGTATGCTACTGTATCGCGAGCTGGACAATATCGAGGATGACAACGAGCTTGAGGCTTATCGCCAACGTCTTTTAGACCGCTTCGGTGCAGTGCCTCACGAAGGCGAGGAGCTCATGCAGGTAGTAGTTTTGCGACGATTGGGAAAGCTTCTGGGATGCGAGAAGATTATCCTTAAGATAGGACGTATGCAGATGCAATTCGTTAGCAATACAGAGAGTCCTTTCTATCGGAGTGCTACCTTCGATAGAATAATAAACTTCGCAATAACACATCCGCAACGCTGCGCGCTTAAAGAGATAAAAGGAAAGCGTTCACTGACAATCAGCGACATCGAAACTGTTGGCGATGCCGTCAATCTATTGCGTTCCCTAACATAATTCTATAATACTATACGACGCTCCACAACACCAATATAGGTATAGATGGTCAGCACAACAGTGTCGCCAGAATGATAATCAGCAGTAGGAATACTGACATAGAGGCGTGTGGTATAATACTCCGGCACACCATTCTGACGATGGTAGAACGACATATGATGCGTTTGGGTACCGTCAGTATTATCTTCTACATGGTTTTTTACAATACCAACAATCTGTTTGGAATCAAGTCCGTCGGCAGTGCCGGTCTTCAGCAGTATGCTGAGATTGAGATAAGGTTGCGCCTTGCTAAGCCACATACTCTCGAAGCCCACAGGGTCATTGCCCACAGGCTCCCCTTCGGCCAACGGTTTAGGCGTCAGTACAGGCACATTGATGAGCGACACCGCATGCGGAGCTTTATCTTCGAGTTTGTTGAACGTATAGTATAATAGTGCTCGATAGGTATTATTAGCCTCCGTAGCCCACTTGCACTCATAGGGCTCATCGAAGCTCAGCAGTTCTCCATCGTCATTAACAGCCTCAACAACCTGCTGTGCCGTAGCCGTACGAGCCACAACGAAGTCGGCATGGAGATAGGACAGGTCGCTGTCACCCGTCTTATATGAATCGTTGGTGCAACATGTAAGCCCAAGTAGTAAACTCAGCGCAACGATGACGACAAATACTGTTGAATAGCGATTGAACATAAGAAATTATTTATGTTGTAAAATCAAAATTGGTTCTCTACTATTTCTGTTAGTACATCCTTGATATCAAGGCCTGCTGCACGTACCTGCTGAGGAATGAAACTTGTCACTGTCATACCAGGTGTGGTATTGATCTCGAGCATCATAACCTTATCCTGACCATCTGTATCCTTTGTGATGATATAGTCGATACGGATAATTCCATTAGCATGGAGAATATCGTATATGCGACTTGACTCCTCCGCGACACGGGCTGCCGTCTCAGGTGACAGACGAGCAGGAGTAATCTCCTCTACCTGACCATTGTATTTGGCATCATAGTCAAAAAATTCATTGTCGGTAACGACCTCCGTTGCTGGTAACACCACACTCTTTTCACGTGTTTTATACACTCCTTGGGATATCTCCGTTCCGTCCATAAAGCCTTCAATCATAGCTTCACTACTCTCCATAAAAGCCGTACGCAATGCCGGTGCCAACTGATCGATATTCTTCACCTTCGTCACACCGAAGCTGGAGCCGTCTGCTGCCGGTTTCACAAAGCAAGGCATACCAATCTCCTTCATTATAATTTCTTCGTCAAGCTGGTCTTCTTCACCTCTACGTACAAGAATACTTGGTGCAACATTAATTCCAAAGCCACGCATATAGTTATTAAGTACGTATTTATCGAATGTCAAGGCTTCAACAAGTACTCCACTGGTGGAATATGGCATTCCTATCAGTTCAAAATAACCTTGTATGAGTCCATTCTCACCAGGTGTTCCGTGAATAGTGATATATGCATAGTCAAACATTACAATTTCGTCATTGAGGATGAACGAGAAATCATTTCTGTCAACAGGAACCGTATTTCCATCTGGAAGATTTACATGCCAGTCACGTTTGTTGATATCCACAACATAAACATCATAGCGCTCCTTATCGAAAAAAGAATACAATCCTTGTGCTGAGCGCAGTGAAACGTCGTGCTCTGATGAATCACCACCACAAACAATAGCTATCTTTCTTTTCAGTTCTTTCATTTCTTTTATAATAGGATTAAATTGCTTTATAAATAATTAATGAGGGTATTATTATGAGAACGTGTCCTTGGTAGTCCCCTTGATAAACGAGCGCCACTTCTGCAGTAATGCTTCCATATCGGCAGGAAGGGCTGACGAGAAATCCATCTGCTGACGTGTTACAGGGTGGACAAAGCCAAGAGTACGAGCATGAAGAGCCTGACGTGGACAGAGACGGAAGCAGTTTTGCACAAATGCCTTATATGTGCTACTGCGCTCACCACGAAGGATTTCCGTACCACCATAGCGTTCATCACAAAATAGAGGATGCCCGATGCTACGCATGTGAGCCCTTATCTGATGTGTGCGTCCTGTTTCGAGCACACACTCTACGAAGGTAGTATATCCGAACCGTTCCAAAACGCGATAGTGCGTGACCGCCGGCTTACCAATATCAGAATCCGGAGGCATAACCGTCATACGCAGGCGGTCTTTCGGATCACGTGCAATATTTCCCTCTATCCGTCCCTCATCATCCAAGAAGTTCGCCCATACAAGAGCATTATAGCTTCTGTGGGTTGTCTTATTATAGAACTGCAGACCGAGATCCGACTTTGCCTGCGGAGTCTTTGCCACAACCAATAAGCCACTTGTATCCTTGTCTATACGGTGTACCAATCCTACATCCGGATCATTAGGATCATAGCCAGCATTATCACGCAGATGCCAAGCGATAGCATTTACCAGCGTACCATGAAAATTGCCCACACCAGGGTGGACTACCATTCCGGCAGTTTTATTGATGACCATTAGTTGGTCGTCTTCATACACAATGTCGAGGGGAATTTCTTCCGGCTGAATGGTTGTATCATGGCGCGGTGTATCAAGCATGAGTGTTACCACATCATCCGGGCGCACTTTGTAGTTACTCTTAACCGCACGGTCATTGACATGTACAAAGCCAGCATCAGCAGCCTTCTGTATTCTGTTGCGCGAAGAATGCTGCAAATGATCAAAAAGGAACTTATCAACGCGTATTGCTTCCTGTCCCTTGTCAGCGACAATCCGGAAATGCTCATAGAGCTGTTGATCGTCTTCAAGCTCTTCCAATCCTTCAGCTTTCAGTTGTTCTTCTGCCATCGCTGAGTTCTTTTTTCTACGGAGACTACTCTGTTGGTGACGATGTTGAAGGTGCTATAGACTGTGGGAATATCTCTTCCCCATCTTCATCGATTGGCACTTCAACTATCTCATATTGATATTCCGGTACATCAACTGGTGCGTTTTCATACTCGATGGCAGGGTTATTGAACATCAATGAGTCAGCAAGGCTACGTGTACCATCGCCAACAACCATTACCAGTTTTGCTTCTGTAGAGATTCTGTCGCCGGCCTTTACCTGTTTGCCACCAATCTTCAAACCATATATCCAGTCTTTCTCGCCAGGTATCCACTCCGGCTCACCTAACTTGAATCCCATAGAAGCCAACTTAGCACTCGCCTCTCGGTATGAGCCATTATCAACGATATCAGGCACTATAAGTGTTGGCGAACCGGCAGAATTGATTGTCACATAAATAATTCTGCCGCCTTTCACGCGTTTACCACTTATAGGCGACTGGTCAAGGATACAATCTGGAGGCAGCGTCTTGATATATCCCGTATCTGTTACAACGATTTGCAAACCCATCTCACTGAGTTTGTCCTCCGCATCGTCTAACTGCATATTAACAATATTAGGAATCACAATTGATTCTCCATGACGTGTGTAGAGTTGCATTCCATACCTCACACCAACACAGAGAAAGGTAACCACAATTATTACCGCGATTATATTGCCCCAAACATAGGCACTTGCCAACTTTGTAAGAATCTTCTTAAACATGAACTATTGTTTTATAGACGTTGTGCCACCCACCATAGTAGCCTACTTACGGCGCCAAAGGTACAAAAAAAAAAGAAAGAAGCAAAGAATACACTCTACTTCTTTCTATTTTTCCTGAGAAATTACTCTCAGAGCAAATTCTCATTTACTTTCCGTGACGCTCACTTGATACTGTCAGCTTCTTGCGACCCTTAGCACGACGGGCTGCCAATACGCGGCGACCGTTCTTCGTTGCCATTCTCTCACGGAAACCGTGCTTATTCACGCGACGGCGGTTGTGGGGCTGAAATGTTCTTTTCATTGCTTTATATTATTTTTATTGTTATTATTCACCGATTAGAGTCAATTCGGGGTGCAAAAGTACATAAACTTTTTGAAACAACCAAGAAAACTCTTGTTTTTCTTCTTGTATAATTGGATTTCATTACCTTCAGACTTCATATCTAAACCAAGCTGTGCTTCAATAACACAAAGAAAAATGACATTTTCCTTTGTATTGTCTACGATTTCCACTACTTTTGCACCCACAAAATTAGATATTTGCTTATTATGATTAAATCACAAGACATTAAAAAAGGTACTTGCATCCGTATGGATGGCAAGTTGTATTTCTGTATTGACTTCCTTCATGTGAAGCCAGGTAAGGGTAACACTATCATGCGTACAACACTGAAGGATGTTGTAAGTGGTCGCGTACTTGAAAAGCGTTTCAATATTGGTGAGTCACTCGAAGATGTACGCGTTGAGCGCCGTCCTTACCAGTATCTCTATCAGGAGGGTGAGGATTTCATCTTCATGAACCAGGAGACTTTCGACCAGATTCCTATTGCCAAAGACCTCATCACTGGTGTTGACTACATGAAAGAGAGCGATATTGTAGAGGTTGTAAGCGATGCTGACACCAACACTATCCTCTATGCAGAAATGCCTGTTAAGACCGTTCTGCGCATTACTCACAGTGAGCCAGGCATAAAAGGTGATACTGCCACGAACGCTACCAAGCCAGCAACACTTGAAACTGGAGTAGAGATTCGCGTCCCATTGTTCATCAACGAAGGTGAACTCGTACAGGTGGACACTCGTGACGGAAGCTATCTGCAGCGTGTGAAGGAGTAGCCCCTCTGCCCTTCCTCAAAGGAGGGGAGATTTTCAGTTAGAATGAAATATTCGATTATTGTTCCTGTCTACAACCGTCCAGACGAGATTGACGAGTTGCTACAAAGTCTTACGACACAATCGTCGAATGACTTTGAAGTAATTATTGTAGAAGACGGTTCACAAATAAAGTGCAAGGATGTTTGCGACAAGTACGCAAATATCCTTGACTTGCATTATTATGACAAATCCAATAGCGGCCCAGGACAGAGTCGCAACTACGGAGCGGAGCGTGCGCAAGGAGAATGGCTCATCATTCTTGATTCTGACGTAGTACTGCCGGAAGGATATCTCTTTCATGTAAATGAAGAGTTAAGAGTGAAGAGTGAAGAATTGGGTGGCGGAGCCTTCGGTGGTCCCGATGCATCACATCCTTCATTCACGCCTGTACAGAAGGCCATCTCCTACTCCATGACATCATTCTTTACTACTGGCGGAATTAGGGGAGGTAAAGCGAAACTTGACAAGTTCTATCCCCGATCGTTCAATATGGGTATCCGCAAAGATGTATACATGCAGTTGGGTGGCTTCTCTAAGATGCGCTTTGGTGAAGACATCGACTTTTCCTATCGTATAGTTGAAGCAGGATATAAGACCTGTCTTATCCCTAATGCCTGGGTGTGGCATAAACGTCGCACAGACTTCCGCAAGTTCTGGCGGCAGGTCTATAACTCAGGTATCGCTCGCATCAATCTTGAGAAACGGCATCCTGGAACAATGAAACTTGTACATATGCTCCCGATGGTATTTACCGTAGGAACATTCTCGCTATTGCTCCTAATTCTCATTGGTGTCCTGACAGGAGCCTATTGGCTCACATGTGCCGCTCTTGCACCACTTGTCCTCTATAGCCTACTCATATGTGTTGACTCGTCTATACGCAACAAGAGCCTATACGTAGGGCTCCTCTCTATTCCTGCTGCCTTCACGCAACTGATAGGATACGGTTTCGGATTCATCAAAGCATGGTGGAAACGTATTATCCTTCATCAAGATGAGTTCACTGCCTTTGAAAAGAATTTCTACAAATGAAAGAGTTCTACGATGAAGCTGAATATTAATCAATGGGCAGAGGAAGACCGTCCACGCGAGAAATTGATGAGGATGGGAGCTGACACATTGAGTAATGCTGAGCTGTTAGCAATACTCATTGGCTCCGGCACCAGAGACGAAACGGCTGTTGAGCTTATGAAACGCATGCTGAATGACTGTAATGGCAACCTGAACACTCTTGGGAAGATGTCAATACACGAACTATGTCACTATAACGGCATCGGAGAGGCAAAGGCTATAACAATCCTCGCAGCATGCGAACTGGGCAAGCGTCGCTCACTGGAAAAAGCAGAAGAGCGCAAGAAAATCAATTGCGCCACAGCCATCTATGACCTCATGCATCCACACATGCAAGACCTTGATGTTGAGGAATCGTGGGTACTGCTAATGAACCAGAATTACAAACTGATAAAAAAAGAGCGCATATCACGCGGTGGTATCACCGAGACAGCCATTGACGTACGTATTATAATGAAAGAGGCAATCCTCAACAATGCAACAGTACTGGCAATATGTCACAACCACCCGTCGGGAAATATCAGACCAAGCATTGAGGATGACCGTCTGACACGTTTCATAAACAACGCATGCGACACGATGCGCATAACATTTCTTGACCATGTAATTGTTACAGACGGATTATACTACTCCTACCGCGAGTCAGGAAAAATATAAAATACCACAAATATGACCCAAGAAGAAAAAACACAGATAGAAGAACGAATAGTAGATGTGATAAAAACCGTCTACGACCCAGAGATTCCTGTCAATATATATGATTTAGGAATGATATATAAGATAGACGTTAAAGATGACTATACCGTTGATGTGGATATGACATTCACCGCACCATCCTGTCCGGCTGCCGACTTCATCCTTGATGATGTAAGGACGAAGATAGAAAGTCTGGACAAGATAAAGGGCTCCAATATCAACCTCGTCTTTGAGCCTGCATGGGACCAGAGTATGATGTCGGAGGAAGCACGTATTGAACTAGGAATGGACTAATTCCCCAAACGACCAAACGACTAATTCCCCAAACGACCAAACGACTAATTCCCCAAACGACCAAATATGAAGAACATATATTTTCTTTCTGATGCCCATTTAGGTTCATGGGCGATAAGTCACCGCCGGATGCAAGAACGCAGACTGGTGAGGTTTCTTGATGACATAAAAGATAAAGCCTCTGCAGTATATCTTCTTGGAGACATATTTGACTTCTGGTACGAGTGGCGATATGTTGTGCCAAAAGGGTACACGCGCCTACTTGGTAAGATTTCAGAGTTGACAGACAACGGTGTAGAAGTTCATTTCTTCACTGGCAACCACGATATATGGGCCTACCATTATTTTGAGAGCGAATGCGGAATGATAATCCACCGTGAGCCTACGACCATTGAACTCTACGACAAAGTATTCTTCCTTGCTCACGGCGATGGTCTTGGAGATCCAAGCAAGAATTTCAAGCTGATACGTTACATCTTCCATAATCGCACCTGCCAATGGATGTTTAATACCATCCATCCCAGATGGAGTATGTGGTTTGGACTGACGTGGGCAAAACAAAGTAGGAAGAAGCGTAAAGATGGCATGGAGCCGCCATATATGGGAGAAGACAATGAACACCTTGTATTATATACGAAGGAATATATGCAGAGCCATCCCGACATTGACTTCTTTATCTACGGTCATCGTCACATAGAGCTTGACCTGATGCTCTCGCAAAAGACACGCATGCTTATTCTTGGAGACTGGATTACACAGTTCACTTATGCCGTCTTTGACGGAGAACACCTGTTCATGGAAAACTACATTGAGGGAGAGAGCAATCCATAAAAAAAACGAAAGCCCCATGTGGGGCTTTTTTGTTTACTGTCATATCGTGGATATCCTTTCTACTTAGACATTACTGTAATTCCTTGAAATCATCGTTACTGTTCGTGCCTTCAACAACACTCTGTATTTCCGCCTCGGTAACAAGGTTAAAGTCACCCACAACAGAGTTCTTCAGCGTCGATGCAGCAAGTGCGAAGTCCAAACAACGCTGATCATCATTACCCCATGAAGTCCACGCATGAAGGTAAGCGGCAATAAAGGCATCACCTACGCCCATCGGGTCTACGACAGGATTGATATCATCTATACGCGTGGCAGTAAGAGTATCATTGCTATAAAGAAATCCTGTCAGAGTATGATGACTCGATGTAATCTGATTTCTACATGCCATCACCAGCTTCTTACACTTTGGCAACTGCTCCTGTACCTTCGCCATATAATCACGGAAGGCTGCATTGTCAGTATGGTAGTCAGACGTGAGAGCCTTGAACGGCACACGCTTCATTCCACTGATAACCTCATACTCTCCCTGGTCACCGAAAATAATATCAGCATGTGACGCAAGGTCTCGTAGCACCTCCTCTGCTTGAGCACCATAGTTCCACAGGTTCTTACGATAGTTGACATCGCAGACAATAGTCAACCCCATCTCTTCAGCAATGTGCACAGCCTCCGTAGTGGCCTCGGCAGCACTCTTTGACACAGCACAGGTGATACCAGAACAGTGGAACACAGCAGCATCTTTGAAGACCTCACGCCAGGGAATCATTCCTGGTGCAATAGTGTAGAACGAAGAATCCTGACGGTCGTATACCACACTTGAGTTACGCATTGCTGCAGCCTCCTCAAAATAATATGTTCCGAGTCGGTCACCACCAAAGCAAACATTTCTGAGCGATAGTCCATAACCACGCAGATGCATGCAACACGTCCGTCCTACCGCATTTGCCGGCACACGGGTAACAAACTCCACATCGTTGCCGAGCATCGCCAGAGATACTGCCACATTTGCTTCACTACCTCCAAAGTTACCATCGAACACCTTCCCTTGACACAAACGCAGTTTACTCTCTCGGGAGAGACGAAGCATTATCTCACCAAAGGTTACTATTTTCTTTCCCATGACATCAAAACAAACGGGGAGTGAACTCTCTTGCCCACTCCCCTATCTCACTATCGGATTATTTTTTTTGTTCAAGCACAAGATTCATCGTGTCGCGAGCGATGACAATCTCCTCATCGGTAGGAACAACCCATACCTTCACACGGCTATCGTCGGTAGAGATTTCAGCCTCCTTGCCACGAGTATTGTTCTTCTCCTTGTCAATCTTTATTCCGAGGAATTCAAGACCTTCACAAGCAGCCTCGCGCATGCTTATCTGGTTCTCACCAACTCCTGCTGTCCACACAACAGCGTCGACACCACCCATAGCAGCAGCGTAACCGCCGATATACTTCTTAATACGATAAGCATACATCTTGAGTGCCAACTGAGCACGCTCATTACCTGCGTTAGCGGCTTCCTCTACATCACGCATATCGCTTGAGATACCCGTGATACCAAGTACACCACTCTTCTTGTTGAGGAAGTCAGCCATCTCCTGTGGCTTCAAGCCCAGCTTATCCATGATATATGTCACAGCCGATGCATCAATGTCGCCAGAGCGACTGCCCATCATAACACCAGCCAATGGAGTCAGACCCATAGAGGTATCCATCACCTTACCATCCTTGATAGCAGCAACAGATGCACCATTACCAATATGGCAGGTGACAATCTTCAAATCCTTAATGTCCTTACCAAGAATCTCTGCAATACGATGAGAGACATAGCGATGGCTCGTTCCGTGGAAGCCATAGCGACGTACGTGATACTTCTCATACAATTCATAAGGAACAGCATAAAGATAAGCGTAGTCAGGCATCGTTGAGTGGAACGCATTATCGAAGACCGTTACCTGAGGAACCTCGGGCATGAGATGGTCAACGGCACGCAGACCTTTGAGATGACCAGCATTATGAACGGGAGCAAGATCACAGAGGCTTTCTATACCATCCTCAACACTCTTGTCAACAATGCAACTCTTCTCAAAAAGGTCTCCACCCTGCACAATGCGATGACCAACAGCGTCAATCTCATCGAGACTCTTGATGGCACCATACTCAGGGTTCAGCAATGTCTGGAATACGAAGTTTACACCTTCCTTATGGTCAGGCATATCGTGCATCAGCACCTTCTTCTCGCCATTAGGCAGCGTCAGTTTCAAGAAAGCCTCATCAAGGCCGATACGCTCTACACCACCCTGTGCCAATACAGACTCATCGTCCATATTGTACAGCTTATATTTAATTGATGAACTTCCACAGTTCAATACTAATATTTTCATATTATTAAAAGACCCCCTCCCGTCCTCCCCCTGTATGGGAAGGCGTAGTTACCTTTGCGTGGGAGTTATAGGGGCAATTTCTATTTTTGTTATGATGAATGTTAACTATTATACTCCCCTCCATACAGGGAGGGGCAGGGGAAGGGTCTCCTCATTATTTCTTGGCATCCATAGCCTGGCATGCTGTGATAGCTACCATGTAATAGATATCATCAATCGAGCAGCCGCGACTCAGGTCGTTGACCGGACGAGCAATACCCTGAAGGATAGGACCGATAGCTACTGCATCACCGAGACGCTGTACGAGTTTGTAGCCGATATTTCCTACTTCGAGGTTTGGGAACACCAATACGTTTGCATGACCGGCAATAGCGCTACCTGGCGCTTTCTTCTCACCTACTGATGGTACGAGGGCTGCGTCAGCCTGTAGTTCACCATCAATCTTCAACTCCGGTGCGAGTTCCTTAGCCAGCTTCGTAGCCTCAATAACCTTATCCACCACTTCATGACTTGCACTACCCTTTGTTGAGAAGCTAAGCATTGCCACACGTGGATCTGCAAATCCTGCTACACTCTTAGCTGTCTGAGCGGTACAAACGGCAATCTGAGACAGCTGAGCTGCATCTGGCATAGGAGTAACAGCTACGTCACCTACTACAAGTACGCCGTTCTCACCATACTGCTGCTGCTTTGAAATCAGGAGCATACCACCACTCACGCATGTGATGCCTGGAGCACACTTGATAATCTGGAGTGCTGGACGCAGAGTGTCACCAGTTGTTGAGAGAGCGCCACTGATTTGTCCGTCAGCTCCTTCTGTCTTGATAATCATACAGCCCAGATATAGTGGGTTCTTCACCAACTCGCGCGCCTGCTCGATAGTCATACCCTTCTTCTTACGCAGCTCTGCCAGCAGTGCAGCATATTCTTCACTCTTCGGATTGTTCTCCGGATCGATAATTGTAGCTTTGTCAATGCTTGTCAATCCCCATTCTGTAGCCAGTTTCTTAATCTCATCAGGATTACCAATGAGGATAATGTCTGCCAATCCGTCTGCCAACACCTTATCGGCAGCTTTCAGTGTGCGCTCCTCTGTTGCTTCTGGGAGTACAATACGTTGTTTGTTGCTTTTCGCACGTTCACAAATTTGTTGAAGTAGATCCATAGTTTATTTAATTATGTATTAAGTAATTATTCGAGATTGCAAAATTAGCAAATTAATTTTATATAGCTATTGTATAATGCCAGAATTTTTTTTCTTTCTCTATAAAAATAAAAAATGCAAACAAAAATACCCACATGCAAGAACAACTAAGATAACAATAGTGAATAAGTATGATATATACATAAAAAAAAAGAGGATTTATATTATCTTTATTACTTACCTTTGCGCTTGTGCAAAACTATACTAAACTTATATTCAACATTTAAGCACATGAAACATAACGATGAGTACTTGTTTAGAAGAGCAGAAAAGGCTATCATAGGCCATGAGTTATATCTACGCGCAGATATGTCCAGAAGCCTCTTGGACAAGTATGTTCATCTGCCAAAGAATAAGTTTGCTTCGATATTTCGCCAGTTTACAGGAAAAGGTTTCCCTGGTTATATCAATGAGCTGAGATTAGAGCGTGCAGCAAAATTGCTTCGTGAGAACCACAAGCACACCATTGAGAGCATTGCCCATGATTGCGGCATTCCTGTATCACAGACTTTCTACAGGCTTTTCAATGAGAAATATGGCATGACACCGGCACAATATCGTGCGAAACATCAATAAAAAAGCTGCATCTTTGAGATGCAGCTTATATTTTAACTATATTTAAGAGCTTTCTCTGTAGTTAGATTGTACAAGATTATATTCTTACAAAAAACCTACTTCGGCATTTCCTTCGTGAGAATACTTTCGAGCTGTTCTGCCGAGAGGCGTAGCTGGAATTCACCATTCATTGCTACAGAGATATGCCCTGTTTCCTCCGACACCACAACAGAAATAGCATCACTACCCTGCGTTATGCCAAGTGCAGCACGATGACGTAATCCCAAAGACCTCGGAATATCGTGGTTATGACTCACAGGAAGTATGCAACAGACTGCCGTAATGCGTTTCTTTGAGATAATGACAGCTCCGTCATGCAACGGAGAATTCTTAAAGAAGATATTCTCTATCAGTCGCTGGTTAATCTGAGCATCTATCCGCTCACCTGTCTCTATAATATCATCAAGAGGAGTGGCACGTTCTATCACGATGAGTGCACCCACTCTATTGCGGCTCATACTCATACATGCCATCACGATAGGCATTATGGTAGTCTTATCCACACGCTTTGTCTCCTTGCCTCGGAAGAATCGTAAGGTCTTCTGCACTCGCTGGTGACCGCCCAGATTATACAGGAACTTTCTGATTTCTTCCTGAAAGAGGACTATCAGTCCGATGACTCCCACACTCACCAACTTATCCAAGATACTTCCCATCAGACGCATCTCCAATACCTGACTGACGAATAGCCAAATGAGTACAAACACCATAATGCCTGTAAACACATTAAGTGAGCGCGACTCCTTCATGAGTCGATAAACATAGTAGAGCATTAGTGCTACAAGTACTATGTCAACGATATCCTTTATTCCAAATTCGAGAAACATGATTAAGGGTTATAGGGTTAAGGAGTTGTTCTTATATGAATTATGAATTATAAATTATGAATTATCCTCACGGCTTCCACAGCTTCCTTCACATCATGGACGCGGAGTATAGAGGCTCCTTTGCTGAGTGCTAATGTATTGGCAACAGTAGTGCCATTGAGTGCTTCGTCAGGGGTAATATTGAGTAACTGGTGAATCATTCGTTTCCTGCTGACGCCCACCAAGATGGGCAATCCTAATATTTGCAGTTTGTTTAGTTCATTCAGTATATGGTAATTCTCATCAAGTGTCTTACCGAAGCCGAAACCCGGGTCAATGATGATGTCCTTCTGTCCGAGGGAACGTAGCACCTGTACTTTACGTGCAAATTCCATAATCATATCATGTATGTTGTTCATACTTGACATTAAAATATAAGGAACGCGCAGGCGAGAAACCATACTGAACATCGATGACATATCGTCACTGTTGATAACATCGGCATAGTCATCACCACCAGAGATGTCATTGATAATCTCAACGCCAAACTCCTCAACAGCCATCTTTGCCACATTAGGACGGAAAGTATCAACAGAGATAACAACGTCAGGAAATTCCTTACGCACAACTCCAAGAGCCATCTGCAGGCGCTCCCGTTCTTCTGCTTCTGTAGCAAGGGCACCGCCAGGACGTGTTGAACAAGCTCCTATGTCAACCATAGTGCCTCCCTCTGAGAGTATCTGCTCTACCCTCTTGCATACCGCCTCCTCCGTTTGTGCTCTCGATACTGCAAAAAACGAGTCAGGAGTAGCGTTCAAGATGCCCATCACCTGCGGTATTGACAAATCCAGAAGTCGTCCGCCAACTTGTATTAGACTGTTGAATTTCATTTGACCTTTTACTTGCCTCGGCATAAACTAAGCACGCTTGGCCTCTGCTCTCGGCTGCATTAAAACGTTCATACGTGCAAAAATAGTTATAATTATTGGAAAACAAGAACGCTTTCATTTTTTTTTATTACCTTTGACTCCTCGATAACAAATATGCTCGATACTCAACTATAAACCGTAACTTATCATCATATGACTATAAAAGAACTATACAAGCTCTACGAGCAACACCCTTGCATCACTACCGATAGCCGCAATTGTCCTGAGGGCAGCATCTTCCTTGCCCTCAAAGGGGCATCATTCGATGGTAACAAATTTGCACTGCAGGCTCTGGAAAAGGGCTGCGCCTACGCAATAGTAGACGACCCTCAACTCTCGGCCCTCGACTCTCGACTAATCTTAGTCAACTACTGCCTCCAGACCTTCAAGGATCTTGCACGTGAGCATCGCCGCCAATTTGACATCCCTGTAATTGGTATCACTGGTACTAACGGTAAGACCACAACAAAAGAACTCATTGCTGCCGTACTATCGGAGAAATACGCCATCCTTGCCACACAAGGCAATTTCAATAATGACGTAGGTGTACCTAAGACACTTTTCCGTCTCAATGGCGAGCACGAGATTGCCGTTATTGAGATGGGCGCCAGTCATCCTGGTGACATCAAGACCCTGGCTGAGACGGCTGAGCCAACCTGCGGACTAATCACTAACGTTGGTCGTGCCCACCTACAAGGCTTCGGTTCATTCAAAGGTGTGGTAAAAACAAAGGGTGAGCTATACGATTTTCTGGCACGCCGCGAAGAGAGTGTCATCTTCATCAATGCAGACAACGAACACCTTATTAATATACTGCCGGACAATGCATGGGTATCGCCATACAGCACACACGTAGAGAACGCTCAAGACTGTGTATGCGGAGAGGTTATAGGATGTGCACCATTCCTCCGTTTCCGCTGGCGTGAGTCACAGACTGACCTCGACGAGCGTGGAGCAGAGGTTAAATGGTACGACGTACAGACCCACCTTATCGGCTCATACAATATCGACAACATGCTTGCTGCCATCACTGTAGGCCTTCAGTTTGCAGTTGCCCCCGAACAGATCTGTCACGCATTGGAGAGCTATGTACCCTCCAACAACCGCTCACAGCTTGAGGAGACAGGTAAGAACCACCTTATCGTAGATGCCTATAACGCCAACCCCACGAGTATGGAGGCTGCCCTAAATAATTTCCGTGACATGCAGGTTGCGCCTAAGATGGCGATTATCGGGCAGATGGGCGAACTGGGCGATGTCAGCCGTGAGGAACACGGCAAGGTAGTGAACATGCTGAAGCGTTGTGGTTTGGACAAAGTGTGGCTTGTGGGTGACGAATACACTGATATAAAATGCCATTTCCGTAAGTTCCACAACGTAGATGAAGTGAAAGCTGCCATAGCAGAAGAGCTGCCACAAGGTTACTATATCCTTATCAAGGGTAGCAATGCCGTAAAACTCTTCCAACTACCAGAACTTTTGTAATATTCTATCAGGTATTATATACTAACGAAACCGATAACCGTTCAAGGACTATGAAAAAATTATTTACCATTCTTCTATTGCTGCTCGCAGTAAGTACCATCGGAGCTCAAACAACAGAAGACGTAGAAGACACTCAGAACGCACTCACCACCAACATAGGATTTGACGGGTTCTGGGGTACCATGCTTGAAGAAACAGATGAAGGATGGGACCACTTGATCATAATGCTAAGGGACTATAAAACCTATACCTCTTGCAGCTTTATCGTTGACTTCTTAATCAATGTGCAGAATATAGGTAGCATGCATCTACACTCCGTATTGCGTGGCAGTTATACTCAGGAGGGCAACCTCGTAACAACGGATATCAATGAGGAAAGCGCTGTATTTGAAAAGAAACTGCTTCTCAATTCGAAATTCAGCCCCTACGAAGCAGAGCTAAAAGACGAGATTGAGAAAATAGAAGGTAGCGCTGAAGAAGCATTCAAAAAAGAAGTATTTGAGTCACTACTGCCACTTTTCAAGACTTTTACCATTGAGAAACAGACAGATACAGAACTCATTGTGAACATGTCGGGAAAACAACTATCCTTGCAGAAATGGACACACGATGCCAATTTCAAACTCGGCATGAAAATAATAAATAGTCCCGAAAAATAAAAATCCTGTTTTATTTTGCAGTTCCACTAATAAGCACTACCTTTGCAGCCGGTTTCTTGCGAAACCGCCCGCGATTGTGGGTTGCACCTCGGCAAAAAGAAGACTTTCTGCTCTCAGTTTGCACCACAATTGCACCATAAATCGGGATGTAGCGCAGTTGGTAGCGCACTACGTTCGGGACGTAGGGGTCGGGCGTTCGAGTCGCCTCATCCCGACCTAAAGAAAGAGCGGCAACTTCAACGATGCCGCTCTTTCTTTATTTATAATGCGAATAAACTGCGCGATATATGTCTCTCGACTCTCAACTGGCACTAATCCTCAGGTGCCTGTCCAATAAGATCCATGAACTCATCGAGCTTCGGAGTGATAATAATCTGTGTACGGCGATTGCGCTGTTTGCCGACTGCAGTAGAGTTGGAAGCGATTGGATTATATTCACCACGACCACCAGCTGTGAGACGCTTAGGATCTACGCCATAGCGGGTTTGCAGGGCCTGTACGACACTGGATGCACGAAGACATGAGAGGTCCCAGTTGTTACGAATATTCTCACGTGAGATTGGCACATCATCAGTATTTCCCTCGATGAGTACATCATAGTCTTTGTAGTCCATAATGATTTTGGCAATCTTAGAGAGGGTTTCGCCTGCACGGTCATTGATCTCATAAGAACCGCTCTTATAAAGCATGTTATCTGCCAACGAGATATATACAACACCCTTGAGCACCTGTACGTCAACTTCCTTAAGTTCTTCCTTAGAAAGTGAGCGTGTGAGATTATTAGTGAGCACCATATTGAGAGAGTCGCTCTTAGTCTTCACTTCTACGAGATGACGGATGTACTGGTTTGACTCATTGATCTGGTCAACAAGTTTCTCTATGCTCACATTGTTCTGTGTGGTGTTGGCAAGGCTCTTGTCAAGTGAACGCTGCAGTGCTGCATAGTCTTTCTTTGCCTGTGCGAGCTGATCTTCAAGGCTTGTCACACGTGCTTGTGAAGCTGCGAGCTGTTCTTTGGTTGACTGGAACTGACCTGTGAGTTCTTTATTTTCGTTTTGGCAGTTCTGAAGTGCTTTCTTACTTGCACAACTTGACGCTACGAGGCAACCTGCCACCAGCGCCACAATGATTCCTGATCGTTTCATAGGTCTTTTACCTTTCTGTTTGTTGTTCTTTATATGCGTGTCGGCCTATGGCTGACGGCGCGAAGTTATGATATTGACGTTGAAAACGGCAAAATGTTATATCTGTTTATGCATTTTTAACGAAAACCGCGCACTTTTAGGATGCGTACACGATATCGTGAAAAAATAAGTGGACTTATTTGGCATTTCCCGTGTTTAGTAGTACCTTTGCGAAGTAAAAAAACGCGATGCACAATTCAATCTTTATATAGGTATGATTCTTTTTTTTAAGACACCACAGGAGAACGTGATTGCTACGGAAGTAGATCACCAGTTGTCACAAGACGAAATCAAGGAACTTTGTTGGTTGTATGGCGATGCAACACTCATGGACAGTCCGCAGTTGGAGGGTTGCTTTGTCGGCCCACGCCGTGAGATGGTGACGCCGTGGAGTACAAATGCCGTGGAGATTACTCAGAATATGAATCTTCGTGGCATTTCACGTATTGAGGAATATTTCCCCATAACCAATAAAGATGCCGGCCACGATCCAATGCTACAACGTATATACAATGGCTTGGATCAGAATATCTTCACGATCAATATAGAGCCTGCACCTATCAAGCATGTGGACAATCTGGAGCAGTTTAATGAGGAAGAAGGACTGGCGCTCTCACCAGAAGAGATTGATTACCTACACAAGATTGAGCAGCAGAACGGTCGTCCTCTTACCGACTCTGAGGTGTTTGGTTTCGCACAGATAAACTCTGAGCACTGCCGCCACAAGATCTTCGGTGGCACGTTCATCATCGACGGTGAAGAGAAAGAGAGCTCGCTCTTCCAGATGATTAAGAAGACCACCGCAGAGAATCCAGGAAAGATTCTTTCTGCATATAAAGACAACGTGGCATTCGCACAAGGTCCTGTTGTGGAGCAGTTTGCTCCACAGGATCAGTCTACTAGTGACTGGTTTAAGGTTAAGGACATAGAGAGTGTAATCTCGTTGAAAGCCGAAACGCACAATTTCCCTACGACAGTAGAGCCGTTCAACGGTGCAGCCACAGGAACAGGTGGTGAGATACGCGACCGTATGGGTGGCGGCACAGGCTCATGGCCTATCGCAGGAACCGCCGTGTATATGACAGCGTATCCGAGGTTGAAAGAGGAACCAGGAGCAGGAAGCAAGGAGCAAGAACGTGACTGGGAGGATATTCTGCCCGTGCGTGAATGGCTCTATCAGACTCCAGAGCAGATTCTTATCAAGGCTTCCAATGGTGCCAGCGACTTCGGCAACAAGTTTGGTCAACCTCTTATCTGTGGCTCCGTGCTCACTTTTGAGCATCAGGAACAAGGAGCTGGGAGCAAGGAGCAGGAAGCCCTCGACTCTCGACCCTCAACACTCGACCCTCAACCCAAATATGCCTATGACAAGGTCATAATGCTGGCAGGAGGCGTTGGTTACGGTAAAAAACGCGACTGTCTAAAGAAGGAACCGCAAAAAGGAAATAAGGTTGTCGTAGTAGGTGGTGACAATTACCGTATCGGACTCGGTGGTGGTTCTGTATCCTCTGTAGATACCGGTCGCTACAGCAACGGCATTGAACTTAATGCCATACAGCGTGCTAACCCGGAAATGCAGAAAAGAGCATATAATCTTGTACGTGCACTTGTTGAAGAAGATACCAATCCTGTTGTTTCCATCCACGATCATGGCTCAGCAGGTCATCTAAATTGTCTCTCCGAACTTGTTGAAGAGTGTGGTGGTGAGATTGACATGTCACAGCTTCCTATCGGTGACAAGACGCTATCTGCCAAAGAGATTATTGCCAATGAAAGTCAAGAGCGTATGGGACTGCTCATCGACGAGAAACATATTGAACATGTGCGCAAGATAGCTGAACGTGAACGTGCACCGCTATATGTGGTTGGTGAGACAACTGGCGATGCCCATTTCTCTTTCAGGCAGGCAGATGGCGTCAAGCCTTTCGACCTTGATGTGGCACAGATGTTCGGACACTCGCCTAAAACCATCATGCGGGACGAGACGGTGGAGCGCCACTATGCGCCTGTGAAGTATAACGACCTTAAGGACTCTAAGGATATTAAAGACTTTTATTCCTACCTTGAGCGCGTTCTCCAGTTAGAGGCTGTAGCATGTAAAGACTGGCTCACAAATAAGGTGGATCGCTCTGTAACAGGTAAGATTGCACGTCAGCAGTGCCAGGGTGAGATTCAATTGCCGCTGAGTGACTGTGGTGTGGTAGCCCTCGACTATCGTGGTAAGGCGGGCATCGCTACCGCTATCGGTCATGCTCCGCAAGCAGGACTGGCTTCACCTGAGGCTGGTAGTGTTCTCTCTGTTGCTGAAGCACTGACCAATCTCGTATGGGCACCGCTTCAAGATGGTCTTGAGAGTGTGTCGCTGTCCGCAAACTGGATGTGGCCGTGTCGTTCACAGAAAGGCGAAGACGCACGTCTGTACAATGCCGTGGAAGCATTATCGGACTTCTGCTGTGCTATCGGCGTGAATGTACCAACGGGAAAAGACTCGCTGTCACTCACTCAACAATATCCCAATGGCGAGAAGATTATCTCTCCAGGTACAGTCATAGTAAGCGCTGGAGGCGAGGTCAGCGACGTAAGGAAGGTCGTTTCGCCAGTACTGGTAAATGACAAACGTTCATCACTCTACCATATTGACTTCTCATTTGACGAGCAGCGACTGGGCGGCTCTGCCTTTGCACAAAGCCTTGGCAAGGTAGGTAGCGACGTACCAACAGTAACAAATGCCGAGTACTTCGTTGACTGCTTCAATGCCATTCAGGAACTCATTCGTCGCGGATGGATTATGTCTGGTCACGACATCAGTGCTGGCGGTATGATTACCACACTGCTGGAGATGTGTTTCGCCAACACCAATGGAGGTATGCATATCAATCTACACGATATCTGTACCGATGGTGACATTATCAAAACTCTCTTTTCTGAGAATCCTGGTGTGATTATTCAGGTGAGTGATGAACATAAGCGTGACTTGATGGCATTCTTCGAAGATAATGGCATCGGTTTCGCGAAGATTGGTTATCCTGTCGAAAACAGCCGTGAGATAGAGATTGTTTATTCTAGTACCTCTAACCTGTCTAGTACGGATAATATCAAACTTGACATTGACCACCTCCGTGACGTGTGGTATAAGACCAGCTATCTCCTCGACCGTAAGCAGAGTTTCAACGGAATGGCAGCAGAACGCTTCCAGAACTACAAGCATCAACCTCTGGAGATGAAGTTCAACAAGGATTTCACAGGTAACCTGGAGAAGTATGGTATCGAGAATCGGGAGTCGAGGATTGAGGGCCAAGGACAACGCCCCAAGGCAGCAATCATTCGCGAGAAGGGTACCAATGGCGAGCGTGAGATGGCTTACTCCCTCTATCTCGCAGGCTTTGATGTGAAAGACGTGATGATGACCGACCTCATTAGTGGACGAGAAACACTTGACGAGGTGAATATGATAGTCTTCTGTGGAGGATTCTCGAACAGCGATGTATTAGGCTCGGCTAAGGGCTGGGCTGGAGCCTTCCTGTATAATCCTAAAGCTAAGGAGGCACTCGACCGTTTCTATGCTCGCGAAGATACGTTATCGCTCGGCATCTGCAACGGATGCCAGCTGATGGTGGAATTGGGACTGCTGGAAGATAGTCGAGGGTCGAGGGTCGAGAGTCGAGAGTCGAGAACAAACAAAGCTCGTATGTTGCATAATGTAAGCCATAAATTCGAGAGTGAGTTCATCAGCGTCAGCATACCACAGAACAACAGCGTAATGTTTGGTAGTCTCAGCGGAAATAAACTTGGTATATGGGTGGCTCACGGTGAGGGACGCTTCTCACTGACGAAGGCCGAAGAAGATTATAACATCATTGCTAAATACAACTACGAAGGCTATCCCGCCAATCCTAACGGCAGCGACTACAACGTAGCTGGTATCTGTTCTGCCGACGGCAGACATCTTGCAATGATGCCTCACCTGGAACGTGCCATTTTCCCTTGGCAGAACGCCTGGTATCCGTTGGAGCGCCGTCAGGATGAGGTGACTCCATGGATAGAAGCATTCGTTAATGCAAGAAAATGGATAGAGAGTGTGAAGAGTTAAGAATGAAAAGTTAAGAATGAAGAATTATAAACTTTTCTCCACCTTCTTTAAGATCGGAGCCTTCACACTGGGTGGAGGCTACGCCATGATTCCTATCATTGAGTCAGAGGTGGTGGAGAAACACCATTGGATAGAACGCGAGGAGTTTCTTGACCTCATAGCTGTTGCACAGAGCTGTCCAGGTGTCTTCGCCATTAATATCAGCACATTCATTGGCTACAAACTGGGGAGGATGAAAGGAGCGTTATGCAGCGCATTAGGCACTGCTCTACCCTCATTTCTCATTATCCTAATGATAGCAATGTTCTTCCATCATTTTATGGATGTAGCATGGGTAGCTGCCATGTTCAGAGGTATACGTCCTGCAGTAGTAGCCCTCATAGCTGTGCCTACCTTCAATCTTGCCAAGAGCAGCAACATCACACTGAAAACCTGTTGGATACCAATAGTCACAGCCCTACTCATCTGGGCACTTGGCGTGAATCCAATATTCATTCTGCTCATAGCAGGAATAGCAGGGTATTTATGGTCGAAGGTCGACCCCACCAACCCAGCCTCATCCCCTACCTCCCTCTCCCAAAGGCGAGGAGGAAGCCTAACGGCGAGAGAGGAGCATAGGTCGAACGCCGACAGTAATAAACTGTAAACCGTAAACTATAAACCGTAAACTAAAAGTGATATTCCTACAACTATTCTATACGTTCTTTATGATAGGCCTGTTTGGCTTCGGTGGCGGCTACGGAATGCTGTCACTCATCCAGACGGAAACAGTGGTACACCATCACTGGCTGTCATCGGCTGAATTCACGAATATAGTAGCCATTTCGCAGATGACACCAGGACCAATAGGTATCAACTCTGCTACATACTGCGGATATACAGCGGTACAGAATGCCGGCTTCAGTGGAATAATCCCGATGTTGGGTAGTTTCACAGCCACCTTCGCATTGGTGTTGCCGTCATTTATCCTTATGATTCTTATCACAAGGATGTTTATGAAATATATGAACACCAACTCCGTACAATCAATATTCAAGGGCATACGCCCCGTTGTTGTAGGATTGTTGGCTGCTGCCACATTATTGTTGTGCAACACTGAGAATTTTGCATCACCAAACATTAATCTGTGGCAATTTATTATCAGCATAGCACTCTTCTGTGCCACATTCTATGGCACATTAGTGCTGAAAATAAATCCGATAAGAATGATTTGCTTCGCGGCTATAGCAGGATTGCTTCTGTTATACTAACCCCATTACAAGGTAAACCATATAAGCCACAAAGACAGCAATCAGCATAAAGCCTTCCCAACGCTGTATAACAAGCTTAGTAAACGAGAAGAGCCACAATAGGATCACTGAAAGAATCATCAGTGACAGGTCATTCATCGTAACACCAGTAAGCTGCATCGGTGAGATAAGTCCCGTGATACCAAGCACCATTAGCACATTGAACACATTGGAACCCAACACATTACCAATAGCAATACCACTATTCCCCTTATAGGCTGAGACCGCGGTGGTGGCCAACTCTGGCAGAGACGTTCCCATAGCCACAATGGTAAGGCCAATGACAGCTTCACTGATACCAAACAACTGTGCTAAATCCACTGCTCCATCGACAAACACGTTCGAACCGATAACAAGACCTACAAGACCTAACACCATAAAAAGTGTTGCCTTACCAACGCTCATTTGTCCCGTTTTTATCTCAACAACATTCTGAGACTTTTCATTCTCCACCTTGGCCGCCAATGCTCCCTTAAGTGTGAAAACCATAAAGATAAGAAACAACAAGAAAAGGACAGCAGCATCAAAACGCGACAACAAACCGTCAAAGCACATTATCATCATCAGCGCAGACGCCACAAGGGCAAAAGGAATGTCCTTGCGCACAGTCATCGGCTGAATCATAATCGGTGCCACGACAGCTGCCACACCAACAATGAGTAAGGAATTGAAGATATTGCTTCCCACAACATTGCCTACAGACAGGTCGGGAGTACCCTTCAGAGCTGATACCAGACTGACACAAAATTCGGGCATTGACGTACCTATAGCGACTATCGTCAGTCCGATGACAATCTGCGGTACACGCAGACGTTCAGCAATAGCCACAGCACCGTCTGTGAGCTTATCTGCACCCAACAGCACCAAAATAGCTCCACCTATTATATATAATATACTCAGCACCAATTATGAATTTTGAATTATAAATTATGAATTATTATCACTCCTTGCGGTCATCTACATTGTCACCTTCTGTTGGTGCCATATCCTTCTCAAAGTCAGTGATACCATTATCTATAAGGATATCATACCATTGCAAGAGTTTCTTTATATGGCTATTGGCAACACGGTCACGATCATAGTCTGGCAGCACCTTTGTGAAATAGTCAGTAAGTTCCTTCGCTGATGCTTTTCGCCAGTTGACAGATGCCTTCTTACCACCTTCGTGGTCACGCACCTTTGCAAGGACATTACCCAGAGGAATATCCTCTGACTCGGTAAACATTGCGATATCTGCCAAACTGGTGATACGATCTGTTGAAAATGCCGGCATTCGCTTGTGAGTCTCGTTGAGAGCCTCTACAATAAGATTCTGCTTACCACGGCTCACGAGTTTGTATAAGCCAGGTTTTCCTGCTATTGAAAGAATTGTCTGTAACATATTGTTATTTATGAATTTATGAGTTTTGTAAAGTTAATATATGTTTTATTTGTTGGTCAATGTCAGCAACACCATCGTTTAGTATGACATAATCGGACCTGCGTTCCACTTCTTCCTGCGGCAATTGGCGGTGTACCCATTCCAAGGCTTTTTCACGAGAGATATCATCACGCTCCATAATTCGTCTAAGACGCACCTCCAATGGTGCCGATACACAAAGAACCATGTCCACGTCTATTCTTCGGTTAAAACCACTGTCAAAGAAAATCGCACTCTCCAGCCAATCCTTACCCGATTCCATGAAGTCACGAGCTACTGCAGGATGAACGATATCATTCAGCGCCTGCTGATTGGCTTCACTCTCTAAGAGAAATTTCGCCAAGAGAGGCTTGTTGAGTACCGATGACGACAGGTACACATCTTTCCCCACAAGCCGACGTAATGCTTTCTTCAGTGGTGCCGATGATGTCATAAGTCGTTTGGCCGCCTCATCGCAATCGTAAACATCAATATTGTGAAGCCTCAATCGCTGACACACGAAAGACTTTCCTGCTCCTATACCACCAGTTATTGCTACCTTCATACCTCTTTTGGCTATCGTTGTTCGAGGAGGTAGTCAACCTCGTTATTCACCAACTGGGCATTACGCACACCAGCAGGGAACGAAACAAGCGTCAGGCGACATTTATCCGACTGTCGGCTGACAATATCGTTATAGTCGGCAACAACACGAAAACCACGAGGCAGCAATTGTTTGGTCTCTGCACGCTTCGGCATATTACGTAACACACGTGAACCTACCACAAAGCGCACTTTTATTATAGAAGGGAAAGTACGAAGCACCATATCATCAGGCATATTAATAGCCTCAATTGGCACTTCTACCTCTTCTTCTGCCAGCACATCAGGAGCAAGAGTCATCTTAACCTGTTCTGGCATCACCTTAGTACCTTTAATATGTCGTAACTGCACTTCCCTCTTCACTGTATCACGAAAGTTCAACACCTGCTGAGGTGTTATATATACCACCGAGATAGCATCAAGAAGAGGTTTTGCCGCATAGACCACCACACTGTCAGGGTCAAACGCGACCTTAGACAAGTAATATCCGTTGGCAGGTACGATATGTCCCAATAGTTTCACCGGTACCTTTTTATGGCGTCCAAGGTTATACTGGAACTCCAGCCTGTCGGGTTTTATAGATACCACCTTCGTGGAGTTGTACATGAGATTGAGTATTGTCCGTTGCAATTCTGTATTAGACATACCACCTCCACCCTTTCCATTGGAGTGGGTCTCGAAGTCAACCTTAACCTTCTTCAGTACCTTTCCATAAAGGTAACTACCGATAGCATAACCCTTATCGCGAACCATAACCCTCACTGTCTGAGGAAGTTCCTCGGTCACAACCACGTTTTTAGGTACATTTATCAACTGCACACGCACCTGCAGCTCTCTTTCGTAGGTCTCATTAAGCGCCATCAACAACCAGAAGATACCGCTGAGCACGAGAAAGAACAAGAAGATAAGGACTTCCTTACTTATTAGTCGAAGCAAGAAATTCCTTACCTTGATTATCGTGCGATATAGATGCAGCGATGCCACGTTCCTATGCTAATTAAGCCTTCTGCAGAGCATTAGCGTCAGCAAAGACATTACTCTTAGCCACGCGGATAATAACATTCTTAGCAATCTCCACCTCAACTACTCCAGCAGCTAAGTCTATATTGCTAACGGTGCCATAGATACCACCGCCAACAACTACTTTAGTACCTTTCTGAAGAGAATTCTGAAATTCCTGTATCTTCTTACGTTCCTTCTGCTGAGGACGAATCATAAAGAACCACATAATAACAAAGATGGCAGCCATCATGACAAGCATTGGTGTCATGCTACCCTGTCCCTGCTGCTGAGCAGCCATAATAATTGATGCAAACATAATTATATTTTACTATTTAAAAATTTACTTCATTCCTACCACTTCCTTCTTCCATCTTATCTCTTCTCTCCCATCGGTTTTAACAACACACCCTCGTCTTTCAAGTGGTGTGCTATACCGTCGAGCATTCCATTAATATACCTCCCACTCTGAGGGGTGCTATATAGCTTGGCTAAATTTACATACTCGTTAATTGTAACATTAACAGGAATATTCGGGAAGGTCATCATTTCAGCAATGGCAATCTGCATGATAACCACATCCATATATGCCAGACGTGAGAAATCCCAGTTGCGGCTGGTCTCACTCATATACCGCTGATAGGTATCAGCATTAAGGATTGTTGCTCTCAGCAGTTTGCATGCGAAGTCTTTATCATCCTCATCCTTGTATTCTGGCAACAGTTCCTGCTTAGTCTTATTCTGCGGCTCAAAACGCTTGATTGTCTTCAGCACAAAGGTATCTACTATCTCCTTGTCATCGTTCCAATAGAGACTTTTTTCTTCGAGCACAGCATCCAATTCATCATTATCCTGAATCAGCGTACGATATATCTTACGCCACAACTCACGATGTGTTTCATAAGAGTCATCTGTATTCGCCATATACTCTTTATACATCGGACTTTGTTCTATCTGGTCACACAGCTTGCGTACTACATCAATATTATCCTTCCAACTTAGTTTCTGATTCTCCATAAACTCAGCTAACTGCTGATTTTCTTCTACTTGCACAGCGAAAGCATTATATGCAAAACGCTGCGACGGAGGCTCCGTACCCTCACGCTTAGCACGCTGAGTACCAATCTCCACTCTCAGCCGTGCCTCCTGCGTAATGGCAACGATAAGTGCCAACAAGTAATTATACATGTCGTATGCTTTAGAGAGGCTGAACAACAATTCTTTCTCTGCATTATCAATGTTGTGATTACCGTTTTGATAGTATGCGTAGGTTAACTGTACGACTTTAACGCGAATAATTTCCCTATTAATCATTTGGTCGTAATGTTTTCTTATGTCTAAATAACTCTTTATTTATCTCTTGTTGATTTATTCAGCAAAAGTAACATTTTCCCGTGAACTAAACAAGAAACGCCACCTCTTTTTATATTTTTTGCACTTAAACGCAAAAAAAAATATGAATTATGA
>JAFZVR010000087.1 GCA_017617725.1 Prevotella sp.
AGATAAAACTATAGTCGGGCTCGTTGTCTTGGTCCAGGTCGATTGACATCACCGTAAATGGGGTGGAGCCTGAGGGGGGATTACCTGCTAAATGCACATTACCTACGAGTACAACGGCATTGTCGTAAACCGTTGAGCCGGCCAGATGTGTATCTGCCAAAGCATTGGAGATAGATGTATATACCTTCTGATTATTCCCATTAATAGATATCTCTACACCATTGTCTCCAAATTGTTTGGCTAATTGAGTCACATCTTGAGCTGTATAACTGGTATTGTGAACTACATCCATGTATTCATCTGCCACATAAGCGGCATTGCCCCAGTATGGTTCAATGGTGATGGCTGTCACATCGTATGGAACATCAAAGTAAGCTCCCTGTGCGAACACTCGCTTACTGACATCATATTTATCTTTGTTGGTACAATTTCGGTCAGCAAAGTTATAGCCGTTCCATTTGTCACCAGTCTCATAAGTACCTGTCGTACCACCAGTGATACTGGTAATTTTCCAGCCAGTTACAACCTTGTTCTCCGTGTAGTTCTTAGTACCCACGTCATTGTAATATGGCAACTGTACCTTATCATAGTTATAGTTGAAGTGCTCGAAGTCTTTGTCGGTACGGGTCAAGGTGAGGCTTGTGGTCTCAACAGTAGCGCCAGTAGGCTTTGTCTGCCCCCCCGTTGTTGTATTTGACTCGCTGATGGTGACCGACAATCGACCTATCTGCATGCCCTTATTGCGCCCGATAGAAGCGTTGCGTGGTGCATGATCCGCATCATAATTGATGATAGACGGATACTTATCCTGTTCCTTCAATACAGGGTATGGTTTAGGATTCGTGATAGTCCTGTCTGCTGTTTCCAACACCCATTTCTTCATGATGCTGGCATCTGTCACATTACCAGTTATGTAGTAGGCTGCCAAACGTCTATTACTGTTTAGTAACTGGCGGTAGAACTCAAAGCGATTCAGATACACATCCTCTACGGCTTGGGCACAATTGTACTTACCTTCAGAAATTGCAGTAGTCTTCAGCTTTTCGTATGCGTAGTAGTTGAAGGTGTTCAGACCATCCAGAATTCGGTTGCTTGCGTCTGGAAGGTTGTTGATGATGTTGCCACCGTAAACGGGAGAGACGGTTGTTCCACCAGTGATATCACCATAGAACATACAGTTCATCACCATGGTGTTGATATTGCCTGCAGTGGTAGTTCCGTTGTTGTAACCCACAATACCACCAACGTCATGACCACCGGTTATAGTGGCATAGCTGTAGCAGTTGACAACACGGGATGTGCCATCAAGCAGTCCCACAATACCACCTACGTTGTTACTGCCGCCAACGGAACCATCAAGAATTCCTATGTTGTAGATGCGTGATGCTCCAGATGTTTCATTGGCTATGGCACCCACATTGGTACCTGAGGTGATGTTTACATCATCTAAAATAACATCCTTCACCGTACCGCCATCAATGCTGTTAAAGAGCGCGTGGTCAAGGCCGCTAATGGTGTGTCCCTGACCGTCAAAGGTACCAGAGAAGGGAATGGTGATTTCAGAGCCTGCGTTAACGTCAGCATTGAGCAGATAATGATAGGTTGCACCCTCATCACTGCTGGCCATATCTATAAATGTCTCAAACTGAGTCTGGTTGTCAATATGATATTTACCGTCGGTAGGCGTTAGTTCTTCTCGTATGGTTTTTGTTGCCACGTCAGAATCATCGAACCCAGAGGCAGTGGCATAGGCTGTAATGACGTCATTAATATTAACTGTTAAAACACTACTATATTGGGTGCTGGATCCTCCGTTTAGAGTATAATAGATAGTGGCACCTGGAGGGAAAGCACAGCTAATGGTAAGACTGCGGGTGTTGCCGATAGTGGTTACGGAAAAAACAGGCTTAGCACATTTTAGGGTAACAGAACCGGTTGCAATTGTAGAATTAATGGAACCATTTTTTACCGCAATGGCTTTGATAGGCTTACTAGAACATTCCCATCCCAACGGGGACGTATATTGTGTCGACGAGGTTGTTGGGGTGCTTCCGTCTGTTGTGTAATAGATGGTAGCTCCGCTTGTGGCACAGGTTATTGAAATGGTATTGTCGCCATTGGCCTGAATCGTTGGAGTAGCAACTTGGCTGAAGGATTTAGTAGTTACTTCAGAATCATCAAAACCATCTTTTGTGGCAATGGCTTTGATGGTTATAGGACCAGACACATCAAAAGGCGCAGTATATTGTGTTCCAGCGCTTGAAGATGGTTCGGTTTCCCCATCTGTAGTATAATAAATGGTATTCGCAGGAGTTGTTGATGTTATGGTAATCTTCCCTGTTTCGCTAGAGTATGTGATAGTAGGTGTCGTACATTTCAACGGATAATTTGTGGTTACAAATTGCCACTGAGCAGTGTTTTTGTCACTTCTGCTACTTATAATACCCATTTTAGTTCCATTACCGATACTTGTCGATCCGATACTATTGCTTCCCCAATATGTATCACGTAGCAATTTAGGAATAATGGCATAGCATATAACACGGCTGGTACCATCACCTCTTGCTGCCTGAATAACAATAAACTGAAAGCGGTCTTCATCATTCGAATCATAGGCTTTTACGCTAACAGCATTCGTCTGGTTACTGCCATTAGTAGCAGTACCGCTGTAGTACATGTATTTGTTTTCTGCTTTTGGATTGACAATGTAGTAGTACTTAAACCAAGGGGTTGAAGGATCACTTGGGGCTTCCTTGAAATACCACACCATACTATTACTTTCCGCGTTGGAATAGGTTACCTTGTCTGGCGTTGCATCAGTAGAAACATAATAAGTATTGTCTTGTGCATTGCGAATCTTGTAATAATGAATGTCCAAATCCGTGGATAGTTCGAAAGGTGGGGTAGGCCATGTAAATGTTCCGTTATAGGGTATGAACTTCCACTTAGAGTTGATATCATTGATATAAGCATTGTCTGTCAATCTTATAGGATTAGCATTAGTCAGACTACTGCCTTGTTTGTTTAGACCATAATAAGTTTGATTTGCTTTTACATCAATGTTATAAAAGCCCGTGGTTCCATTCGATTCGTTCAAAACGAGTTTGAACATGCATTTTTCCTTGTTGGCATCACTTAAAGATGTAAATCCTGATGAACTTATTAAATCGATTAATCTACCATTTCCATTCGAATTATAGACATATTCCCCTGTACTGTTGTTGACGATATAATAATATTGAACTCCACCCACATTTCCCGCATCCAGGAAATACCACAGCATATAATCACCAAGTATATTGTTGGTTGTAATCTTATTATTTTGGGGTACTATATAGAAACTCTGGCCATAATTGGTCTGAATCATATAGAGTTTCTTCTCGCCATCTTCAATAGCACCGCTGTTATCAGTATCTGTTGTTATCACAACAGGTTCCTGCGTCCACGCCTCTGTTGCTCCGAGGCCCATCAGCATCGCGAGAATAAATAGTTTTTTTACATATGAATAAATGTCTGTAAACTTACCGTTAACATGCATAATTCGTGTCATATCTTTATAGCTTATATTTCGTTTTTTAGTTCTTTCAATGTTTTGTCACCATCAGCAGAAATTATCTTACTGCTATCTTTGTTTGGTTGACAACGTAGAAGCCAGGTACGTTGACTCGTGTCTCGATGGTCTGACCTGGTTCTATGGTGAAGGTGGCGAGGCGAATGCCAGCGGCATTATGGATGGTTACCACCGTCGGTGCCTTCAACGTAGATGTTACGATGATATGGCGTAAGCGTGAGGTGATGCGGAGTGCACCATCATCGCTATTTTCATTCTCTTCACCGAAGTTGTCATTGACGCTGCTGAATACAATGTACTCAGGAGTCAGTTTCCTGCTACCGCTTGTAGCAGAGGCTATGAAGTAAGGTCTGAAGGCACTGACGTTAGCCGTAGTTGTTACTTTAGCATAGCGGTCGCCATCAGTGTTAAGGACATAGCTTGATGTACCAACAGCCATATTCATATAGCTGGGCTTGAAGGTGTAGTCGTTGCCCTTATAGGTTATCTTCTTTCCAGCAGTTTCATCATCGCTCACTCCGATTTTTTCATTAGTATCCGATGCAAAGGTGATAATCTGCTTGTTCAGTTTACCAATACCTTCATCATTAGCTGTATTCTCAGGCTTGAAGTTGCCGCTGAGGTCGAACTCGTAGTAGCTCTGGCCTGGCAGACCGAGGATATATGGTGTAGCTGCCGATAGCAACGGATATCTCGGGTGAGTATGCTCCGTCTTGTAATACTGTCTGTATTCCAGATAGGTGTCATCATTATAGTCCTTCTGATTGATGGCGGGCTCGTTATGATAGTAATGATCCCAAAGGAAGGTGTTCGTGTAGATCTTATCAGCACCTGTTGCGGTGGGATAGTTGAAGGTCGCTTTAGCCACCACGGGAGAAGTTCCCTCTTCTTTGACATCCTCGAACTCACGCAGCCAGTATTCGTGACCAATCTTTGAGCCAGTACCGTTCTTACTTGTCTCACTGCCACTATAGAAGTGGGTAATCTCACCCTTCTCATGGGTCGTTACCAGTTCTGCGGTGAACGGCAGACTGAGGCCTTGCCAACCCGCATTCGATCCGAAGTTTACGAACTCCTTGCTGTTAGGTGTGCGCTGGTACCACATGCGGTGATAAGCATCAAACGTGTAGCTGATAGGTGCATTGAAGTCTTCCTTATCTACGAGCAGATGGTCGGTGTTTGCAGTTTGGTCATGCTGCACGAGATGACCATGAACAGCTGAGGTAGGTGCTTCAAATACCAGGCGATAGCCTTTATAGTTACCAGTGTTATGATAATAGTCGTCATAATCAGGCTCTGTGAAGTAGCTGTTCAGCACATCGAAGGTCTTCTTGTTGGCATAGTCACTGACAGATGTCTCTGCAGGTGCATAGGCCAAGATGTTCTTTGTCTCGTCGCAGTTGATGATGCTGGTCAGACCATCGTCATCAAGCAGAGGCTCATAGAACCGGTTGCTATTCATGCCCAGTTGATAGGTTCCATTCACCACGTTGGTGTGATGATGTCCAGCGAAGTCGATCGCTGTCATATTCGGGTAGGCGAGGGTGTCAGCATATTCAGGCTTGCCCTTGCCATTCTTCTGCGTGCTCTTTCTCTGTGCCAGATAGACATCGGGATTGAAGTGAGCTGCTCCCATATCCTTAGATTG
>JAFZVR010000088.1 GCA_017617725.1 Prevotella sp.
ATAGGCTTGTCCTGATCATGTGTAGGTGTATTATGGTCAGGCATACAATAGATATGGTCAGGACGGAAACATTTAAGTCCTCGAGCCCTCATACCGTCAAAAGCCTGTGGTGATGTCACCTCATGACAATACAGACGGTCGATATACAGCTGTGTAGGACCGTCATCAATCATCTGCACAACATGCTTATCCCATATCTTATCGAATAATGTATTCATAGACAAAACACCTCTTGAAATAACGACTTACTATTACCCCTATTAGAAATCTCCAACAGGAGCCGCATCCATTGGTGGGAACGGGTCATCATAATTATTCATACGAGAACCCATAATCTCACCACCCATATCATTGGCAGGAGCCTCCTGATGCCTATATAAGGATTCATCCTCAGGATTACTAAAGCGTGTGTATTCACCACGGAACCGCAGATATACATCACCCGTAGCACCCTTACGGTGCTTAGCAATAATAATCTGAGCCAATCCTCGCAGGTCACGTCCCTGCTGATCCTGATAGATACGATAGTATTCCGGACGGTGAACGAACAACACCATATCGGCATCCTGCTCAATAGCTCCCGACTCACGCAGGTCGCTGAGCTGTGGCCGCTTACCTTCTTCACCCTCTCTGTTTTCCACTGTACGATTGAGCTGTGACAGTGCAATGATTGGTATATTCAGTTCCTTTGCCAATCCTTTCAGTGAGCGGCTGATGGTGCTTACCTCTTCCTGACGGCTGTTGAATCGCATACCGTTGGCATTCATCAGCTGCAGGTAGTCAATCATCAGGAGCTTTATATCGTGTTCTCTAACTAATCGACGTGCCTTTGTACGTAATTCAAAAACAGACAATCCTGGAGTGTCATCAATAAAAATCGGTGCACTGGAAAGCTTATTGATATTACCATCAAAGCGCAGCCATTCGTCATCTGTCAGCTGACCACTCAACAGCTTGCTTCCTGCCACCTCACAGACATTCGAGATGAGACGGTTCACCAGCTGCACACCATTCATCTCCAATGAGAAAAACGCTATCGGCTGCTGATAGTCAACGGCAACATTCTTTGCTATACTGAGTGCAAACGAAGTCTTACCCATCGCTGGACGTTCGGCGATGATGATAAGGTCACTCGCCTGCCATCCGGACGTAATATTATCAAGACCATTATATCCTGACGGAACACCCGTCATACCACCAGTATTCGCAGATGCCGCCTTCAGAATCTTATGCGCCTCTTTCAGAAGCGGTTCAATATGGCTGTAATCCTTAGCCATATTTTTCTGTGACAGTTCAAACAGATTACCCTCAGCACGTTGCATCAGGTCATCAACATCCACCGTCTCGTCAAATGCCTCCGTCTCTATTGATGATGCGAAATGAATCAGTTGGCGCGCCAGAAATTTCTGTGCAAGAATACGTGCGTGATATTCTATATGTGCAGATGATGCCACCTGCGAACTTAAGTCAATGATATATGCAGGACCACCTACCTCTTCGAGTGTACCTTCTCTGCGCAGCTCCTCTGCAACCGTCATGATATCCACTGGGTGTTCCGAGAAATTCAATTGCTGTATAGCCTGATAAATCTTCTGATGGCGACCATCGTAGAACGTCTCGGGATGCAGGATTTCTGATATTACCGTAAATGCATCCTTGTCTATCATCAAGGCACCTAAAACCACACGTTCAATGTCAAGTGCCTGCGGCGGCATATGACCATAAGTATTGTCTATCGGAGCAGCTGTTTTCCGCGCCCTGTTTCTATTCGTATTCTTAGCTTCTGCCATAATAAAATCATTTAGAGTTGCAAAGATACGATTAAGCGAGAGAAATGCCAAATTTATTTGAGCATTTCCAAGCGATAGTATCTTCGGCGAAGCCAATGTACGATTAAGCGAGAGCAAAACAAAAGAAATACTTTCTTTTTTTTGCCGAGTGTAAGTATCTTCGGCGAAGCCAATGTACGATTAAGCGAGAGCAAAACAAAAGAAATACTTTCTTTTTTTTGCCGAGTGTAAGTATCTTCGGCGAAGCTCACACCTCAGACCTTGACTTCTCTTACAGAATTCTGTATTTCGCAAATTTCAACAGCAACTGCTTCGTGCCTGCATTGCGGAACTCCACCGTGGCCTTTGTATTCTCGCCTGTGCCTTCTACCTTTATGACGGTACCGATACCGAAACGCTGATGCTCTATGACCATACCTTCAGTAAGAGACGAGGGACGAGAGTCGAGGGTTGAGGGGCGAGTGCGTCCGCCATTAGTGATAGCATCGTTGATGCGGCGCAGATTGCCACCACTGGCTGCTATATGACGTTTAAAACCATCACTGAACGGATCTACAGCTCGTTCCGGCTGACGTGGGGAAGTAATCTTTGGCTGCGGATCTGCACGGAACTGGGTTGCCACAGGACGTGAGTTCTGCATACGGTCGGAATACCCAAAACTGCCTGAATATCCTGATCGGCCAGAAGAGCCATTACCTACGGTCTCCAGTAACGATCTGTCTATATCCTTCAAGAAGCGGCTGGGTTCACCAAATTCCATCCTTCCATAACGATATCGGCTCTTGGCATTGGTGAGTATGCAGTGTTTCTCTGCCCTTGTAATAGCAACATAGAACAGACGGCGCTCTTCTTCCAGTTCCCTACGACTGTTCATCGACATCTGACTGGGGAAGATATTCTCTTCGAGTCCTACAATGAAGACCGTTGGGAACTCCAATCCTTTCGCTGCATGAATCGTCATAAGCGATACCCTACTACCTTCGCCCTTGTCCGAATCAAGGTCAGTCAGCAATGCCACCTCCTGTAGGAAGTGTGTGAGATAAACCTCGTCTTCCCTACCCTCTTCGCGGTTGTTGTCCACGAAAGCCTGCATGCCTGAAAGGAACTCCTGAAGGTTCTCCTGATGTGAGATATCATCTGGTTCCTTTCCGGAATAGATATCTTTTGAAACTCCGCTCTCACGTACAATCTTCGTGCCAAGTTCATAAGCATCAAGTGTCACCATTTGTTCCATAAAGCCAATCATCAGTGTTCGGAAACCTTCTAATTTCGTCACTGTTGCCTTGCTGACGTTTAAACCATATTTCTCTGGCTGACAGGCAATTGTCCACAAGCTCTCATTATTAACTTTAGCACATTCCTGAATCTTCTGAACGGTGGTGTCACCTATTCCTCGTGCAGGATAATTGATAATCCTACGGAATGCCTCCTCGTCGTTAGGATTGACCACAAGGCGGAAATATGCGATGATATCCTTTATCTCCTTGCGTTGATAGAACGACAACCCGCCATAGATTCTGTATGGAATAGCCTGGCGACGCATCTCCTCCTCGAAAGCACGGCTCTGAGCGTTGGTACGATAGAGTATTGCGAAATCGCTGTACTCACACCCATCTTCACGCTTAATCCTCTGTATGTCCTTACATACTATCAATGCCTCCTCCTTGTCACTGTATGCAGGCTTGTATATCAGGCGTTCACCCTCATCGTTCTTACTATACACATCCTTGTGAATCTGGCGTTCATTATGTTTTATCAAACTGTTTGCCGCTTCCACAATGCGCTGTGTACTGCGATAGTTCTGTTCCAATTTGAACAGTCGCGAAGTAGTGAAATGTCTCTGGAAATCAAGAATATTATCAATATTTGCACCACGGAACGCATAGATACTCTGTGCATCGTCGCCCACAACACATACACGCTGGTGTTCCTTTACTAACTGGAGGATTATTGCCTGCTGAGCATAGTTGGTGTCCTGGTACTCATCAACCAATACATACTGGAACCGTTCCGCATATTTCCGTCGAATATCATCATGCTCATGGAACAAGAGGTATGTGTTCATCAGCAGGTCGTCAAAGTCCATTGCATTGGATTGTTGCAGACGTGCGGCATAGGCAGAATATATTGCTGATATCGCCGGCAGCTTCGACTCTGAATCACGCTGCAAGGCACTGCGGTCAAGTGCGTATGCTTCGGCTGAAATAAGGTGGTTTTTTGCCATCGAGATGCGGTTGTGCACCGTTGATGGCTTGTATTGCTTCTCGTCATACCCCAATCCCTTGATTATATTCTTCAGGAGTGAGCGTGAATCTGTTTCGTCGTATATTGTGAAGTTGGAATCATAGCCGATATGCTGTGCTTCCACACGCAGAATGCGTGAGAATATGGAGTGAAAAGTACCCATATAGAGGTATCGTGCCGACTCCACTCCTACCAACATGCCGATACGCTCCTTCATCTCGCGTGCCGCCTTATTGGTGAATGTCAATGCGAGGATGTTCCAAGGCTTCATACCCTGTTGCAGCAGATACGCAATCTTATAAGTCAATACTCGCGTCTTACCAGATCCGGCACCGGCAATAACCTGTGACGGACCATCGATATATTCCACAGCCTTCTGCTGTGAGGGGTTCAGCTGTTCCAAAAGTTCAGATTCTTTCATCCCTGCAAATATAAATACTATTCTCTAAATGCCCAAATGATATTTCGGAATAATTCCAAAACCTGGATATTGGTAGCCAGGTGTTTGGTGCACATGCTAAGAATAAAACTTTTTATTTCTTCAAGAGGAAGTACAACGGCTGATGAAGGCGCTTGGCCCAGTCTCTCTCCATGTGGGCATGACCATTGAACACAAGGGATTTGAAATGTGTTGAATCCCATCCCTTATCTTTGAATACCATATCAATCTTCTCCTGATACGGACCATAGTCCGCATCTATCGTCTCTGTTCCATGATCCATATATACCAACCGGCTGTTAGGCGCAGGAAGGTGTTCACTAACATAGTCGCGAAAGGCATTTGCCCAGAGCTCTTTATTGTCTGAGAACAAACCGTACATCGACAAATGTGATGACAAACAAGCGGCGGCACCAAACACTTCCGGATACTCACAAAGAGCATACAACGATATCAATCCTCCCATACTGGAACCCATAATAAAAGTATGTTCACACTGAGGATGTGTTTTGTATTTACTGTCAATAAACGGCTTCAGCTCTTCAACTATGAAGCGGAGATATTCATCGCCGAGAAACATCTTCGCTTCCTTGCAGTCACGCGCTTCTGATGCTACATATTGCCTGCATTTTGACGGAAAAAACTCGCATAGACGGTTGCCGGTATTATCTATTCCAACGACGATGCATCGTCTGATGCTGTCTTGTGCTATTAACCGTCCAAAGACCTCATCGACCATCCACTCCTGGTGATTCCAACTGGTGGTAGCATCGAAAAGCATTTGGCCATCGTGCATATATACAACATCACAGGAATCGCCCTTCTCATAGCCGTCAGGAAGCCATACGGTGACTGTGCGCGGCTCAACGAAACGAGAATGAAAATCAGCATATCGCTCAAGATGACCTGTCGTCACACACGGGTCACCCTCCCTTGGTTTCGTCATCCCGTAGATAGTTGTCAACGCACCAAATAATATAACGACAATTAATATGCTTATCTGAAAAATCTTTGTTTTCCTTTTGGTCATTTTGTTATGTATTTACGTATCTTTATTATACTTGCAACAATTTCTTTTGTGATAACAAATGCTTATTTTGCAAAGATAGTAAATATATTTGTACTTGTACAAGAAAAACGTAAGATATGTACTAAAGCACTGCATGGCACTTATTCTTATAAGGCTTTGTCAATTGAGAGAAAAGAAGTATCTTTGCGGTCGGAAATATTTGCAATCATTCCGACCATAATTTATATAAATATTCGATGGAGTGCTGTATAAGGAACAACAGGGCGATTCCGCAATGTCATGGTTATTGAATCCATCGGATGTACACATAAAAAAACAATCTCCATCATGATTGACAAAAGGGATAGTTATTGACTCCAGTTGAGAACATTTTTGGAATGCATAACTTCCTATTGAATAAAGAGAACATGTCGCTTGACACGCTGTCGAAGCTGGAGGATGCACTTGGCATCAGCCTAATCTACGACGAGCAAGTAGCTTATCCATGCATGGCGGCAGAAGAAGAGGTGTTAGTATAGTCGAACACCTCTTCTTTTTCATTATACCCTACTTATTGTCACACCTCTAATTACAGTTAGGACAGGCACCCATTACGTTCTTTCTTTATAAGTTTATAACAAGGAAGCTTGATGCCTCTTGCTCCTTACTCCTTGCCCCTATTATGACAATAGCCCCACGCTTCACAGCGCAGGGCTAAAA
>JAFZVR010000089.1 GCA_017617725.1 Prevotella sp.
AAGAAGATAGGGACAGGTACAACGTTCTCTGGCCGTAGCAGTGCCTTCACAGCAGCTGAAATTGCAGATATGGGCAATCTCGCTGACGTTACGAAGGTGGGAGCCTTTGTCGGTAACGAATTTAAGGTTACAGCAAAGATGGGTGTCAATGGTACGAGCGTCCTCAATTCAGAGTTATTCCTCCAAAGCGTGCCAGATGAGTTTGTTGACATCGACAAGACGGAGTGGTCTTTTGATGGGACGAAGCGCGAGGTTCCTATCATCCTTCCGCGTACATATATTAATATGTATAACTTCGGCTTTGCCCGTCAGCGCTCCCTGCCGAAAATCAGTGACGGTATCATGACGATGATTGATTTCGTGCTTTTCGTTCATGGTGACGGGAAACAGGCAGACTTCAAAGGGCGTGTTGTCGGTTTTTCAAATAAGATGAACGAGATACTGGTACCGATGGCGTTCATGCAATGGGCGAATAAGGAGTATGCTCCGGATAATATCCCAGAGTCAACACGTCTGATGGTGGAACTGGATAATCCTGCAAGTGAACAGTATTCTTCCTATCTCGATAGTAAAGGATATGAGATAGATAGCGACAAGCTTAATCAGGAGAAGACGACCTATTTCCTGCGCCTTGTGGTCAGCCTCGTTCTTATCATAGGACTCGTTATCTCCATACTGAGTTTCTATATCCTCATGCTCAGTATCTATCTCCTTGTGGAGAAAAACCAGACAAAGGTTCAGAACCTTCTGCTTATAGGCTATCGTTCAGGTAGTGTCGCAATGCCATATCAGCTGCTTACTATGGGGCTGAACATCCTTGTCCTCGTCATAGCACTGCTGGCACTTTTCTTCGTGAGACGCTATTATATGGATATGATTTACCTTCTTTTTCCACAAATAGAAGAAAGTACCATGCTACCGGCAATAGCAGTAGGAATAATTCTTTTCTTAGTGGTTACTGCTGTAAATCAAATCGTTATACTTAGAAAAATAAGACAGGCTGCATCAAACTGATGCAGCCCGCCTTATATCTCTAATTTTTAATCTTTCATCTTTCCACTCTCGTCTCATTCTGTCATATCACCTTCGATATAGAGACGCGTCATTTCCGTCTTAGCGTTGGAACGTACCGTGATGCTCTTCTTGAAGTGACCAGGGAACTTACCTTTGCCGTTGTATGTCACATTGATAGTGCCCTGCTGTCCAGGAGCGATAGGCTTCTTCTCGTACTTAGGTACTGTACAACCGCAACTTGCCACCACCTGATTGATAACCAGTGGAGCCTGTCCCACATTTGTGAACGTAAAGACAGTAGTCTGTACAGCGTCTTTCTCAGAGAAGGTTCCAAGGTTCTGTGTAACCTTGTCAAACTTAATCTCTGCCTGGTTCTGTGCTGATGCCGTTGTTACGATGCTTACCAGCATCATTGCTATCATCAAAATCTTTTTCATTGTTGTATCTCCTTATATATTTTTACTTTTTACTCTCAACTCTCGACTCTCGACCCTCGACTCTCAACCATCGACTTTCGACCATTTTGGCTTCCCCCTCGCCCTTTGGAGAGGGGTTAGGGGTGAGGCCTCTCGCCCCTTTTTCTATTTCGATGCAAAAGTAAAGAAAAAGTAAAATCACACAACGATATTTCCCGTTCCTTTATATGATTTTAACAAAAAAGTAGTAATTTTGCAAAATAAACATCAAAGAACAATGAAACGATTACTATTTATTACTCTTTTATCATTTATAGCTGTATTGGCATCAGCAGATGAAAAATTGTCGGGAACAGTCATCGGTACAACAGAGTCAGTGGATTACAGCACGTTTGAACAGTCAACGACGGTTAATACACGTGAAAATGCTTTCGATGGTGACCTCAATACTTTTTTCGCCTCCTATGAACGACGTTACACGTGGACAGGTCTCGACCTTGGCACACCTCATGTCATAACGAAGGTTGGGTGGTCGCCACGTGATGATAGTCATGGTCCGGGACGTGTCGTCCTCGGTGTCTTTGAGGGTTCCAATCGCGAGGATTTTATGGATGCGGTACCACTATATATGATTGACCAAGAGGGTGTTATCGGTCAGATTCACTATGCTGCTGTGGACTGCTCCAAGGGCTTCCGCTATGTGCGGTACGTTGGTCCTGCGGATGCACGATGCAATATTGCTGAGTTGGAGTTCTATGGTCATGAGGGCGAGGGTGACGACAGTCACTATCATCAGCTCACCAACCTGCCGACAGTGTCTATCCATACCCTTGATGGAGTGATACCATTTGACAAAGAGACAGAAATTACGGCACATATCATGCTCATTTCCGATAATGGTACGAAGGTGCTGTCACAGCCAGGATCCACCCGTGAGCGTGGTAACGGTTCACGTATGTTCCCCAAGCGTCCATACAGAATCAAGTTCGACTCCAAGCAGAATGTCCTTGATGCTCCTGCAAAGGCAAAGAAGTGGACCCTTATCAATAACTATGGTGACAAGACTCTGATGCGTAACCTCCTTGCATTCGACATAAGCAGGAAGGTTAATATGAAATATACTCCTTATGCTACCTCTGTTGATGTACTCCTCAATGGTGAGTTCATTGGCAACTATCAGTTGTGCGACCAGGTGGAGGTTAATAAGAATCGAGTGAGTATCACGGAGATGAAAACCACCGACACCAGTGGTGATGCTCTTACAGGCGGTTATTTCTTCGAAATCGATGCTTACGCAAACGAAGAACCAGTGATGTTCAATTCCAATAATGGCATCCCCGTAACAGTAAAGTCACCAGACGATGATGTCATCACCACAGAGCAGTTCAATTATCTGAAGAGCTATTTCAATAAGATGGAAAGTCAGACATCAACATACTTAGACTATAACACTTTCCTGCGCCACTTCATCGTTGGCGAGCTCTCCGGAAATACTGATACCTACTGGAGTGTATATATGTATAAGGAGCGTGGCGACGATAAGATCTATACGGGACCGGTATGGGATTTCGACCTTGCCTTTGAGAATGACAACCGTACATATCCCATTAATTCCAAGAATGATTATATCTATCGCTCAGGAGGCAGTTATGCCGGCAACATGAAGAGTTTCGTTGACCGCATCGTCGTCTATAACACAGCAGCAAAGCAACAGCTGTATAATATATGGGACGAGGTGAGACAAGGTGGACTCACCGATGAGTATATGCAGGAGTGTATTACCAAATATGCTGAGAAGCTGAGTGCCTCACAGCGTCTTAACTTCATGCGTTGGCCTATCATGAACGAAAAAGTTCATCAGAATCCGCGCACCTATGGTAGCTATGAGGGTGAGGTTGAGAATGTGCGCAACTATATCACTGCTCGCTTTGCGTGGATAGACAATAAGCTCGGATACACATACGTGCCTCCAACGCCGGACGCTATCACGTCACTTCGTGTTAATACCACACAGCCATACCGTGTGTACACCCTCACAGGTGTCTATTGTGGTGATGACCTAAACACTCTCGCACCTAATATCTATATTGTACGTCAAGGACAGCGCGCCTTCAAAATTGTATTATAAAACTCTCGACCCTCAACTCTCGACTCTCGACCAAAAACCATTCGATTATGAAAAAGCTATTTCTCCTTCTCCTGTTGACTGTTTCCGTCTCAGCCTATTGCCAGACAACAGAAAAGCAGTATTACATCTATAACATCGTGTCCTTTAATGGTGACTTCGATGAAGATGGTATAAAAATGAAGCTCGACAATGGTGTCGAAATAAAAAGATACCGCGGCGAGAAAGGTAAGAAGGTGACGTTCAAAACTCCTGCAGGAGCACTCATGTACCTGCTCTCCCAAGGATGGGAGATATTCATGAGCGGCTCCACAGAAACAGGAAAAAAGGGCGACACGGAAACAAACTCATACTGGATTCTCCGTAAGCCTTGCACTAAGTCAGAATTCGACAAGGCTGTCAATGAAGCCTGCAAATGATGAGACCATTGTAGGGTACAGATTTAGGCTGACAGTTTTACCAAAAAGTTTATAAAAATATCTGCTTATCTGTCACATCTGCAATACTGCTTGATACTCAAGTAGTTATGAGTTGCAGATAGGTGACAGATGTGACAGATAATTTGCAAAATGAGTGGAAAAAAGTTGCTCTCAAGCGACCATTTTTCTAAGAGTCGCGTTTCCTGACCAGATATTCTGTTCCTCTATTGCTTCGGCGGTGTTGTAGTCCGGACATATTCGTAAGCATACGACCGAAGGCAATCAGCGTATTCATCTTTAAGTCAGCCCCTGCCATCTTCTTCAATTCAGTGAAGATGGCAGCAGTGGTCATATACTCACCTTCATCGGCGCTCTGCACGATGTCGAAGCGGTCGAGGAAGAACTGCATCACCGGCGGTACCTTCTGGAACTGTCGGTTGCTCTCCATTATCAGCTGCGTCTGTTCCTGGTCGAACCAGTAGGGCTCGCCCTCATCGAGAGCGTTCATTATCTGTGCGTAGAGCTGGTTATGGTCAATGCGATGCTCCACCTTGATTGGTCCGGTGAGTTCGATACCGATGAATCGGCGGTTGCCCGAGGGGTCAGCGAGGATGTCAGTCATATTGGCTGTGGCGATGAACGACGCCAGTCGTGGAAACTCCTCTACATGCTTACCGTATGGACGCTTCACCTTCACCGATGCTAACTGAATGACATTCTTGAGGAACCCCTCCTGTATCTTCGGCGAGATGGAGTTGAACTCATCGAGGTTGATGAGCAGGAACTGTGACATTGCCTGCAGCACGCTCTTCTTCTCACCCATCTGCAGGTTGTCGTTATACCCCCACTGCAACTCATTAGGTATGAGTGACTTGCAGAATGTAGACTTGTTGTATCCCTGCTGTGAGATGAGCAACGGTGCCACGCTGTTGCCGTAGCGCGTATTCTTTCCCAACCACTGTGCCACCATCGCCAGCATCCATGTGCGGAACCACTGTGTCCAGTGGGGGATGTTGGTGGGTACGGTGGCTGCCAGTCGGGCTATATGGTCCTTACCGTCCCACTGGTCCTTGATGCGCCACAGATATTCATGAATGGGGTTGTACTCGTGGATGATGCCCGACTTCAGATAACGGTTCATATCCTTGTCCCAGATATTGACACCCGCCAGACGCGCCTCCATAGACAGTCGGTTCTGCATACGCTCATCGACGGGTAGCCAACTGACGGAGTGGCCGTTCTTGACACTATATTCGGTGTACCCCATAACGCTGTTGAAGCGGAAACGGTAGTTGCGTCCTAAAAAGTCGATGAGGTCCTTGGTCTCCTTGCCCACCGTTTGCTCACCATCAGTAGTAATGGTGGTCGGCGGAGTGAGTCTGTTGATACAGATCTTACGGAGAAGTGCCGTCTCTGCTATCTTCAGTGCCACCACCCTACGGTTTACATACGGCGCCTCGTCGAGTGTCATGCGGAATGATGCGTTCATAGGTATGAGCATGCTCTTTTCTATTGGCATCAGCTTGAACGGCAGCATACTCTGATAGACGAGCGACACTTGTTCGTAGGCATTCTGATAGAACTCCGTTGCTGCATCGTTGTCAGCGGGCAACTTACCACTCTCCGGCTCCACGCAGACAAGTATCTTCACGCTCCTGCCGCTGGAACCCATGAATGCCGCCAGTGTCATAGGCAGCAGGCGCGCCACCTGTTTCACCAGCCGTACCTCGTCTTCACCGTACAGACCGCCCACACTCAGCAGCACAACACCGTTGAAGGTTTTCGTCTCCAGTATGCCGCCCTTGCTCTTACCCATCACCACCGCTGGATAGACACGCGCCATCTGAAGCATATGAGTATATTCGCGTTCCTCATTACTGAGCATGTCCACCTCGCGACGCAGCCGTGCTACGTCGCCATCAACGGTGTCTCTTTTCAATCTCTCTATAAACGTGTCGAAGTCCCTCACTATGAGGTGCTTCTGGGAGTTCTTTCCTGTTCTTACTATTGATATTTTCATTGTTGTTCTAATATTTATTTTAAGTTTCACATATACTAAATTTCGGGAGATAAAGGGAATTAAGGGGAGATAAAGGGAGTTAGAGTGAGTTATCGCTTCTCTGGGAAGTTAAAGACAACAGTTTTACCAAACTTTGAAGACAATCTGGTACTCGGAGTACCACGCTGTGGTACCGTCGATACCGCTATGCGGTACAGCTCCTCCCACATAGCGGTAGCACCCCTACCGCACTGCGGTACTACCCTCAACTTTGACCCTCGGCCCTCGACTCTCAACATCACTCCAGGTCTACCTCCTGCCGGTAAGTGGTGAACTCCACGTTGCGGTCGTAGCCATAGCTCTCGAACAGGGAGCGTATCCACTCCTGCTGCTCGGGTGACAGCGGACGCTCACCGTTCTTGTAACGATAGTACGTACCGTGACCACCAAGATAGTGCTCCATCTTCTGGCGCATCTCCGGAGCATGTTTCGTAGCAACATTCTCAAAGATGTCACCAAAGCCATAGGCGGCTTTGATAACACGGAACTGCCGGAACTGTGTACAACAGCCCTCGCGGAGAGCGTTGGGATAGACAGCCAAACCGCGCTCACGGTCTTCGGGCACATGCTGCCCCACCATATAGCGCACACACTCTTGCTTGCGCCCACACTGCTCGTTGAAACACAGGGCCATCATGGGCGAAACTTTACTGAAATCAAAGAATACCATTTCCATATCTGCTGACAAAATACACTTAAAGATTAAACTAATAGAAAACTCATTTTTACCTTATAAAGGTACGAAAAATTTTTGAAACCTCCAAATTATCTGTCACATCTATCACTTATCTGCCACTCGTAAATGTTTGATTAACAAGTAGTATTGCAGATGTGACAGAAAAGCAGATGTTTTTGCAAACTTTTTTTTGCAATGACTCAGTTAGCTCCGTTGTGGGCTTGTGGATCAAGACATTGATGGATTGAGACCACCAAACCGCTTGTAGGGCAGGTCTCGAAAGGCGTTTACGGACGTTATCATTCTGTGACCTCAAATCTCGCAAATTTGAAACCATATCACAGAGATAATGCAACGAAACGTCTGCGTAAGTGATTTATATCACAGGATGTGCTATATTAATAATGTATAGCCCATACTCACATATATAATATCACTTGGCGTGGGCTAACTGCGTTGCTCATCCTTGATATGTGGGCAATGCGAGAGCCTGAGGTCAGGGATGGGTGAAAGTAGAAACTCCCATGCCTTTTTTTGTTGCCATTAACCTTAA
>JAFZVR010000090.1 GCA_017617725.1 Prevotella sp.
CGGAAAGAAAATCGTAAAATAAAGACCCCAGCGGCCTCTCCCCCGCCCTCCCCCGTAGGGAGGGAGCTGCCCCCCTACCCCCACAGGGGGAGTAGATACATTCATCGCTATGGGGGGAATCGTAAAAGGTAAATTATAAATAACATTATGTTTAAGAAAATATTTTTATTGGCTTTACTATCAAACATCCTTCCCTTTGGGAAGGCTTGGTTAGGCATCTACGCCCAAAACCCTATTGCCCAAACTTGCTTCTCCACTGACCCTGCTCCTATGGTGAGTGGAGATCGTCTGTATGTATTCACAGGACATGATGAGGAGAATGCCGACTTCTTCTGGATGAATGAGTGGCGATTATTCTCTACTGCTGATATGGAGAACTGGACAGATCACGGATGTCCTTTGAGCCAATGTGACTTCAAATGGGCAGATGACCGTTCATGGGCTCCTCAATGTATCGAGCGTAATGGTAAGTTCTACCTCTATGTGCCTATCCACTCAAAAATTAGCGGTGGTATGGCTATCGGTGTAGGTGTTGCCGATAAGGTGGAAGGTCCTTATCACGATGCTCTCGGTAAGCCTCTCTTTGAGAATGGCAAGTGGGATCATATTGACCCAACCGTATGGATTGACGAGAATAATCAGGCTTATATCGGATGGGGAAACCCACGTTTCTATAGTGCGAAGCTATCAGAGGATATGATTCATCTGGATTCTGAGTTGAAATGCGACTCTACTATTCAGCGATATGTTGAGGGTCCTTGGCTTCACAAGCAGCGTTCTCTCTCAAAGGATGAGATAAAGAAATTAGGCTTGACAAAGAAGGAACTTGCAGCCTCTGCATGGGGAAAGTATTTCCTAATCTATGCTGCTGGCGGTATTCCTGAGTGCATAGCATATTCTGAGGGTCCAACAGCACAGGGACCTTGGACATACGTTGGTGAGGTGATGCCTCAGACAAACGATACACAGTCGTTTACAAACCATAGCGGTATCATCGAGTTCAAGGGACATAACTATTTCTTCTACCACACAGGCTGGCTTCCTAAGGGTGGCGGCTTTGCAAGAAGTGCGTGTGTAGAGGAGTTTGAGTGGCAGAAGGATGGTCGTCTGCCTATCATCAAGCCAACACATGAAGGTCCTAATCCTATTGGCAAGCTCAATCCGTTTGAGATTGTTCAGGGTGAGACAATGGCATTCTCTCAGGGAATCAAATCAGAATGGAACAAGAAGCAGAATCGTGTGTGGGTAAGTGATATCCACAATGGCGACTGGATAAAGCTCCGTGAGGTTGATTTCTCAAAGGTGCCTTCTACAATAACCGTTACAGCAGCAAGTGCTCTTCAGGGCGGACAAATAGAGGTGCATCTTGACTCTATTCAGGGTGAGAAGATTGCAACCGTGGATATTGCCCCAACTGGAGGCTGGGAGGAATGGGAAGAGTTCTCTGCTCCTGTCTCAAAGATACAGGGCACCCGCGATGTGTTCTTCCTATTCAAGGGACTCAAGGGCTGCAAGCTGTTTAACTTGGATAAGTGGTTTGTAAAAGAATAATACTAATCTTAAAATACGGAATCATAAAAATGAAAAAAAACATCTTGGCGTCAGCCATATTTCTTTCTATCAGCGCTTCGCTCTCTGCACAGGTATCTCCTGATGGCAAGTTGAAAGTGGCTGTTACGTGCGACGGTGGTAAGCCTTCATACGTTGTGACTTATAATAACACCACTTGTATCGGGAAGTCAGACCTTGGTCTGAATACGAATATAGGTGATTTCACAAAGGATCTTACCCTTAAGAACACCTCTGAGGTGAAGGCTGTTGCGGCAGACTACACCTTATATAATATAAAGCGTAAAAATAACCATTACGAAGCAAATCAGCAGGTATATACCTTCGCTAACAAAGATGGTAAGGATGTGATGAAGGTTATCTTCAATGTAAGTAATAATAACATCGCTTTCCAATATGAGTTGCTTCAATCAAAGAAAGAGGCTATGTGTGTTGTTGTGAACAGCGAGGTTACATCTTTCTCTATGGTTGACGGCACAACAACCTTCATGTGCCCGCAGATGGGTGAGATGACTGGTTTTGCACGCACAGCACCAAGTTATGAGACTCATTATGATGCAGATCAGGAAATGGGCAAGAACGGTTGGGGACTTGGCTATACTTTCCCTTGTCTGTTCAAGGCTCCTGGTGAGGCTGCACAGAATATCTGGATTCTTGTTTCTGAGACAGGTTCAGCAGGTGGCTATCCGGGCTGTAAATTAGAGAACAAAGGTGCAGGAAACTATCAGATTTCTTTCCCAAGTCAGAAGGAGAACAACGGATATGGCTCAACAGGTGCTCAGATGGCTTTGCCTGACACAACACCTTGGCGTACTATCACTATATCTGACAATCTCAAGAATATTGTAGAGTCAACTATCACATGGGATGTGCTTGCCTCACAGTCTTCATCACAGGTAGATGCAAATGCCATCGCTACACTTCGCGACAAGGTGAAGGAGTCATACGGTCGTGGTGCTTGGTCATGGATTATTGCAAATGATGAGAGCTGTAACTTCGACACACAGAAGCAGTATATCGACTTCGCTGCTGCTATGGGATGGGAGTCTCTTCTCATTGATGCTCAGTGGGATACACAGATTGGCCGTGACCGTATTGCAGAGCTTGCAAAATATGGTAAGGAGAAGGGCGTATATCTCTATCTTTGGTATAACTCAAACGGTATCTGGAATGATGCGCCTCAGACTCCACGCAACTGCATGAG
>JAFZVR010000010.1 GCA_017617725.1 Prevotella sp.
ACATCAGCTTGTCGGGCACCGCCATATACCTGATGCAGGTCGCCGGCATAGATTGATACGTTGGTTTTTCCGCCCAGATCACCCGCATTACCACCGCCATAAACGTTTCCGCCAATGGTAATTTGAGCCACACTCTTTATACCTATAAAGAGGAACAATATGCTGATTATGATACTTCTACTTCTCAATTCTCAATTTTCAATTATAAACGGTGGATTATCCAAATCAGCGTCAGACAGTACATACAGGTATGTTGGGTCTACCGCTATCGTTAGTGTAATTTCTTTCCCTGGTTCCAAGCTCGACATAACAGTTGCCAACTGATTGGTGGCTGTTCGTTCAGCTATCTTGTTTCCTTTTTTGTCATATACGTCGTATGTGGTAACCAGTTTCAGCTTGTTCAGCAGTGCCGGCAATGGCGCTATTTGTGCGCTGCATGCTACAACAGGCGTTGTTGACAGTGTCAGTTCAGAGTTTCTGATTGTCACGGCCTTAGCTTCTGTTTCTGTTATGTTGTATGCAATGCCGTCTATTCCCTCTTCTTTTTTCAGGGTTATGTCGGCAGAAACTTTACTTATATCTGCCAACTGCAGTTGCATAGTCTTAATCTTTATTGTGCGCAGTGCGGCATAGTCATCTCCTGTCTTCAGCTTTATGACCACACGTCCGAATAAGTGGTCGAACAGCAGGTTGATATAGTTCATACGGTTACTGGCATATTCAAAGGCAAACCGTCCGCGCTCGGCAGCATGGGTATCCGTAGCATTCTCTGCCTGATATACTCCTGTCACTACACAGTAATCAAGAGTTGTTATTGCATCGAGTCCGCTGATATGTAGTACTGCACCATTGTCATCCCAATCGGTTATACTTCTGCTAAATGTCCCATTATCAGGCATATAGCCATAAAGTCGATAGGTACGTATGCCAGATTTAAGTTTCACCATAGTGTTCCATACAGACGTTCCTTCGTATTTGAAGAGACCCTCAGTTGCTTTCTCACCGTCAGTAAGGAATACCCTGATGTCACCGTAATCGCTATCCCCTAATGGGGCACGCGATACGCCAACCATCCGCACTGGTGCGTATGATGTCTGCTCTCCTTCCTGTTCAGTTTCTGTATCACCTGTGCAGGCAGCAAACAGCAAGAGGAGGAAGACCCACCAATAGAAGCCCCACCTCCGGCCCCTCCCTGTAATGGAGGGTCTTCTTCTACCAATTATAAAAGTCATACTCTTCATTAAACGGTCTCCATGGAGCTATGTCGGCAGACACGACTTGCAATTGAGCCCATGCCATATAGACATATACTGTCCATACGTGGTTACGTGAGAATCCTCCGGCATCAACCATCTGGAATGTAGCCGTTTGTTCTTCCCCGTCGCCTATCTGATATTTTATTTCACCCTGCAACAGCTTGTCGCTTTCACGCAGGTAGTAGTATCTTTGTGTTACATATCCCTCACTTGCTGCTGTCTCTATACGAGCTTCATACTCCACGGGCATCAGCTCATTATTTCCCCAGGCATAGTAAACGGGATTGTCGTTACTGGCAACATCTTCAAGAGGCATAGATAACAGTTCTGGTGTTGTGGCATCGTAGCCGCTTGCTGTTTTGATATGGCAGGTATGCCTGTCGTATGGAGCATCTGTTGCCATAAACAGATACTCAGCCATAGGAATCATACTGCTGTTCAGCTTAATACTGTTTATGCGAAGGGTCTCGCTACCTGTTTGCTTAGCAAAGGCAAAACGAAGTTTTGACACCATGCGTATTAGTTGTACCGTAGCTATTTCACCTTCATTATCAAGACGTAATACCGGAGCTATGCCTTTTACCGGCTGGTTGCGCATTACTCCAGACATTGGCAATCCTTTGTTCAGAGGAACAGTTGTTACCGGTGAGCTCAAGCCAAAGGGGTCAGCCGTTGTTTTTGCCAGCAATGCCTCTTCGAGCTCTGCCTGCGTAGTCGTCTCGTTGAATGTCAGATTACAGTTCGTTGCTGTCACATTGGCAAGCACATAGACATCAACATTCTCGCGACTAACCTCAGGTACCTGCGCATAGTCCTCATCAATGGTCAGTAGAATCAATTCATATGGCTCTTCTCCACTGAGTCCTGGTGCCTCAGCAGGGGAGTAGTAGCCTATCAGCTGATGGCTGTCGTGAGTGAACACCCATATCTGTAGAGAGTATATGGATGATTCACGTGTTATAGGATTTACGTCGCCGTCATAGGCGCGTGATGAGGCTGTCTGAGGGGTGTAGACGTATATATATAGTTTAGTAGTTTCTTTTTCCAGTTTCCCTTCATTTATTGTTTCGTCATCGCCTGACGAGCACGCCGACAGACACCCCCATACCACCAGTAGCAGTAGTCCTACGATGAGACTATTGCAGCGGTTTCGGTTGATATGTCTGTCCGTATGTGTCATATTCTTCAATTATCAATTATCAATGTCCTACAACAATACTTCCTCAGGCGTTGTTGATACCCATTTCGGTACCAGTTCTATTCCCATCTCCATTCGTGGCGACAGCAGATTGGGCACTACATTATATGCTTTCTCTAAGCTTGTCACCTTCATATTCAGTGTTGTCGTGTAGTCTTGTGTGAACACGCGGTCACGAATGTCAGTACGAGGATCGTCCTTGAAATCCTCTGGATCTACCTCACCTGCGAGATAGAATTTGGTGCCACGATAGACGATACCGTCTATTCCTTTGAAGTCTTTGTCACTGTTGTTGATAAACTCCAGCAACACAGGCACCTTCTTGTTGTTGTAGCTTTGTAACACCAGTGTGTTTGTCATTGTTGTTGCGTCTGCTTCTGAGCTCAGATAGAAATAATCAGAGCCGGAAATACCGTTGGTCTTCACCTGGCTGTCGTAGATGAATTTCATATCAGCTTCAGAATAGACAGGGTAGGCGGTGTTTGGGGAGAAGTCGAAACCCACCGGCAATTGTCCTCCTACGATGATGCCTGTGAGCGGGAAGTTGGTTGTACCCACTGTTACTTCTGTCCCTTTGGCATCTGTTAGTGTGGATGTTGTTTGCTTCAGTTTTACCTGCAAATTAGCGACACCATACTGTAATGGTTCTTTGATGGCCACCGCCGTGGTGTTCTTTGTCACTTTAGCATTGGCATATTCGTAATCGGCAAGTACTTGACTCCACTCTCTGTTGGTATATGAAGCCATTCGGTCATCGATAATCGATGTGTTTATCCGACTATTGCCGTAGTAATATAGTTCTGCAGGATATGAGAATCTGTCTATACCGTTTATGTCAGCTAACTCTGTCGTAGAGAGCTGCGGAACGAAACTTGCCCCATTCCATCTAATTACCGCAGCACCGTCAGGGAGTCCTATTGATGCAGGGAATCCATCCCATTCTGTGTACATGTCTATTCTCTCGATAATAGCATTACGAATTGCTATATCATCAGCATTTGTCAATGTCAGTTCCTGCAGACTACTTTTCAGAGCTTGTGTAAATGCTCTGACATTTGCAGAAGAACCGGGCAGAATCTCACCGTCTGAGGAACTTCCTGTCTGGTTTACAAAATTCTGATAAAGCACTTTCAGAGTTGCATTTTGGGCATCCTTCCATGCTATGCCGTTTCCAATGGCATTCGCGATAGTCGTCATATAGTTTGCCAAATTTACAGCTGCGGTGTTTGCTGTCCTCTGAGATATGGATTCCACAGACAGGCGAATATCCTTTGGGGCCATGTCTGGCGGGAAAGTTTCTATCAGTGAGCCGTTGATCGCTTTGTTTTCCGATGCTACAGGTGCACGACCATAGCTCAGGAAAGAGGCGACACCAGGCATCAGCGAACACTTGTCGTAATAGTAATACGGACGTGAGGTGACAGGTTTCTCGCCATTACCGTGTATCATGAATGCCTTTGGCATATCATCCACCGTGATTTTCCCCTCTACGGCAAATGGAACTATTCGGCTAATAGCAATGCCTCGATACGTTTGTCCCTCATCCTGTACCACAGCAGCGGTCATACGGGATGATGGGCTTTCCGTAACAGCAAAAGAAAGGTTGACAGCTACAGGAACATTGTCATTTATTGATGGTTCGGCATCATCGATAGTGGAGCATGAGGTAAGAAGTAAGAGGTAAGAGGTGAGGGGTAAGAGGTAAGAGGTAAGAAGGAAATTCTTCTTACTAACATCTTGCATCCTGCCCTTTACACAATTATTTATACGTGCGTATATACGCGCGCGCGCAAAAAAATATCTCTTATAACTCTGACTCATATTCTCCACCACTGTTCCAATCCAGTGTCACACTGACACCAACTCTGCTGTCGGTAGGGCGTACGCCACCATCATCATCTATGGCAGCTTTGATAATCTTCAGCTCTCCTGCTTTTAATGGCTCCCTGACATAGATAACAGATTCTGTTGTCTTGCCGTCTTCCTTCGTAAGGTATATTTTGAACTGCCATAGCGACTGGTCGTCAGCAGCTCGTGAGAAATTATCTCGCGAAGGGAAGTTGACGGAGCAGTAGCACAACATATCATTGCCTGTATCCACCTTGTCTGCCTTGATCAACGGGGGCGTCTCGTCAAAGACATAGGTACTGTCATTGATGTAGAACTGACTGGCAAAGCCTGTGGCATATACTTTCATCTCTTTGTAGGTATGTCCACGCGGCTCGACAACCAGTGCTGCTGCACTATTCGCCATATAGAGCTTCACATAGAATGTCTGACTTACTCCCGACAAGACCTCCATTGGCAGTCGGGCTGTGAACAGTCCTGTGCCGTGTGATGCAAGTGTGCTACCTGTGGATTGTCGCAGCATCGACGTGTTGCTGTATTTTTCATCAGCCAGGCTCACCACCGCATTGTCGGAAATATTGGCGACTGCCAAATGCATGTATTTATGCATTGGTAATGTCAGATCGTAGCTTGTATGATTGGCATTCATGATGTCGCTCTTGTGCTCCAGAACACTCAGGTCACCTTCCGTGTCGTAGAACGAGAGGTCAATGTCGTGGGCAAAGTCGCTGAAGATATCTTTCAGATGTACCTTTAGGGCATCGGCCACACCCACTTCCGTGACTGTGGTCAGCTGGGTCTGTAACTCGGTTGTCATATTGGTAATCAGCCGGAGCTGATAGTCAATATGAAACTCCTCGCCTTGGTTACAGTCCGACAGGTCGTCGTCAATGACGGAGCATCCTGCCATCAGCCAGCAGGCTGACAGCAGGAGCCACATCATGAAAGTATTTCTTCTCTTCACCTTAGTGCGATTCTTTAATTAGTTGCCACCAAGAATAATCTCTTCGAAGTTGAGACCGGTGCTCCAGGTAATATCAACAGAAAGTCCCAATGTAAGAGAACTGCTGCGCAGGTCTGGAACAGTCAGATATGCATACTTCAGAGAGTTAGTATTCAGTTTGAAAGTAGCAGTGGTTTTATAGTCCTGCATGAAGACACGGGTAGTCTGGATAGATGTGCCGTCTGCGTTATATGGTGGCAGTGGATGGTAAGTAGGCCATGTGGGGGCAGTCAGTCCTGTCTGTGTAGGATCAAGTTCACCGATGAGGTAGAATGTACCGCCGTCACGTATCATGTTGTGCAAACCAAAGAAGTCCTCGCCTGTATTGTTCTTCAACTCCAATGCAACATAAACCTTGTCCTGATTTGCGGCTGTTGTGTAGTTATCGAATACGAGGGTGTAGTTAGCATCAGAAACTCCTGATGCAGGAATCTGTGAATTAGCAATTGCAAAGTCATAAACGTAACCCTGTTCGGCATTTGCTACAGGCAGGTAGTTCCATCCAACTTTCTTTGATTGACCGCCAACCAAAAGACCTACCAACTGGAATGAATTGCTATTAACTTCGATTTCTTTATCTGGCTCATCTACTTCAGTATTTTTGCTATACTGAATAGCATGGTTATTATCTTTCAGAGTGGTCGCCTTATATCCCACGTGGGTTTCAAGCAATGCAGTTCCATAGTTGATATCATTAATCATAGCAACACTGCGAGTGGTAGAAAGGACATGCTTGTTCTTAACCCATGTTTTGCCGTTTGCTGTCCAAGTGGCATCAGTATCCCACGCTGCGGTTGTCTGTGGATAGTCGTTAGTTTTGTATGAATCGTTAGAAACACGAATAGGGCTATTGCCAAAATACAGCAATTCTGGTGAGTAGTAGTAGCTATCAACAGTAAATGTAGATCCTCCTACAGCATTTGAATTGTAGTTCTGCACATAAGAGAAATACTTGTTGGTGTTGTCCCATTGCAAGTGTGTAGATCCAGCAGGCAGATTGAAGTTTTTCGGGAACTTGCTTAACTGAACAGTGTTTATAGAAGAGAAATCAGAAGGTTTTGTTCCTGCAGAAGCAGGCCATGATGAATCAGAAGCCAATGCACTGATTACGTCGCTAGCATCTTTCAGGTGAGCAGTGGTAACAGGACCGCCGTCAGTAGGTATAGAACCTTGCAGATAGAGATTCAAACGATTGTTGATACGTGTAGCCAGGAACTTGGCAATAGCATCAGCCTTACTGGTCGGGGAAGCACAGCGAACCGAATTGACAACCGTCCATAGATCTTGAAGCGTACGTTCCAAAGCTTCACCAGAACCGCAACGCAATTCGCCAGCATCTTTTTGTATATAGACCATCTCCTTATAAACTGCAGCCAATTTTTCCTCCAGAGGAGTTAAAGGAACATTCGTTCCTATGGCAGGACTTGTTCCGTTAGCATTTGCATAATCCCCCCACGTGAATTCATTGTACTCGTCTGTTGCAATGTCAAATCCATAAGCAGGAATTCCTGTTCCAGGAGTATTGGTTGCAACAATTGCAGTATGATGATCACCCTCGAGATTTGTGTTCATGATACAAGTAAGCATACCTGCCAACAGCTGTTGAATTTTTGTAAATTTTGCTTTGTTTTCAGCAGTCAGACGTTTTTCAACCTCAAATGCCACATTGGACAGATCTTCCTCAACATGATATCCGTCACTTTCGGCTAAGCGTCCGTAGAGGTCATAGGCTGTTAGACCAAGAGCTGCTTGTGCAGAAGTAGCGCTACCTTCAATGGCCTTTCCGTAGAACATAATGGTATTTGTGTTCAGCGGTAATGACATTTCCAATACACGGCGAGAATTCTCTGTGCTAATGGTATTGGCAGCAAGAATCTGTGAGAGGTCATATAAACGATCCATATCTTTAGCAGCTGCAATGTGTTTGCCATCGTCTGTCTGCTTATCTGTAAGGATTCTTGCGTGGTCGATACCACGGAAAGGCTGATCTGTTGTTGCCTGTGTAGCACCGGCAGACATACGTGAGCCATTTCCTGTGGAAACATTCATGACAAAATTAACAGGAACAACATTACTTTCTGAGTTGTAACCCGGATTGTCTGCTACCGCATCGTCATCCGACGTGCAGGCAGTGAAACTGTACGAGCCTAACAATGCTATCGCACTGAATAAGGCAAAGTTGAAATACTTTTTCATTACTTTTATTTTTAAGTGAAACAAATTATTTATTTTCTCGAATATTTTATTTTTAATTGGGAGTTAATTCGCTTCGCTGTTTAACAAAAAACCTTAAAAACCCCTCTTTCGATGTCTTTAGCTCTTCGAGCTTTCGTGGTAATGTCACGTTTTCGTGCCTTAGAGCAAGCTCTGGCACAAGCCTTGACATTCCACAAGTTGCTTTGCAACATAAAGACACCTTCAGAGGCAAAAACATCGTTCCGCTGTGCTACACTGAAAAACATATTTTCTTGTGCAGTATGGGTTTTTGAGTCCGAAGGACGGTGTTTTTGCCACTTATGAAGGCTCAGTTTGGGAACCAAACCGTGGTGGGCTTGCAGTCTGTGCGAGAGCGTGCTCTCTGGCACAAGAGTGCAAGGACGGCACGTAAGGCCAGAGGCCGCAGCCATCATGAGTGGTGTTTTTATTGTTTTTTTCTTCTTCATTGCTAGTTGCATTTTGCCCCTCCCCCTCAGGGGGGGGAGTTGGAGGGGGCTTCTATTTAAGTAAGTTCTCCAGGTTCGTCTTAGCATCCTCATTGCCGTTGGCTGCTGCACGGCGGAAGCAGTCGAGGGCTTCGTCTTGTTGGCCACATAGCCAGAGGGCAACACCCAAGGCGTTCTGTGCACGCTCATCGTTGCGAACAGTCTGCAATAGTCGCAGAGCCTCCTGATGGCAGTCGTCGCAATCCGTTGTGAGCAGTTCATTGGCTTCGTTTATGGTTTTTGCAGCATTGTCAGGTACATAGTCGTAGTAGATGCGGATATAGCCGGCATTACGCTGCTCATTGAGGATGTGCTCTTTAATGTATTCCCAGGTACGACCACCGTTAAGCTGACGAAGCTTGCGCTCCCGAATAGCCTCATCGCTCTCGCTGTCGATGATGTTAATAGCCTGTTGTAGCTCCTCGACTCTCGACTCTCGACTCTCGACCCTCGACTCTAACTGGTCGCGGAACTCAGCCCATGCCTCGCCACCGCCAACTGTGTCGAACAATGCATCGGGAACTTCTACCTGTTGCTGTATGTAGTGCTGTAGTGCAAGTGCACGATCCGTAGCTAACTTCTCATTCACAGATGTAGGACCTTCAATAGATGCTAAACCTACTATCTGGATTAGCTTCACGCTACTGGTGGTGTCTGCCATAATCTGTCGTGTGATATCGACAATACGGTCAAGCACCTGTCCGTTATTGCGGAAATCGTATTGTAGTTCTGACTTAGCCACAGGGAAGTGTACATAGAGTGCATTCTTGTCCTTCCGCAAGATGCGAGTGCGGTCGTATGGCTTATACTGGGAGATATGTGCAAGCACAGGGTTATCGTTCTGCAGCTGTCCGGCACGGCCACTGAATTCCGGCACATTCCTAACGATAGGGTCGAAAGGCTTAGGCTGTGGAGTAGGTGTGAGGTCTAAGTCTGGCAATGGAGTGTCTGCGATGACGGCTCTGGCGGGACGCCCCGGGATGTTATATACGATATTCAGTCCTGCTTGCGGCAGTACCAGCCATTTATGACCACGACCGAGCTTCTCGCCGCAGTGACCGCATTCGTAGCGGTTGTATGTAGTGAAACCTACTGCCACACCGATGTAAGGCTCGAAATTCCAATGGCGTCCTAATGGCCATGAATAGCCGTAGTATCCTCCGATAGCATAAAGATCGCCCTGACGACGCTCATGTCTCAATTTTTTATACATACCGAAAGGCATGTGTACTTTTGCGATGTTGTAGTGGCTGTAGAGGAGGTTCATTCCGAAGAAATGATGCACATTCACAGAGTCCTTCCAATAACGCACATTCGGTGAGAGCAGCATGTGCTTCCATTTGCGCTCCTTGTAGTCGTCAGTAGGCCAGGGGCGATAGCCTGCCATCAGCCCAGCAGACCAATGCTCGGATAACCGGAATCCTACACGCAGATTCGGGGTGAGGGCAGCGTCATAGAGCAGGTTATTACTGATGGTAACCTGTTGCGCGGATGCTGTCGTAAAAGTACAGAAAAGCGATATCGCTATAAGTGAGAATCTTACTTTTTCTCGCATGCTCCTGTTGTGTATAAATATAATCATACGACAAAGGAACACATTATTAATGAGTTCTAAAACAATTTTAACACTTTGTCCTTTTCGATTTGTCGAAAATTGTTTTCAATTTGTCTTATTTAGCAGACATAGTGTTATTAAGTGTTAATTCTGGGGGGGGGTGAATTCTCCCTCTTCTAACAGTTTGCGGAATTCAGAAGGTTTCATCTCGTAAACATTCTTGAAATTACGGATAAAGGTGGCGGAGCCCATTATGCCACAGGCTTCAGAAATGGCATTCAGTGTGTATTCGGGATGTTTTCTCATAAGCACCACGGCATACTCCATACGTTTGAGGTTAATGTATCCAGGTACGTTTGTACCAGAATAACGCTGAATCAGAGTTGCTAATGCTGTTTTGTCTACTCCCATCATACGCATTAAATCATCACGGCCAAAGTCTGATTGTGTAAACAGGCGCTCCTTCATAATGCGTTTATCCATTTCCTTAAAGCGTTTGAACTCTTCGCTTTCATCCGAAGTACCGTTATTTTTATCGGTTTTATCGGCATCTCCATTTTGGATAACGATTTCGCGGTAGTGCATAAGGCGTCTGATGGTAATCGCCATTAAGCGGTGGCTTCTGCGTGTAGCGATTGTCTGATACAGCAGGAATGCAATAATGGTTAGCAGTAGCAATATGGCCGCAATGCCAATAACGAGAAAAACGTTATGTCTGGCAATGGCTTTCTCACTTTTCATCACCTTCAATACTTCATCAGACACTTTGTTCAATGTCCGCACACTAATACTGTCGGCAATTCTGTTCATGCCAGCATAGCGTAATGCAGCCTTTTGGTATTCCCCTGTACGGTAGTAGATGTCACCCTCGTCACCTAAAAGGCGTAGCATATTTCTGCCGATGGTGTCGCCGTCCTCACGGATATTGTTCATTACTGCATCAAGGAAACGGAGGGCTTCTGTGTTCATACCGCGGAGACGGTAATAATCCAATAATGCATCACCGCAAATAGGATCGGTGACGGGCTGGATGTTATATTTTTTGTATAGTTTGTCGGCTTCTGCCATACGTCCCATATTGGCAAGGACATGGATGCGAATTGCGTAAACGCGCTGCAGTCCCCGTTCTCCCATGTTTTTTGCATGCTTCTTACAAGTCAGTCTGACATAGTGTTCCTGCAGCTTCGACATCTGCATTGCTTCTTTATATCTCTTGTCATCAGCATACATGTCGGTTAGAACGGCATAATAAGCAGCTAACTCATGGCTTTTATGCTCATAGTTGCTGTTCTTCATACGCTCAAGAGCATTAAAACAAGTCTCGTAGCCCTTCTCTTTCTGACCTTGCATGTACAGGCGCCTGCCACGCATGAAAAGTGCCATCGAAATGTGAGCGTCGTCGTTATGTTTCTTGGCAAGGTGATATAACTGATAAGATGTTTCCGGCAGTTCTTTCCAATGGCGTAGTACTAAATGTGTACGCATGATGCGCTCTAACAATTGTAATTGTAATTGCACATCTTTCTCAGTAGTGTGGTTGTCGTATGCGTCTTGATAAAATGAGAATGCTTTTTTGAACTTCCAGACCATGCGGCAGGAGTCACCTTTGTCCATCAACACCTTTGCCTCTGGCTGCGATGACTTTGCAGACAGAGGTATTGGCAGAAGGAGAAAGCCAATCAGTATATATAATATTATCCTACTCTTTTTCATTGTGTTTTCGCCTGCAAATATAAATAATTAATCACAAACAGCAAGAAAAATCAAGAAAAATATTTGATAGTTTCACCTATTACCCTCTTTGAACTCCTTGAACCTCTTAAACCCCTTAAACTCCTTGAACCCCTTGAACAAACTACTCAAACGTTTACGTAGTAAAAGTGGAAGAAAAGTGTTAGTATCAAATAGTATTGTCATAATTTTGTATTATCAAATGCATAATAGGACAATTAGAGACTTTATCTACAACTAAAACCAAGCTATAATTATGAAGAATAATCTACTTAAAAGAGCATCTTTGATGCTGTTGGTACTTTGCTGTGGCGTTGCTGCAGCATGGAACATCGGTGGTGACGGCTTGTATGTATTACAAGACTTCGAAGACAAAAGTACATTCCCTGAGACAAAACCAGAAACAGAGGTAGCATTTAATGTAGAGGGACAGGGTGAATGGCTGTTCATGGGTTCCTATCAATCTACAAATTCCAACTACACTTATGGTGGAACAGGTATGAACCTGCGTTTACCGAAGAACGGTTCTTATGTTATTACTCCGGTTCTGACGAATGGCGTCAGAAAGGTAACTTTCTATCTGGGTCGTAACGCCGTAAAGGTATATACCTCTACTGATGAGGGTACCACCTGGACGGCTGTTGAGACATCTACCAGCGGCAAGATCGTTACCGCTACAATCAATAGTAATGATGTGAACCGCATCAAGATTGCGAACGAAAGTTCCAAAGATTCAGATATCGACAACCTGGCAATCTATGCACAGACATTCGAGACTCCAGTGACTATTCAGACCGGTGATGCTACGGATATTACCAAGACCACAGCAACCCTTCATGCTACAATTGTGAAGGAAGAGCAAGTCATCACGGAAGTGGGCTTCGTATGGAGCACAACCAACAAGGAGCCGACGCTGAACGACAACGTAGCTCAGTCTCAAAACATTGTTCAAAACTATGACGTACAACTGACGGAACTGCAAGACGGCCGTACCGTATATTATCGTGCCTACGCCAAATACGGTAGCACCCAGACCTATGGTGAGGTAAAGAGTTTCAAGACCTTACAAGACGAGGTTGCCCAGACCATTGACGAAGAGGGTCGCTACTTCGT
>JAFZVR010000091.1 GCA_017617725.1 Prevotella sp.
GAAGGAGATAGAAGAAAATAAAAGACATTCGTTTTACTGCAGAATCACCGCAAACAGAGTAACGTCCTTTATCTCCCGCCGCTGAGAAGCGGCTATCTCCCTTTATCTTCCTATATCTACTTAACATGCGAAAGTTGAGTACTATATAATATCCAACAATGCCTCCACCTCGCAGCTCAGGAAATCCTCCAGACCCACGCCGCCTGTCCCTACGATGAACGACCGCTTAGGGTGATACGCCTCCTCAAACGCTGGCAAGCCCGAATTCATTCCTCGTCTACCGCTCTTCACCTCAATCGCCGTTATCTTACCGTCGCGCACGATGATGAAATCCACCTCCTTGTCCTTATCGTTTTCGTCCTTTTTCCGCGACGGCTCACGCCAGTAGTACACCTCGTAGTCCAACTCCTCCGCCATACTCAGCAGGTGCGCCCCCACAGCACTCTCCACCCAGCGACCCCACGCCCTCATGTCCGTCCGGTCTGCTTCAAACCCGCGTCCCTTGTAGGCCGTCAGCAGCGCATTGTTATACACCTGATACTTGGGTATAGAGCCTCGCTTCCGCGCCTCGTCGTTGGCATACTTCTGCAATGCAGTCAGCAGCGCGCACTGGTTCAATATCTCCAGATACCCCGCCAGAGTCGTCACGTTCCCTGCGTCCTGTAGTTGTCCCATCAGTTTTGTCAGCGACAGAATCTCTGCAGAGTATCCGCACCCAAGCTCGAACAGCTGCTTCATCAGCGCTGGCTTATATATGTTCGATGTCATCACCACATCCTTCTCGATGGCTGGGCCCGCCAGTGAGTCTTTGATGTACTTTCGCCAGCGCCGCTCGTCCTTCATCAAGTGAGCTGGACCAGGATAGCCGCCAAAATAAATATACTCGTCCAGCGTCACTCCAAACGCATCCCGCATCTCCTGCAGGCTCCAGTGCGGCATCCTAATCAGTTCATACCTTCCCGCCAGCGACTCAGTCAGCCCCTTTCTCAGCAACAGACGGCTGCTACCAAGTAGCACAACCTTCAAGTTCACTCGGTTCCGAGTATCCGCATCCCATTCTCGTTTCACCACCTCGCTCCAATTCTCAATCTTCTGCACTTCGTCAATCACCAGCAGATACTCACCGATACCCCGGATTACCATCGTCGCGCGCGCTGCCTCCCACACACGTTGAATCCAGCCGCTATCCTTCGGATCTACAGCATCCGCCACCTCCACTACATAAGAAATGTCCACATGCGCAAGTACCTGATTCACTAACGTTGATTTACCTACTTGTCTTGGCCCTGCCAGCACCTGCATGAACTTCCTGGGCTCCAGAATACGCTCTTTCAGCGTATAGAACTGCTTACGAATATATTCCATTTTGCTCAAATTGTTTGGGGAATTTACTCAATTCTCTTTACGATTTTACTCAAATCACACTGCAAAATTACTCAATTTATTCTAAAGAGAAGAATAAAATCTACAAAATCTCAAGCCAAATAGTATTCACTCGTGATAGGCTCCTTAACGTCATTCAACAGCCAGTTGTTTAATGGTTGTTGAATGCTTTTTTTGCAGGGCTCCCCAGAGGCCCTTTATCTTTGCAGCTGAACTCGTGACGGAAGGGCCCTCCCAAACGACTAAATATCGTGCAAACCGAGAGCAATGAAGCTTGCTTCAAATTGCCGAAGTGCAGCCGATATTCAAACAAAGTTTAAACGACCAAACAAAATGAAAACGACAACATTAGACCTCAGTATGCAACTCTCTGAGAATTTCACCCTCGAGGAGTTTGTACGTAGCGAGACCGCTGCGAAATATAACATTGCTAACGTTCCCTCATGGGAGCATGTGATAAACCTCAAGAACCTATGTGAGCAGGTGCTGCAACCGCTACGCTGGCATATCAACCGCCCTGTCATCATCAATTCCGGGTACCGATGCGAGCACCTCAATGAAAAGGTGCACGGCGTGGGAAACTCTCAGCACATGCGTGGAGAAGCGGCAGACATACGCATCCCAACCCTCGGCGTGGGTCTGCAGATGTTCGACTTCATCCGCGACAACTGCGACTTCGACCAGATGCTCTTCGAGAGCAAACGCAACGCCCTCGGCGACCGTATCTACTGGCTACATGTCAGCTGTAAGCGCAACCTGAAGCTCAACCGTGCCATGGCAATACCGAACTATCAATTAAGAATTAACTCAACTTTCGCAAGTTGAAGGAGTTAAAACTTAAAAATCATGATTTGTAAGACATGCGGCAGGGAACTGCCAGAAGACAGATTCGAGATGACCAGTACAGGTTACCGGCGGCACATGTGTCGCCAGTGCCGCTGGGCATTGGTACAGAAACCCTACCTCGAAAGACGTGAGTCGAGACTATAAAAAAATCCACCCGCCTCAAGACGGGTGGAAATATAACAACTGGGGATATGTATCACTCTGCCTTTGACTGACTGACACTTCGTGTCCCTAACGCAGCACTGACATGTGTATCATCAACAACAAGCGCATGATCTGATGAGCAAGAGACAAACAGTATCAGTAACAACTGTAGCATACAGATTATAAGTAGGAATGCTATATATTTTTTCATAATTTACGTTCTATTCAATCATTCATATATGGCACCCTCTTTTGACAAATGGAGTACGGCTTTGCATGGTGGGCAGCAGACAGACACATCCTCATATGCTATAGGACGGAACTGGTTGTTCACCAGCACGTAGTTATCACGCTCCGCGAAGAAGTGATGCTTCACAATTACCGGTACAAGCTGATTGCCTGGATAGCTCCTTGCATTGTCCGTAGACAGCTTACTACCTGTAGGATGGGAGCTGGTAGGCATTGCCGTAACCTCTATTGTTTGCTCTCCATCATACCCTTTCTCTACTAACACACCGTTATTGGCTATGACATATCCGTCAACTTGAAGTTTCTCGTAGATTAGTTCTGCACCGTTAGCATATACTATATATGGCTGCATATCCGCTGGCAGCTTGACGTCAACACCACAGGACAGAGTCCATAGCCGATGCTGTACAGTTGTTATTCCTTTCATCTTTGAGGCACCATAGTTCTCACTAAAAGGCGTCATGAGAGCATAGTCATCGAGAAGGTGCAGTGGGGTGTGTATAGTTGCTATACGATGACCGGAACCTGTTTCGTTATCGAGAAGGAATGCTCCTTCCTCGATAGTTAGAGGTTCTTCGGTATCAGGCAGATAGATATCGGTGATACTATGTGCACCAAGGAAGCTGCCGTTTGCAATTGTTGTCACCGTGAGTTCGTTGCCTGCCGGGTCAGTAACTGTGGCAGGGATATGAATGAGCGTAGGGTTGGCACCAGAGCCTATGTTGACAGCTGTTACTATTGCTGTCATGTCGTCATAATTGGGTGTCACCGTAATGGTGGTGGGAGTAGATCCCATGTCGTCTGTCTCAACGCTGACATCGAATGGTCCTGCCTCTACAAACGCAGCACTCACCAGCACATCACTTGCCGGCATCTCAAAGCTGTAGGAACCCTGTCCAGTCTGAGTAAGCTCTACGAAAGCACCGATAGAAGGTGCACGACGTGGTGCCTTCAGTATAGGTGTATCCCCTTCGTCATCGTCAGTTATCATCTCCACACGTAGCTCCTTGATATTTATCAGGTAGTCCTTGTCTGGAGTCACCGTCAGCACCACTGTTGTCCCCTCTTCTGCTGTCGTGGCATTAGTCTTTACTGTGCCATGCTCCATCGGTGCAATGACAACCTGCCAGTCAGCAAAAACCCATGCCGTTGGCAGCATCACTGCCAACAACATGAGTATAAAGATTCTTACCTTACGGTGCATAGGGTTTTATGATTATATTTGAAAATTATCGACTTATCTACTCGTCACCTTATTTAATAACCACCTTCTTACCATTGTGGATATAGATACCACGCTGTGTAGGCTGTGCCATACGTATACCACTGATGGTGAACCACTCTCCGTTCTCCATAACAGCTGTCTCAAGAGACTGGATACTTGTAGTAGCATCATCATCGACTGTCATGCTGAAGTAAGGAGCAGCATTAGCACCTGTGAACTCGATGAAGCAGCTATACTGAGCAGCCTTCTTTGCTGTTGTGCGGACGAATACACCGTTCTTCAATACGTAGTTTACGCTGGTAGTACTCAGATCGAGGGCACCAGTTGCAGAACCCTTGAACTCCGCACATACGTCAGCAGCAACGATAGCACCTTCTGCATTCACAATCTCATACTTAGTGGTGTTCTCGAGGTCGGTGTTCTCAATAATCATTGGTACGCCCTCTGCAATAATATTCTGCTGCTTCAGTGTCACTGTTCCTGGCTCTTCAGCACTTGCAGGCTGTGTAACGGCACTGATGGTATATACCTTCAGACCATCTGGAACGGCGAAGGTCTCAGGTGAGCAGAATGCCATCCATTCCTTAGCCACTGTGAGGTAGCGCTTCTCTGGTTCTGGCTCATGCTTCTCCTTGAATGTAGCAGTGACGATTACATCATTAGCAGGCATAACGAATGTGTATGTATTGTCGTCAACCTTTGTTAGTGTAATGAGGTCGAAGCTTGGAGCCTTTGCAGGAGCACCGAAGATCGGTGTGTCGCCTTCCTCGTCAGTTACAGGCTCAGCATAGATATTATCCAGTTCATAACCCTCATCCGGTGTAACGGTCAGCGTGATGGTTGTTCCTGCTATGGCATTTGCTGGAGTAGCTGTAACAGAGCCATTAGTCATATCTGCCATTGAGACATTATATACTGTACCAGAAGAAAGTACCTGAACATTCTTGAGGTAGAAGCTGCTGGTAGTGCTCTGCATGATGTAGAACTTGCTCTGTCCTGCGAGGATATCTTCTGCTGTTACCGTATATGTGAAGGTGGTCTCATCTGTCGTACCTGTCGGAACCTCAATAAATTCTGTTGCTACATCATCTACTGTGACAGCATTGACTGTGCGGAGAAGGATCTTGATACTTGAAGAGCTGGCCCTACCTGCTATTACTATCTGGTCACCAGCCTGAAGAGCAGATGGGAGGATACAACCTAAGTATCCCGTCTTATTAGCAATGCGCCACCATGCAGGATTGTGGTTGGTATCAGCTGTATTATTGAGTGATGATTTCTCGTAAGTGATACCGTCCTTAGTGAACGTACCGTCACCATTATCGGTTCCGAAGTCGCCTGTAGTCTTGAGGTAATAGATGGCATTAGCCGGAATCACCTCTTCCTTGAAGGTAGCACTGACCATGACATCTCCTGCAGGCATGATAAACTTATTGCCATTGACAGTTACGTCCTCTGCTCCCTGCTTTACACTGAATGCGTCGAGCTCATAACCGTCGGCAGGAATAGCAGTGAGCGTAATCTCAACACCTGCACGAGCTGAAGTAGCATTGGCTTCCACTGTTCCGTTTGCGATACCGTCAGCAATAGTGATATTGTATGTCTCAGCGGTAGGATCTTGGTTCACCTTAATATAATATAGAGAGCCTTCGTTCGAACCTGATGACCATCTCAGGTAAAAAGTGTTCTTACCAATCAGCGGATTGTTGGCACCGACAGTAAGGGTATATTCAGCTTCTGTGCTCTTGCTCATGGCCTGCTGGAAGGCATAAGCATCTGCGGAGGTAGAGCCTGTTGCGTTGTCGAAGATGCGGAAAGATCCGTTGCCCTTACCTTTGATGACGATCTGATCGCCTGCCTGGAAGTTATTGGCAACAACAACTTTAATGTACTGGGCAACACCCTTTATTGTCCATGGGTCTTCATCAGAAGCACCAGCGGTCCAGAGATTGGTCTCCAGAGTGTTCATAGCATAAACTACGCCACCCTTTGTGTAAGGAGTTTCGCCGTCAACATCTGTTCCAGCAGTACCTAACTCACCTGTTGTTGTAAGGCTGTAAACTTCTGTTGGTTCAGCCCACGCAATCATTGGCAGCATAACCATTGCCAACAATGCGAAGAAAGCAAATAATTTCTGTTTCATAATTTTTTGTTTAGATTAATACGAATTATTTGCTGCAAAGTTAGACAATAACAACACACACTTCGTGACACAATTGTGCAAAAACATATCTTTTTGTGTCAATGATGCATTAGGTCACACTCCGCGTTTAAACTGGCTCGGGGAAATACCGTAATGCTCCTTAAAGCACTTACTGAAATAATACGGACTGCTAAAGCCTACCTTGTAGGAAATCTCACTTATTGTCAATTCCCCCTCATCGAGCAACTCCTTGCTCTTCTCCATGCGAATATTACGGATGTATACGTTTGGCGTGACACCTGTCAAGGCACTAATCTTGCGATAGAATGTGCTACGTCCGTATCCCATCTTCGTGGCGAGGTCGTCAACATTGAGGTTAGGGTCACTGATATGTCCCTCAACCCACTGGTTGAGTACATCTAAGAAACGTCGGTCGCGGTCTTCTTTCAAGACGGCCTGCACGGGGGCTGCCTCCTGAGACGCATATTTCGCCTTCAGCTTTTCGCGCTGCATGAGCAGCTGCGAACAGCGCATCACAAGCATACGTATGCTAAACGGCTTTTGGATGTAATCATCGGCACCAACCTCAAATCCACGTGTACGTTTCGTTTCATCCGTCAGAGCTGTAAGTAGGATTACTGGGATATCACTCATCGTTTCGTCATTCTTGATACGGCGAGTCAGTTCAAAACCATTCATATTTGGCATTGCCACATCACTGACAACGATATCTGGTCGTTGTTCACCGATTATACGTAATGCCTCACATCCGTCGTTGGCAACGACAACCTCGAAGAAACGGCGCAATTCTGTTTCAAGATACTCACCGACATCGTAGTCGTCCTCAACAATAAGCACACGACGGTTATTAAGTGGCTTTGGAGCTGTTTCGCGATAGTTCTTCAGCCATTCACTGTCTTCTTCTGCCTCTTCTATAAATGTATTGTTAAGGGGATTGGCATAGTCTGAGGCAGAATATACAGACTTGTCACTTGGTATGCGTAATGTAAACACGCTACCTTGTCCTTCCTCATTCTCACGGAAGTCTATCGTTCCCTTGTGTATTCTGGCAAGTTGACCGGAAAGATACAATCCAATACCGATACTGTCGTATGAGAACGTACTTTGCATAAATTGCCGGAACAGCTGGCTTTGTTTCTCTTTCGGTACACCTATGCCCGTATCTTGTACCTCAAGAAGCAGGTTCTGGTTGTCGCTGTCCAGCCTTACGTGTATGTCCACACTGCCTTTCGCCGGCGTGTATTTTATTCCATTACTTATGAGGTTGTGTGCAATACTGTCCAGTTTCCTGCGGTCAACAGGCAGATGATAACTGTTGGCAAAGGTGCTGAACGACAGGTTAACCTGTTTTTTTTCTGCCACCACACGGAAAGACATATATATATCACGAAGGAAGCGCACCACATCCGTCTCTTCTACCTGCAGCTGCAACTGGTTGGTCTGCACCTTTCGGAATTCCATAAGCTGACTGATGAGCCGTACCATACGGTCCACACTCTTCTGCATGGAACTGATTGGTTGTTTGAAGCTACTTGGCATGGGGTCAATCTCGCGAATACTTTCCATTGCTCCCCGGATAATCGTCAGTGGAGTGCGCAGCTCATGCGATATATTAGTGAAAAATTGTATCTTATATTCCGTCAGCTGATTTTCTATCTTCACTTTATTACGCAGTGCCTCCATATTTCTCAGCTGGCGATATATGGCGTATGCCACGGCAGAGGCAAGCAGCACATAACAGAGGATTGCCCACCATGTCAGCCAGAATGGTGGTCTGATAACGATAGTAAGCTGAGCTTCCTTGTCATCCCATTGCTCATCGGAACGGATTGCTTTCAATAGGAGAGTATAGCTTCCTGGTGGAAGATTCCTGTATATTACCTCATGGTCGCTCGATGGTTTCGACCACTCCTCATCATAGCCTTGTAACATGTATGTGTATTGTGTGTTACGCACGTCCTCAAAGCAGAAATCGGAAAAATAGAATGTAAGTGTATTCTGATGATGCTGTAAGGTGATTTTATTTGTATGATTAGGAGCATCATTATGCTTACTTACCTCATTGATAGGCGTACCGTTTATCCAAATATCAGTAATGACAGGGATATGATTTTGTCCTTTCGCAGTTAACATCTCTGGTGCAATCGTCATCAAACCGTCTTTCGTACCGAAAGCCAGTCTGCCGTCAGATAGTCTGCATGCAGCATTTTCCATATAAATATTACCCAACTGTGTGCTGCTGAGAAGGTAATTCCTGAACCTGTCGGCTTTCTCATCATAGACGCTGAGTCCCCTGTTGGTACCTATGTATATCTTTCCTTCTATGTCCTCCACCACAGACTGCACTGCCAAGTCTCCAATGCCGTCAATATCTGTATAGACGCGTTTAAGAACGGGACTGCTGCCTGTGTTGTCATAACACTCCACACCAATACCGGCAATGGCAACCCATACTCTGTGGTGACTGTCTTCACAGATAGCATGCACCTCATCCATCTTGGAATTCTCATTTGTGAAAAGATGACGGTAGTCTTTGGCATTGCTCAATAAACGGTCCGGATTAAACACAAAACAGCCTTCGCCCGTACCCAACCATATCTGTCCATGGTGGTCGAGATGCAGGGTACGTGCTTCACGTTGTTGTATGTTGCCGGAAAAGAAATGACGGAAGATGTAGTTATTGGGGGTTAGAGGTTGGGGGGAGGAGGCTGAGGGTTGGGGGCCTGTGGTTTTCGGAATAGCCACATCCAGGCCGCCTCCAAAGGCAGCTATCCACATTCGTCCTTTCCTGTCGGCACAAATATCACTGATTTTATCGGACGAAAGCGAACCATTGTCAGTTTTGTCGTTACGATAGAGTTTATTATTGACTACCAGTCCGCTTCTTGTTCCTATCCATCTCGTACCATCTAATCCGTCAGCAACAGATAGGACACTTCCCCAGGGATTGGGTGCCGACGACATCTGCTGACCGTCAAACGTATAAAGGAGATTCGTAAAACTGGCGACATAGACTGTTCCATCAGTCAACCGACGCAACATTCTCACGCAGTTATCATGAAAATCACTTGTTGGGCTATAGCTACTGTTCAATGGCAGGTATTTGGCTTTGCTTGTAATAGGCATCAAGACCGACAGGCCCATATCCTCCTGACTGATCCATATATTCCCGATACGGTCTTGGTAGATTGCGAGAAGATAGTTAGTATTGATGACGGCATCGGAGCCCCATTGCTGCAGGTAGTGTTTCACCTCTCCCTGTTCAGGATTACAGATATACAAACCACTGCCAAAGGTGGAAACCATAACTTCACCAGTAGGCGTTGTTATCATATTCTGTCTCTGCGCAGCTCCGAAAGCTGCAGCATCAAGAGGCAGAGTCATGGTAAAGACCTTCCTGTCTCTCACGCGTACATATTTTAATATACCATTATTATCCCACAAAAGAGTATTCCCGTCATTATCCCTGCAAACGCTATATTGTCCCGAGGCAATGGTACTGTGTGCCAACGTGTGGTCAGAAACCTGATACTGGAAGGTACCATTGTCCGTTATTATCAACAGACCGTTGTCGTAAGGGACAACATCCCTCACTCCTGCAATCTTGGATTCTGCCATAGTGCGCAGATGCCCTCTCTGATACATCATCACTTTTCCGTTAGAGGTAACAAAATACTCCATCTCATCGAGTATTGTCATTTTGCATATATCCACTCCATTGGGTCCCACGGTCGTCAATTGCCCATTATTGGCAAATATCAAACCTCTATCCGTAGCTATCCATACACGACCAGCGCATCCCTGACTGATAAAACGGATATTGGCAGATGGTAATACCCCTCCTGCCTTCGACTTGTAATCGGTAATATGAAACTCTTTTCCGTCAAAAGTGATTCTCCGACAGCCTTCGCCATTACCATAAAGCCACACTTCGTCAGACTTGTCAAAGAATCCTTTGGTGTAGGTCATATTCCGCTGGCGCTCACTGGTGTAATCAATGAATTTATTCTTATGAAGGTCGTAGCAACTGAAGAAATCGCCACGAAGTTTGACCCACAAGAAGCGGTCACCCCAGCGATGTAGGCTGACAGTTCTGATATCTGGTATCAGCCCATCTGCCAAATCATCTGGAGTAATCATCTGTTTAATGCTGTATCCGTCATAGCGATAAAGACCATGAATAGTAGCAAACCACATATACCCATCCCTGTCTTGGGTAATATCCCTTATTATAGTACTATTTAGTCCTGTTCCGGACTTTATCTTATATGATCTGTAGTCCATTGCTTTCATCAATGGACAATAAATCCAAAGGCATAGTATTAGTAGTAATAGTCTCATAATTTGTATGGTTTTACACCACAAAGATACAACAATTATTTATTTATGACACAAAATTACATATAATTACACATAAATTCTTAATTGCGTCATATTCTTGTGGTATATTTGCACCATCGAAAAACAGTTATTATAACCTAAACAAATATTAAAATGAAAAAGCAATTAGTTCTTTTGGCAGCTTTCTTCGTAGCTGCTGTAGCACAGGCACAGACAACAATCACAGTTGACAAGGCATTAGGAACACCTTCAGAATTGACACAGCTGACCGAAGGTCTCTATAAAGGAGCAGACGGTTTGGCTTTTATATCCGACGTACGTAGTGACAAAGGCGAAGGCTTCGGTGGTCTAATACACGAGAAAGCAACGAAGTATTTTAAGGCAGATGGTAAGGTGGTAATGTCAGAAGCAGCCATCAACTTCCAGAAGGTTCCTACCGGTCTTCAAAACAAGAATGGTATGATTCCTACAAAGGTACCATACAACCGCGCCGTAGAATTCAAGCCTGCAAGCGACGGTAAACTCTATGCTATGGTATGGTCAAAGAAACCTCAGGGACGCCTGTTCTATGCTGTTGCCAACAACGGCATCTATGAGATGAAAGAGTTCAAGATGTGGGAAAAGGGTTCTACTGCTGGCAGCAAGGACAACCCTTATGAGGCACTGGAACTTGACTACACCTATACCGAAGGTGACGTGGTATTCCTCTTCGCTACAGGTCCGTTATATCTTAGCGGCATACACTATACCGGTTCCGCTGATACCACCTTCGAGGGTGCCATGCCAAAGCAGATTGTCGACTCTAAGAAGATGGCAAAGCTTGCCAAGCAGCGCGCTGCTGCAAGTGAGTAATACATGTGATTAAATCGTTAAAATAATGAGACAGAGACAATTGTTATATCTTCTCACGGCCATTTTTGCTATAGCCCTAACGGGCTGTAGCAATGATGCTGTGGAGGAAGGTAGCTATGATGAGTGGACAAAGGGCATGGTCATCGTTGAGGCCGGTGAGAACTACCTGTACTTTGTACCCACATCCGATGGTCAGGGGATGATGCTGACCTACGACCGTACCAACATGTCATTTGAACAGCTTGTACGTATGATGGGAGGGTCGGTGGAAGCCGCAGAAGGCGGTTCTGAGATAAAAGGTCTGTTGACATACCAAGGCGATATTGTCATCCCGTCGGTTGTCAATGGCAAACCCGTAACGGCAATTGACCAGTATGCTTTTGCCGGCAATGTCGAACTCACCTCTGTCATCATTCCAGAGAGTGTTACGGACATCGGCCAGGAGTCGTTTGGTCAGTGTCCGAAACTCAATAGCCTCACACTGCCTTCCGGAGTCAAGGAAATCAAGGCTGGAACATTCTGTGGCAATAGTGTAACTGAAATCTTTATTCCCGACGGTCTGAAGACAATACATCATTTTGCCTTTTTGAAAAATACACGCCTCAAGACCGTACATATCAATCCCGACAACAGCCAACTGGAGGAAATCGGTAAATCTGCATTCTATGGCTGTTCGGAACTCACCGACTTCGACATGCCTGAGAGCGTGAAGAAAGTGGGCGAAGAGGTATTCTACGGTTGTTCCAAGCTTCCTACGATGACAGTACCGTCAAATTGGACAGTCATCCCAATGGGAATATACGGTGGTCTGTCATCCCTGACAGATATCGTTATCCCTGCCTCTATCACAGAGATTTGCGATAAGGCATTCAGTGATTGCATACGTCTTGTGGATATCTATTTTGAAGACAATAGCAACCTGAAAACCCTTGGCGCAAAAGCATTCTATAATTGCAAGACAATAAAAACTCTCACGTTCAAAGGGTTGGAAACAATTAACGACCAGGCCTTCATGAACTGTGCCGCCATGACGTCAATAACGCTCAATGACGGATTAAGAACAATTGGTACTCAGGTGTTTGAAGGGTGTAAGAAACTCTCAGAGATTCATATTAAGAGTAGCGTGCCTCCCACAGCGAGCGATGTCATTACTACAACAGCAACTGTGTATATTCCCAATGGCAGTCTGGAAGCATATATGCAAGCTCCCTATTGGAACAGCATCACTAACTATGTAGAAGAATAGCCATGAGGAGATTAAATATTATAGATAAAAGATTAAAGCTTGTTGCGTTGTTCATCCTGCTGATGACGACTGTTAGCGGCTACGCTCAACGGGAGATTACCGGAGTCGTTGTCGACGATGAAGGCGAACCACTTATCGGAGCTGTCGTGAAAGTAAGTGACAGCAAAGGTAGCGTTACCGACCTTGATGGTAAATTTGTTATCAATGTCGACAAGAAAGACCAGTCCTTGCAAGTATCTTATATCGGCTACAAGACAAATACCGTCAAGTTAGTCAGTGGCAAAAATGTCTACAAGATTGTTCTGCAACTTGAAGCAACAACTATCGATGATGTGGTGGTAATCGGTTATGGTGCTGTGAAGAAGGGTGATGTAACAGCAGCCGTCTCCAAGATTGACGGCGATGAGCTGGAGGACCGCCCCGTCACCAATACTGCCGACCTGCTACAGGGACAGTTGGCGGGTGTCGAGATAAGCAGCAACAGCGGCATGCCCGGTGGTAAGACCACTGTCAATGTACGTGGCTCCGTGACCCTCAACGATGTATTGAGCAATGGCGACGGTGACCAGACGGACAATACTGCACCGCTCTATGTTGTCGATGGCATCCCTATGGACGACGAATTCGACATGTCTCAGATGGAGGCCCACGACATCGCCTCTATCGAAGTGTTAAAGGATGCTTCCTCAAGTGCCATTTATGGTTCACGCGGAGCCAATGGCGTTATTATCATTACTACTAAGAAACCAGACAAGACCGAGAAAGTCAGTATCACTGCCTCAGCAAATTACTCCTTACAGCAAGTAACACGTAAGGTAGGCGTGATGTCAGGTAATGAATGGTCACGTTGGGTGTACAATATGAATAACCAGCGCTACATTGACAAATACGGTGACATCGGCGCAGAAGAAAGCGATGGTATGCTCATTCGTACAGTCCTTGCAGGTCATTCTAACTTCGATGCTCTCAATGCAGGCACAACACAGACCTATATGTATGACCCACGATGGGTCATCCCTGGTCACCCGGGACTAAGCTATATCGACTGGCAGGAAGCGGCCTACCACACTGCTCCGCAACAGCAGTATAGTGTGTCAGCATCAGGAAGTAACAAACAGTCGAATTTCCGCGTATCGGTAAACTACACCAACCAGGATGGTATCATCCGTGGTACTGGTTATGAACGTTTCTCCGCCACTGCCCAAGGACAGGCAAAGATAGACCGTTTCACCTTTGGCATTAGCATCTCACCGACGCTCTCTGTTTTCGAGGCCCAGGCTATCAATACCGCTCAAGACTCCAAGAACCTCACTATTCTGAGTATGGTTCCTGTAGCAGAGTCAGAGGCAGGCGTTAATACTGCTGCATATCCATATAACTACTATGCTTTTTCATCAAGCTCATCGTCAAATCCTATTTTAAGGATTACCAAATCCAGAGACGAGAGACAACTATACCAGATGCGCAGTAACGCCTTTGTAAAAGTGGATGTAATAGACGGTATGACCGCAGAAGTTACCGGTACATGGAATATGCGTCAGCAATCCACCCGTTCATTCGTTCCTTCAACACTGCAGAATCTGCATACCTTCAATGCCAATGGTGGCGAAGGACAGAACACCACCTCCAGTTGGGCTGATACAAAAAACCAGTATTTCGCCCTGCAGACAATTCTCAACTACAATAAGACCTTTGGCAAGCATAGTATCAACGGTATGCTTGGTTGGACCATCTCCAGTACTAAATGGGCAGACAAGTCTTCTTCCAGCGTGGAAGATTTCATCAATGACGCGTCAGAAGGTTACACAAATACCTCGGTAACCATCAATAAGCTTGCTAACAACTATTCCACACCGACAAAAATGATTTCATATTTCGGACGTGGTATATATAACTACAATAACCGCTATGTTGTCAATGTCTCCCTACGTCGTGACGGCTCGTCACGCTTTGGCGAGAACACCCGTTGGGCAACATTCCCTTCCATCTCAGCCAACTGGCGAATATCCAACGAAAGCTTTTGGCCAAAAGGCTTCTTCATGAACCTGTTGAAGTTCCGTATGAGCTACGGTCAGAACGGTCGCAGCAATATACGTACCAATGCCGTACGTTCTGCATTGTCTTCCGCCATTGTCTATTTCAATGGTGTGGAACAGAAAGGATATAAGCTCGGTTCTGTAGGTAACCCTGACCTCGGATGGCAGAAAACCGACAGCTGGGACATTGCCCTCGATATCGGTATGTTCAAGAACCGCATCTCCATGTCTATTGACTACTACATCAAGAACACCAGTAGTATGTTGTACCAGATGGAGCTGGCCTCGGTGAGTGGTTTCGACCGTGCTTATTTCAATATAGGCAAGATTCGCAACTACGGTATTGATATAGAGATGAAGACCATCAATATCGTAAAACCGTTTAAGTGGACGAGCTCATTGAATCTGGGCTTCCAGAGAAACAAGGTACTCGACCTCGGTGGTAACGACCGAATCATGTCCGGTACCACCGCGTATGGTAGCGGTAAGACACAGATCCTGGAGGTCGGACATCGTGTTGGTGACTACTACCTCTACGACTATATGGGTGTGTTCACCAGTCAGGAAGACCTCGACAGCTATCCTCATGTAGCTACAGCACAGGTTGGTGGTATCAAGGTCCGCGATGTCAACAGTGACGGTATTATCGATGAAAATGACCGTATCCGCTGCGGCAATCCACGTCCCGACATTACTATCGGTTTCAGCAACCGTTTCACGTACAAGAACTGGGACCTGTCATTCCTCATCACCAGCCAGTGGGGTGGTAAGCTCTTTGCCGGCCAGGTAGGAACGAAGGGACTCCTCGACCATCCTCAGGGCAGCTATGCCGGTTTGCGTAATATGATGTCATCGTATGAGAATATGTGGTATTCGGAAGAGAATCCTGGTGACGGTCAGACACCGGCAGCATGGCTGACCAATTCCGGTTACAACTTCGGCGGTACTACCCATAACCTCTATAGCACCGACTACATCAAACTGAAGAATGTCACATTGTCGTATAGGTTCAAGATTCCGAAGAATAAGCTCGTCAAGAGCCTGAGCTTACTGATAAGTATAGAGAATGCACTACAATGGGACAAATACGATATCGGCTATTCTCCCGAGAGTTCCGCAATACAAAACAGTAGTATGAGTGCTTATGACTTGGTAGCCTACCCCACCGCCCGCGTCTACTCTCTTGGATTGAAATTTGGTATGTAACCCCGAGTCGAAATAACGAAATAACGTAACAACGTAATAACGACATGAGATTAATTTTGAAAAGAACGATATTGGTGTGGATAGCCATCGTCACCATCTTCATTTCCTGCGACAACTATCTGGATGTAGATGTAAAAGAGGGTGTCAATCCTTCCAATTTCTACTCTACAGAGGGGCAGATAGACCAGGCTATCGTAGGTCTGTACAATACCCTCAGTGTTATACCGAAGCACCGATGGTTCCTCAGTGAGGTTCGTTCAGACAATGTATGGATGGAGCAGTCTGTAGTGAGTGGTGCCAGTGAGATAGCCTATTTCCTCAATGCCGACCTGGTCACTAATGGTCAGGTGCAGACGGCATGGAAAGAATACTTCTCTATAATTGCCAATGCCAATGCCATACTGGATAAGATAGACGATGTAACTTTCAAGAATGAGGATATTCAGATGGAATATAAGGCAGAGGTAAAGTTCCTACGTGCCCTAGCCTATTTCGACCTGGTACGGTTCTTTGGCAATATACCAATTGCAACCGGTTCCATTACACCGTTGGAATCACTTCAGTTGAAGCAATCAACAGCCGAGGAGGTATATGAACAGGTTGTAATCCCTGACCTTAGCTATGCATCTGAATATCTGATGGAAACCTTCACACGTTACGACGGCAGCACCGACAAGTCGGTAGGACGTCCTGTGCAGATGGCAGCCAAGGCCCTTCTTGCCGAGGTCTATATCACCATGTCGGGTTTCCCTCTGATGGATACCAGCAAGAAGTCGAAGGCACAAACCTTATTAAAGGAAGTCATTGACTACTCCGATGCCAACGGTAAGTGGTGGGCAGCCGATATCGAGGAGTGGAACAAGATGTGGATTCACGAGAATGACAACAAATACTATCTCTTTGAGATACAAGCCGACATTGACGCCTCCACATCTCAAGGCAGTACAATCACACCATATACGGTTGACCGAAGCTGGAACGGCTCCTACTACGGTGGAAATACCTCGATGACAAGCGGACAGTCCTATGGTTATCCGTTTGTAGAACCGCGTCTGCGTAACTACTTTGCACAGAAAGATAATTCCGGAAGTTTCATTGACAAACGCTGTTCCAACACCATTACCGTTAAAAACCGTAAAGGACAAACCCTTGAAGGTAACGAGTGTTACTTTATGAAATTCTGGGAGACGAAAGTAAAACGAGAGGCTTGTGGCTATGAGGATATGACAGGCATTCTGCTCAACAAGACCAGCACATGGCCGCAGAATTTCCCTGTTATCCGTTTGGAGAACTATATCCTCTACTATGCCGAATTACTGGGACTGTCCAAGACGGGAGTGGAATACCTTAACCGTACACGCATACGTGCAGGACTGCCGGCATATAAGGTCAGTGATTTCACCGACGAGGAGGAATACCAGCAGGCTGTCCTCAATGAGCGTCGTTATGAGCTCGCTGAGGAAGGTCACCGTTGGTTCGACTTGGTACGTCTCAATAAGTGGGAAACGGTCCTCAAGGATATGTTCCTCACTGACGGCGATGACCTGATAATCACCAACAGCCTGTTGAAGGGCTATGCTGCCAACGTGCTCCCGTTCACATACCTTTACCCTATTCCACAACAGCAGATGCAGGTACAAGTGGGACTATATGTTCAGAACCAGGGGTATTGATAATTCATAATTGATAATTTACGATTCATAATTGATAACTATGAAGAAGCTAATCACTATTATTGCTGCTGCTGTTATGAGTATGACAGCACTGGCACAGAAAGAGTATAACATTGTGTTTATCGGTAACAGCATCACATTTGGTGCTACCCATCAGGCTCCACAAAAAACCAATCCAACAAAATATTGTGTGAAATACCTGAAGGAGCAGGGTATAACAGCCCATGCTAAGAATATGGGTAAGAGCGGTAAGACCAGTCGTGACTTCCTGCCTGGACGTAAAGGATATTGGGGCGGTGTAAAAGCTGCCGCAGCATCATTGGCAGAGGCATATCCCGAGGCACAGATGGTGTTCAGCATCATGCTGGGAACCAACGATGCCGCAATCCGTCCGAAGAAATCGTGCTGGACCGATGACATCTTCCGCAAGAGTATGACAACCATCATCGACTCCCTTGAGACCATCTATCCGCAGGCTATCTTCGTTCTCCATCAGGATCCGTACTTCTCACCAAACATGGAGAAAGAGTCGGGCAGTAAGATGGACGAGGCTTCTCTGAAGCAGGTACAGAGTTACTGGGAAGTGGACAAGGCGCTGGCAAAGGAGCGTAAGAACGTATTCTTAGGCAGTGACGAGATATTCGCCTTCTTTGAGAAGAACCACAAGGAGATGATGACGCCAGAGGAGGGATTGCAAGGTACGTTCTATCTGCATCCGAATGAGAAAGGAGCAGCAGAATTAGGCAAACTATGGGCCGAGGCATTGGCGAAATGCCTTCGATAAGTTGAAAGCTGAGAGTTTAGCATTTAGAAAATTATGAACAAACTACTGATAACAATAATGCTGGCTGCCATGAGCAGTGCAGCGATGGCAGTTGACGATGTGTGGTTTGATGGTCAGAAGGCTGTGACCTACCAAGTAAACGGCAAAGTACACACCGTCGTAGGAGTCGCCCTCAACATGTTCTGCAACGATATGCAGCTGGTGACAGGTCAGCAGGCACAGGCTGGTGGCAAAGATGCGACCATCCAGATTTACCAACTTGATGCTGCTGATAACAAGATTGTCAAAGCTCTGAAAGCGAAAGGTGTGCCTGTCGACGAACTGTCAAAAAAGATGGATGCTTTCTTTCTCACAGTAGATAACGGCATCACCATCGTGGGCAACAACGGACGCGGTACGGCATACGGCATCCTGGAACTGTCGCGTATGGCAGGAGTGTCTCCATGGGTATGGTGGGGCGATGTAACCCCTGAGAAGAAATCAAAGCTTTCCATCGAGAAAGGCTTCAAGACCCTGCAGGCTCCGTCGGTGGAATATCGCGGCATCTTCATCAATGATGAGGACTGGACGCTGCGTCCCTGGAGCAACAAGGTATTTGAGCCTTCAAAAGACAAAGGACAGATTGGTCCCAAGACCAATAAAAAGGTCTATGAACTGCTGCTCCGTCTGCGTGCCAACGCCATCTGGCCGGCTATGCATACGGGTTCTACGGCATTCTTCAAGATTCCAGGCAATAAGGAAATGGCCGATTCATGCGGTATCGTGGTAGGCACTTCCCACTGTGAACCATTGCTACGCAATAACGTCGATGAGTGGAGTGTAAAGGAGCGTGGAAAGTATAACTATGTTACGAATAAGGAGTCTGTACAGAACTACTGGATAGAGCGCCTGAAAGAGGTGAAAGGTTTTGGAGATTACTACTATACCATCGGTATGCGTGGCATCCATGATGGAGAAATGGAAGGTGTCGGCAAGGATAAAAACAACAAAACGAAATGGCTGCAGCAGGTCATCGACGACCAGCGTGAGTTGCTGAAAACCCATATCGATCCGAAGGTGGAATCGATTCCGCAGGTGTTCGTACCATATAAAGAGGTATTGGAGATTATGGAGAACGGTCTGAACGTTCCCGACGATGTCACACTGATGTGGTGCGACGACAACTACGGCTATATGACACGCCTATCGGATGCCGAACAACAGAAACGTAGCGGTGGTGCAGGTGTGTATTACCACCTGAGCTACTGGGGACGACCACACGACTATATGTGGCTGACCACCGAACAGCCAGGTCTGGTATATAACGAAATGCGCGAGGCCTACGACCACAATGCCCGTAAACTGTGGATAGTAAACGTACACGAGCCGAAGGTGGCCGCCTACGACCTGGAGCTGTTCCTCGATATGGCTTGGGACATCAACTCCGTGTCGCCAACGACACTCGAACAGCACCTGCAGAACTGGCTCTCGTTGCAGTTCGGCAAAGAAGCTGGTGCAAAGTTGCTGCCCGTCATGAAGGAATACTTCCGTCTGTGTGGTATCCGCCGTCCGGAATTCATGGGATGGAATCAGGTGGAGCTGGATAAGAAGAAATACAGCAAGGGTTGGTCGCCCGTTCAGGACTCTGAGTTCAGTTTCGTGGAGTTCGGTGGCGAAATGGATCAATATATGGCCGACTACGAAGCCATCAAGAAACAGGTTGACGAGATAGCCAAACTGGTACGTCCGGATCGTCAGGATGCTTACTATGCCGCCATCAAATATCCTATTTTCGCTGCCGCTGCGATGGCAACCAAACACCTGGAGGCTCAGAAAGCCCGTCGACTGGGTTCTGAGGAGGCTGCCACAAAAGCGCAGGCTGCCTATGAAGAGATTCGTTCACTGACAAACTACTACAACAATAAGATGGCTGGTGGCAAATGGAAAGGTATGATGACGCTGAATCCACGAAAACTGTATGTCTTCGATGCACCTATCGTGACCGATACGCTACCAAAGACAGACCTTTCTACGATGAAAGCGCATACGGAAGAGTATATCGCCTGCAATGCCAACGACTACAAGTCGGCAAGTGAAGGAGCACATGTCGTACAGATGCTCGGACATAGCATGAATGCTGTTTCGCTGCCGAAAGACGGTACGCTGACCTATGAGTTCACCTGTAACAGCGAGGGTGACGCTGTGCTCTATACGGGTATGATTCCCACACAGCCTAACGACAAGGGCGACATCCGCTTCAGCGTGAGCATCGATGGCGGAAAGCCCGTTGTTATTTCGATGAAAGAGAAGTTCCGTTCTGAGCGCTGGAAACAGAATATGCTGCGCAGCCAAGCACTTCGCAAGACACCAATAACACTCACAAAGGGTAAGCACACATTGGTTATCAAAGCGCTCGACAACCATATCATCGCCGACCAGTGGATGATAGACTTTGCCAAAGACCGTAAGTTCTATGTCATTCCCGTAGGGAAAAAGTAAAAAGGTAAAAAGGTAAAAAAGTAAAAAAATGAAAAATAGATTATCATATATCACAAAGGGATGGGTAGGGGTTCTTTTACCCTTTTACCTTTTTACCTTTTTACCTTTCTGTGCAACTGCACAGAACAAAGTTCCTGAGGCTGTTGTCGATGACAATGGCGTAGTTGACAATACTGGCGACAGCATCGCCAAGGCCAATACAGCACGACCCGTGCCTGGTTCTACCCGCAAAGGCAGTAATCCCGTAGCCTTCTACATTGGCGACAGCACCATGCGCAACGGTACACTGGGAAACGGTAACAACGGACAATGGGGATGGGGATTCTTCATTGGCAATTATTTTGACGACAACAAGATCACTGTAGAAAACCAAGCCCTGGGCGGTATGTCCACACGTACCTATTATAATAAGTTGTGGCCTGCTGTTCGTGAGGCACTGCAACCAGGCGACTGGGTCATCGTTTCTTTAGGTCATAACGACAATGGCCCGTATGACAGCGGACGCGCCCGTGCTTGTCTGTCTGGTATCGGCAACGACTCGTTAGAAGTTACCATCCAAGTAGCCGACGGTGAGCACCAGTCGGCGCCGGGAGTGAAAGAGACCGTCTATAGCTATGGTGGCTATATGCGCAGATATATCGCTGAAGCACGCGCCAAGGGAGCCAACGTCATCCTGATGTCGCTGACACCCCGCAATGCCTACGAGAAAAACGGCAAGACCGTTCGCAAGAAACAGAGTAAGTGGCTCCAAGAGATAGCCAAAGAGCAAAACGTTGCCTTCGTCGATCTGAACGAAATCTCAGGACAGAAGATGGACTCCTATAGCCCGTGGAAGAAACAGTACCTGTTCCATAAGGACAAGATACATACCAGCCGCTTCGGTGCAGAGATGAACGCCCGCTCGGCAGCGGAAGGAATTGCTGCTTGCGACCATCCGTCACTAACCCCGCTGAAGGCCATGATGGTAAACGTGGAACTGCCTATGGAAAAGCCCAAGCGCCAGGAAGGCAAACCCGTCGTATTCATCACCGGCGACAGCACCGTTAAAAACCAAGACAAGAAGGAAGATGGTATGTGGGGCTGGGGTTCACA
>JAFZVR010000092.1 GCA_017617725.1 Prevotella sp.
ACTGACACTGGTCGAGAGTCGAGGGTCGAGAGTCGAGGGTCGAGAGTCAATGGTGAATGGTCAATATGAGTCGAGGGTCGAACCGATGGAGCAGCGAGGGCAGACGAAAGCTTGCTTTCTGTATGCCGAGTCGCGACAGAGGTGGACCGAAGGTCAGAGTCGAGAGTCAATGGTCAATGTTCAATGGTCAATGAATCTACCCTCACTGCAACCCTCACTGAGACCCTCACTGACGATGATGATTGACCATTGACAATTGACAATTGACAATTGACGGTTTGCGACATGTCTGACTCGTCTGACCTGTCTGACCAGACCGACCACTCATCAACTTGAAGGGTGAATAAGGGTCGGGGACAGTCAACTATTTCCGTGAATAGCGCTGCTGGAATCACCGCAGAGGCCAGGTGGGGAGGCGGCTTAGGTGTTGCTACCAAGCAGCGACCATGTTGCACACTTTCTGCAACGCCTCTGCAGTCCGACTGCCAATTCTCAGCCCGATTTTCTGCAGTGTTCTCCTGCAATTTCTTTGAAGTGTAACAAAAACCTTGAAAACACCTTCTGTGAAATAGTGCTCAGACAGGTTGCAATGAGGAAAGTTCAATAACCAATAACCAATAACCCATAACCCTTAGAATTGTGAATAATTGTTGGTGTAGGAAGTGAGGGAAGTGAGGGTGATTTTCGGTTAAGCCTATAGGGCACTGATATCTGTTTAACAATATTTATAGATAGTTCCTCAAATCAGGATAACTATCTGAAACACACTGTGCGGAGCCCTCGGACACTCTGTCCAAAGGCTCCGCTCATACTATTCGGAGTATTCGCACAAACAGAGCGAGACCTCCGCACAATCTCTGCATAGCGTATGAAATTTAGGACTGCAGCGCGATGTCAACCTCCACCGTATGGGTACTGTGACTTTCGACCTCCGTTGCTACGACCCACTCAACTGTGCAAAGAGTGAAGGACGCATCTACGGTATGCGTGAGATAACCACAGCGAACCCTGCTCGCAGCACCTTTATGTTAGATATCACATGGAAGTTCAATGAGGCACGTAGTAAATACCGCGGCTCAGGTGCCGGTGACAAGCAGAAAGCAAGAATGTAAACATCCGCTGTCTACAGTTGACAGTTTACTGTTCACAGTTCAGAATGCTATTTGGAACTGCGTTATCCACTGGTGTATATCCGGTCCTGTGCGGCGGTCTTTCAACACGAATTGTGTGCTGACGCGGCACTGGCGATATACCCAGTATTGTACACCCACAATGTAGTTATGTGTCTCTGTGAAGAGAGGAAGTGCGGCCTGTTGCTCACGTGACAAATCAACATTTTTGTTCAGATAGTCATAGTCGAGCACCAGGTCGAGACCTTTCCACAGATGAACCCACGACTCAATATAGAAAGCTCGGCTACGTGTACTTTTATTCCATCCTTGTACATATTCGCTTCTCAGTAGCAACGGCTTGAGTTTCATTTCTGTTCCAATGCTCCATCGCTTACGGCTATAATCCTCATCTTTACGGATGCTGCTATATATATCATTCGTCAGTGCATGACCGGTGCCAAGAATGAACGACGTACTGATAGTGATATCTTTAATTGGCAAATAGTTCACCATGCCGATAAAGTCCTTTTGGGAATTGTTCTCCTTGGTGTTCATCCCCACTCCATTGAATACACCCACGCTGTAGTTCAGCTGGCGGTGTCCGTCACGCGCAGGAAAGAGGTCACCAGTGAGCATCACACCGGCATCACGTCCTACGGTATTGCCCTGTAGCGAGTCGGTAGCAATGGCCGTCTCGTAGAGTGTCGCCTCATTCATCTGGATATTTCCCAATAAGGTCGGAGGGATGATGTTCTCCAACATGAACGGTTGTTTGAACTGTCCTATGCGTACCTTCAGCTCTGGCATAAACTCGTATTGAGCATAGTATTCATGCATGTGTTTCTTACTGTCTGTCGATGCCACATCTGCCATAAGAAAGAAACCTAACCTGTCGGTGAGGTTAGCCTGTGCCATGAGAATCACTCGTTGTATTGCCAGTTCATTGGTATGGCGGTGGTTCACATCCATCACGTTGTATGTGCTCTGTGCATAGCCCATTAGACGTAACTGCCGAGTACCTATTTTTATGTTTATACCTTCATCGATGAGTTTCTTTAACTGGTCTGTCTGTGACATTGTACTGTCCTGTGCTGTCAGTTCAGTAGCATAGGCGGTGCCCGTCGTTAAAATTATCACGGCAAGGGCTATTCCTTGTATGATTCTATTTGCTTTACGTCCCATATTTATTACTATAACAGGTCGCGAAGGTAATTAAATAATTGAAAACATACTAATTATTTGGAAAATTCATTCTTTCTTTACTACTTTTGTAGTCGAATGATCTTCAGTCGAACAGAATTACTTTTAGGCACCGCTGTGATGGAGAAACTTGTCACAAAGCGTGTCATCGTCTTCGGAGTGGGAGGCGTAGGCTCATGGTGTGCCGAAGTGCTTGTTCGCAGCGGCATCCACCATCTGACGATTGTAGATTGCGATATTGTTGCGGCATCGAATATCAACCGCCAGCTGATGGCAACGACTGAGACATCACCGCTATCTTCGGATGTACCATCGCGGGACTTGTGTTGCAGGATGTCGTAAAAAGCTATAACCAATAACTTTATACAAACACCCATACAACTATGAAACACATAAGAAAAATATCTATCGCATTAACGTTTTTGTTTTCGTTAATAGCATCTGCCAACGATGGTGTTTACTACGCGAGTGGCGGTCCCCTCATCCCTATCCATGAAACCGATATCTCCGTAGCTAAGGAAATACTGACTATCAGTCTCTGCGACGACGGATTGGCACGGGTTGATGTGCAGTATGAATTCATAAATCATGGTGCTGCCAAGACCGTTGACATGGGATTCGAAGCAGCAAACCCATATAACTCGGATGACGATGGCGTTAATCCCACAGGTGGTCACCCATATATCTATGATTTCATGGTAGAGATGAACGGCATGAAGCTGCCGTATCGTAATGCTGTGGTTGAGCCTGGCGAACTTGAGACGCCATACCAAGGTCCTAAGGATGAGAACGAAGAGTTCGAACAATTTTCCTATGCCTACCTCTTCAAGGCTCCGTTCAAAGAGGGCATGAACAAGGTGCATCATACCTATAGCTATAATATGTCATACGGTGTAGGACGTACCTTTGAAGTACTATACTGGTTAACACCAGCTGCACGCTGGAAGGGCGGCACCATCGGGGATTTCACCCTTCGCATACGTGCAGAGAAGACTGCCAAGCACTTCCTCGTCAACGACTCCGTGCTCAATCTGGCAGAGTGTCGTATCGTAGAGGGCGTGGGCAAGAAACGCCATACACAGTATTCATGGGGAGATGAGATGCTTGAGGTAGCACTACGCAACGGTACTGCCGAATGGCATATCACCGACTTCCGACCGGAAGCAGATCTCGTAATAATGTCGGCAGATACATTCTGCAGTTTCGATGCCGGCAGTCAGACTGGCTTCTTCTATGACCGCAGCGAACAGTTCCATTTTTGGCGTGAGATGGATGAAAAAATTCCTGACCATATAGCACGTAATCTGCCGTATGCCCATCGCGGCTATGTATTTAAGAAGAAAGAACTCCGTGACTATTTCTCACAGTTCTTCTGGTATATGCCCGATCCGTCATACGTTCCGTCAACCGATGACTTTACTCCACGTGAGTGGCGCCTCATAAAGGAACACAAATAAACCTAATATTGAACAATGAAAATAAATAAGATAGTGACATTATGGAAAATACAAGTCAATTATGGTTGTGGACTACCATTCTAATCCTATGGGGTGGAATGGCATTAACCTCATGCAGTGACAGTGATGACGCTGTTTCTGCCACAGACCCACTACCCTTCCCCATGGATGCAAACAAAGATTTGTCAACAACTCCCGGCGATGACTTCTTCCAGTATTGCAACGGAGGATGGCTCAGCAAGCAGGGAGCAGTGGAAAGTGGTGCCATCGGCGGTTTGTATGATGCATCACCATATATGGAGCAGCGGATACAGACACTTCGCAAGGAGGATCCTACGGTGAAGCATTTCTTCAATATGGTAGAAGATATGTACGGCAAGCTGGAAGCTTCTCAGGCATATATCGACACACAAAAGGCGAAAATCAAGAAACCGACATCCTACGAAGAGGCATTCCGCTCCATGGGAGCAATGGTAATGGACGGGGTGACTCCGTTCTCTCTTGGTCTTACGCTATATTATCAGGACGGACGGTTTTTAGGAACACTCCAACCATTACTCGATTCCTCGACCTCGAGTACAGCTAATCAGGATCTTGATTTTTCAACGATGAAAAGAGCTGCCGATGCCAAGAGTCAAGTGTTCAATTGGATAGTAGAAGGTATGGGTGTCAATGAGGAGTTGATGTATATTAACAGCTCGACAGCAACGGAGTTCGAAAAGCTCAAACAGAAATCGCTCGACGAGCTCTATGACATAATGCTAAAAGCATGGAACAAATATGAAATCTATGTGAGTGAGGAAGCACTTACAGACTACAACCAAGCTGTTTCATCCAAACTAACGCCGAAAACTGTTGTCCAGAATTCGCGCGTCCTCATCAATTACCCACTGTCGTATGCTTTTGCAAAGAAATATGTACCAGAAAGCACTAAGCAGCAATATGTGGAAAGAGTGACGGCAATCAGGGATGCTCTACGGCAACGCATACTGAATGTGGACTGGATGAGCGAGACGACGAAAGAGAATGCTGTGAAGAAGATAGAGCGTATGCATCTGTATGTAGGCTATCCTGACCAATGGTACCAAGTAGGATTGCCTGATATTACAGGGTGTCAGACCTTCGTAGAGATGGCACATATACTGACACGCAGTCAACAGCAACTCAAGGCGCAGCTAATAGGCACAGATGACGGCTTCACCAATGGGCTACTATCTTTACTTAAAGGCTCTGACAATACTTTGTACCCTACTGACCTTACACTTGTCAATGCCTATTATATGCGTTCTGATAACTCCATATATATCTATCCATTCATGTTCTTACCACCCATTGCAAAAGAAGGAGTAAGCGAAGCACACGCCTATGGCCTCCTTGTCATTATAGGGCATGAAATGACACACGGCTTTGACCGTCAAGGAGCAGAGTATGACGAGATGGGGCGAAAACGCAACTGGTGGACAGTGGCCGACAAGATGGCGTTCCAGGATAAGCATGAAACGCTTATTCGCTGCTACAACAATCTGGAATATGACCCAGTAGAGTTGCCAGAGCAATATGGCAACGGTGAACGCACTCTGAGTGAGAACATCGCCGACCTGGGAGGCTTCCTCTGCGTGCTTGACGCCTATAAGTCATATCTGACAAAGCAAGGCTTTTTCGGCTCTGCCTACAATGACCAGATACGCAAGTTCTATGAGTCATACGCTGATGTGTGGTGTGTCAAATACGGTGCAGACAGAATACAGAACTTCATCACGAATGACGTCCACTCCCCTGCCCGACTGCGTGTGAATGGCGTAGTAATGAATACTGATTTATGGTACGACCTGTATGGTGTCACTCGCAACAACAAGCTCTATCTGCAGAAGGAGCGTAGAACATATATTTGGTGAGAAGATAGGAGTAACGAATAGCCACGAAAAAAGAGGATGGTGACATCCTCTTTTTTTGTGGACCTGGTGGGATTCGAACCCACGTCCGCACAAGGAAACCATGTGCTTTCTACATGCTTATCTCGGAATTTATTTTCGTGCTGTGGCAAGACCCGAGCCACCAACCACAGCCTTATCTCCTAAAAACTTCACCTCTTGGACGGAGAAACCGCAAGGCTATTTCCGATTATTCTGCGCCGCTGAGCCCGAGCAATTCGGAACAACATCCTCGGAGCGACGTCCCGTTCCCTCGCCTTGCAAGGAAATTAAGCCGAGTAACCTACTGTACTTCGGTTAGGCTGCGAGAGCATACTGATTGTTGCCAATTAAATTTATGACCGAAGGGTTTATGGAGTTCACAGTCGTCACTCCGCATGCTTACACACCATCTCATCTTGCCGTCAAATCCAGTCAAGCCCAATAGTGCGCTGCAAAGGTATGAAATAATTTATAATTCATAATTCATAATTCATAGTTTTTTTTCTAAGAGGAAAAAATACCACCTTTTTTAGTCTTTATACAACAAATTCCGTTTTCTGGAGTTATATAATAAATAGTTGAGAGTCGAGAGTCGAGGGTTGAGAGTCGAACCGATGGAGCAGCGAGGGCAGACGAAAGCTTGCTTTCTGTATGCCGAGTCGCGACAGAGGTGGACCGCAGGTCAGAGTCGACACACTATACTGAAAATATTGCAATATGAAAAGATATATCTTATTAGTACTTTTGTCTGTATGCATTACCGTTGGCATGCAGGCACAATCTTCTATGACGGACAACCAGGTGCTGGAATATATTATTAAGGAGCAGCAACGTGGTACTACTCAGGCACAGATAGTAACGAAACTGATGCAAAGGGGTGTCAACATCAGCCAGATACGCCGTGTACGCAATATGGCGGAACGAATGCAGCAAGGCACTGGTTTGGGTACTGTCAGTAACAAGGAAGCCACTGACATAAGGACCCGTAAATACAACGGTCAGCAGAAAGACGGAGAGGACATTGCAATGGAGACACGCCGTATCAGCAATGATGAAATGGACGAGGCCTCAAAATACTCCAGTTATCGAATGATGCGCGAGAAGAATAATTCTTATTCCTCGTATGACGCTTATGACGATGAGTTCCTCGCCATGCAAGACGAAATGAACGACTGGATGCCTGCCGACACAGCCGCGCTTTACCGCAAGTTGCTCAAGGAAACGGAGTACGACAAGAAGCACCGCAAGGTTTTCGGTCGTGATATCTTCAACAAACGCAACCTGTCGTTTGAACCGAACATGAATATTGCGACACCGCAGAACTACGTGCTCGGGCCTGGTGATGCCGTATATATTGATATCTATGGAGCATCACAAAAGTCACTCTCTTCAACTGTATCACCAGACGGATATATCAACATTGATGGACATGGACCTGTACAGGTGAGCGGTCTGACCGTAGCCCAGGCCAACAGTCGTCTGAAGAGTCAGCTGGGTAGCCGCTACAGCAATTCCAATATTCGTTTGTCGGTAGGACAGACACGTACTATCACCGTGAATGTCATGGGTGAGGTAAAGCAGCCTGGCACATACACCCTGTCTGCTTTCGCATCCGTCTTCCATGCTTTATACATGGCTGGAGGACCTAACGAGCTGGGTACGCTGCGCAATATTAAGGTGTACAGAAACAACCACCTTGTCACAACCGTTGACGTCTATGACTACATGCTCAACGGCAAACTCACTGGTAATGTAAAACTTGCTGACAACGATGTCATCCTCGTAAGCACATACGACTGTCTGGTAAGTGTCACGGGTAAGGTGAAGCGTCCGATGTACTATGAGATGAAGAGCAATGAGAGTCTCGGCACTTTGCTGCGCTATGCTGGTGGTTTCAAGGGCGACGCCTACACAAAGGGCGTGCGCGTTCTTCGTAAGAGTGGCCGCGAACTCAGTATCTACAACGTCAACGAATTTGACCTGAGCTCATTCACCATTGCCGATGAAGACTCTGTAATCGTTGACTCCGTTCTCACCCGCTATGAGAACATGGTAGAAATCAAGGGTGCCGTATTCCGTCCGGGTATGTATCAGGTTGGTGATGACATCAACAGTGTACGCTCGCTGGTTGAAGCTGCCGACGGAATAACAGAATTTGCATTTACCAATCGTGCCGTGATGCACCGCATGCGCAAGAACCGCACACTCGAAGTAATCTCCGTTGACCTTAAAGGCATCTTAGATGGTACTGTTGCCGACATACCACTGCAGAATGAAGACGTACTGTTCATTCCAAGTATGGAAGAGTCACATGAGGAGAAGACGCTCTCCATCCATGGAGAGGTGCGCTATCCAGGACAATACAAATATGCCGTCAACGAGACTCTTGAGGATTTCGTACTGCAGGCAGGAGGACTGACAGATCAGGCATCACTCGTCAACGTACTGGTATCAAGACGTACAGAAAACCCGTATGCCACATCGCCAGACTCAGTGATAGCACGTACCTATAGCTTCACTTTGAAGGACGGTTTCGTCGTTGACGGTCAGCCAGGATTCACCCTGGAGCCTTTTGATGAGGTATATGTACGCAAGAGCCCTGGCTACAGTAAGCAGAAGAATGTCAAAATCGACGGTGAGGTGATGTTCGCTGGAACATATACCCTCACAAAACCCACTTCACGCCTCAGCGACCTCGTAAAAGCTGCCGGCGGACCAAATAACATGGCTTATATCAAGGGAGCACGACTGGAACGTAAAACCAACGAGTCTGAACGCAAGCGTATGGAAGAAGCTCTGAAGATGGCTCGCGAACAACAACAGAAGAATATGATGGAGCTGGCTGCACGCAGCCAAAATGCTGCTGGCATATCGCAGCTAATGGAGAAGAACAAGTCTGCAGCACTTGACCGTTTCAATATCCCAGAAACGTATCAGGTAGGTATAGAGCTCGACAAAGCTCTTGCTAAGCCAGGAGGCAATGAGGATATCATCCTTCGTGAGGGCGACCGCCTCGTCGTTCCACAGTATAACGGAACTGTGAAGATTAACGGTGCCGTGATGTATGCCAATACCGTTAGCTATATCAAGGGTAAGGACGTGAAGTACTATATAGAACAGGCAGGCGGCTTTACCCGTGATGCCCGTCGTAGTGACACCTATATTCTCTATATGAACGGTATGGTAGCCAAGGTAGGCCATAATGCCAAGGTTATGCCAGGTTGCGAGATTATCGTTCCTGCCAAGGCACAGAGCAAGATGTCTATTGCAGAAAAACTGGCAATGGGTACAGGTGTGACCAGCATTGCAACCTTGATTGCAACAATGGCGAATATATTGAAATAGTCGAGAGTTTAGAGTCGAGAGTTTAGAGTTTACAGAATTTGCAAAACAGTTATGTCAGAAAGCAACAACATAAAACAGGCAGATGTCATTGACCTTCGTATCCTGTTCAAAAAGATAGGGGAGAACAAAAAGCTATTCTTTATAATCCTACCTATAGTATTCGTATTATCATGCTTGCTCATTATTTGCGTACCACGCTATTACATCACTGATGTCAGATTAGTGCCAGAAGTTGATAATTCTTCAAATAGTGGAGGTATGGGGTCACTTGGTGCCATTGCCTCATCATTCGGTGTTGACATTGCAAGCATGCAGAACGGTGATGCCATCTCCCCCCTACTCTACCCCGACTTGATGGCAGATAACGGTTTCGTGGCAAAGATATTCCCTATCAAAGTCACCAGTAGCGGTCTAAAAGACGAACCTGTTTACACAACAACATACTACGACTATCTCAAGAGTCACCAGAAGAGTGCTTGGTGGTCAAAGGCTATGAACTGGGTAAAAAATAAGTTGAAGACAGATGACGAAGAGACTGTCGGTGGTAAGAGCAGCACCTTCGATCCATATAAGCTGTCAAAAGGCGACAATGATATCGCCGAAGCAACACGAGGCAACATCGGTATTGGTATTGACAAGAAGACCGGTGTAATCTCTATCAGCGTCAAGGCACAAGACCCACTGATTTGTAAGACTATGGCAGACTCTCTGAAGGAGATGTTACAAAAGTATATCATTGAGTATCGCACCAGCAAGTCGAAAACCGATTTGGCACACTTTCAGAAGCTCGAAGCTGAGGCAAAAGTGGAATATGAAGCGGCACGACTGAAATACAGTAAGTTTGCTGATGCATATACCGACATCAATGTACCGTCATACATTGTGGAACGTGATGACCTTGAGAACGATATGCAGTTGAAATACAACGCCTATACTACACTTCAGTCACAGGTACAACTTGCTCATGCCAAGGTTCAGGCGCAGACTCCCGCCTTCACATTGTTGAAAGGTGCCGATGTACCCGTCAAGCCTACCGGTCCTAAGCGCATGATTTTTGTGTTAGCGATGACGTTCCTTGCCACTTGCTTCATTATTGGCTACATTTTCAATAAGGAATTCATTAATACAAAGAATTGATGTATGGATTCTACTAAGCGCATTATAGTAAACACTGCAGCCCAATACATAAAGGCTGTGATAAACATCTGTCTGTCGCTGTATTCGACAAGACTTATTCTTGATGCGCTAAGTATATCTGATTATGGTATTTATGCCGTCGTAGGTGGTGTTGTTGCCATGCTCGGCTTCATCACCAATGGCCTTGTTGTCACAACCCAACGCTATATCTCCTTTTATCATGGGCGTGGTGACCGTCTTTATGTAGGTAAAATCTTCACCAACAGTCTGTTTCTCCATATCATCTTCGGCATCTTCATCGGCATTGCACTACTTTGCATAAAGCCATGGTTGTTTAGTGGAGTCCTTAATATACCGCCACTGCGTATAGCAACAGCATGTAATGTTTACAACATCACTATTGCCATGTTGTTCATTACGATTGTTACAGCACCCTTCAAAGCTTTGTTTATCGCTCGCGAGAATATTGTCTTCGTATCAATCGTAGAAGTTTGTGATGGCGTTGTAAAATTACTATTTGCTCTTGCATTGGCATACGTCACATCTGACCGTTTGATGGTCTATGCCTATATGATGTGCGGCATACAAGGGTTTAATTTCTTGGCATTTTCTTTATACGGACGTTTACGATTCGACGAGTGCAAACTATGGATACGCTGTCGCGACATCTCCGGTGACATTATTCGTCAGTTAATGGGCTTTACAGGCTGGACTATCTACAGCATGGGGTCACATGCAGCTCGCACACAAGGCACTGCCGTAATAATCAACCATTTTGTGGGAACCGTTGCTAATGCCGCTTATGGCATTGCTGCGCAGGTGAATGCTGCTATTTTCTTTGTCAGCTCTTCTATTGTCAATGCCATGAATCCGCAAATCATTAAGGCAGAGGGTGAAGGAGATCGTCAGCGTGTGCTTAAACTTGCAGGACAAGAAAGCAAATACTCTACCATGCTCTTATCCTTGGCAGCCATACCCATTTTGATAGAATTACCATCCATTCTATCTATATGGCTGAAAGAAGTGCCAGAAGACACCGCAATGTTTTGTACCTTCACGCTGGTTACATGTCTTGTTGACCAATTCACCATTGGTTTGCATACAGTGAACAGGGCTTTAGGAAAAATAGGCCTTTTTACTTTCGTAATGTTTACGCCTAAGTTTCTTTGTCTGCCTATTGGCTACTGGCTGTTAGCCACGAACCACTCTATGGAATCAGTTATGTGGGTGTTGCTTATCACAGAAGCAGTAACGGCTTTGGCACGCATACCATGGATTGTAGTAACGGCAGGATTAAACGCTTGGCAATTCGTACAACGTAGTTTACTACCCGTATTGCCACTGATTATAATTCAGCTTGTTGTTGGTTGGTGCTGTACTAAACTGATGCATTTCCCTCTGCGCTTCATGGTTTCTATTCCTATTATTGTTTGTTTCGGACTGGCAATAGCCTGGCGATATTCATTAGGCAGAAATGAACGGCAGTATATTATGGAATTGATAAAGAATAAATTATTTAGGAAATGACGTGGACTTTCAGGCCTTCAGACCTATATCTGATAAGGAAAGAAGATCTGGCTACTGCATTACTCTTCACAGGTATGCTTATAGCCTTTCTGGGGTCGATGAGCCCTTGGTTCATGTGGCCAATCGGCTCCCACTATTCCACTCTAGCGGCTTTTTTCCTCATTGGAGCCATTATCATATCCAACTCTTCCCTGAAGCCAATTTTCAATCGCAACGATTTCATCCTTCCCTTTGCAGTATTTCTGCTGTTTTCCATATATGAAGGTATTTTTTCAGAAAAAAACATCTTTGGCTTTATCGCAATAGTTTTCAAAGCTGTCATCTTCCTATGCATTTTCCGTTTGGACCTTGACAAGCTGCAGCAACTTGCCACATTCATAGCAAAAGTAATGGGATTCCTACTTGCCCTGTCGTTAGCAGGTCATTTCCTCTATCTGCTTGGATTCCCCCTACCAGGTACACCAGTACAATTAGGAGATTTCTACTCCTTCACCAACCATTATCTGTTCCTTCTTGATGACCGCAACCTCTTTGCCTTTGTGCCGCGTTTCAATTCATATTTTCCAGAGCCCAGTCATGTCGGTTCATCTGCTGCTTTTCTACTCTTTACGCAGAGAGGGCACTGGCGACGTTGGTATAACATAGTGCTTTTTGCAACTATTTTCTTTTCCTTCTCCCTCGCTGCGTATGTGTATCTGACAACCATTATATTTCTCAATCTATGGATAAAAAGGAAGGCGATGTTCCGTAAGCTTGCCATAACCATTGCCTTCTTTATAGCTGCTATCACTGTAGCATTTACATATAATGGCGGTGAGAATCTCGTACACGACCTTATATTATTACGCTTGGAGGTTGAGGATGGTGAACTCGCAGGTGACAACCGTGTGACACAAGTTTTTGAAACGGATTTTGATAATTATCTGTCTTCATCAGACATCGTCTTTGGCAGGACCTTTGTAAATGATGTGTTTGGTAATTCCGGATTCAAAGTCTTCTTCAGATTTGAATATCTCAACAGTAATCGCAGCAATACGTTTATTCTCTTCTTTTTTTGATCTTTTTACCAATCCATACACATTAGCTCCAGCGTCAGTCAACGTTATA
>JAFZVR010000093.1 GCA_017617725.1 Prevotella sp.
CAGCATTACCGAGACAAATGCCGTGCGTTGTCCTGATCCAGAGAAAGCAGCAGAAATGGAAGCTCTTATTTCTGATGTCAAAGAAAAAGGCGACACTATCGGTGGCGTTATCACCTGCGTTATAAAGGGTTGCCCGGTAGGTCTTGGAGAACCAGAATTTGACAAGCTACACGCAGTTCTCGGTCATGCTATGCTCAGCATCAATGCTGTTAAGGGCTTTGAATACGGTGAGGGCTTTGCAGGTGTCAATCAACGTGGCTCTCAGCAGAATGATGTGTTCACTACAGATGCCAACGGTAATATATGCACCAAGACAAATCATAGCGGTGGCATACAAGGCGGTCTGTCAAATGGCGAGGACATCTATTTCCGTGTAGCTTTCAAGCCTGTTGCAACAATTCTTATGGAACAGGACACCGTGGATATGGAAGGCAATGCTACAGTCCTCAAGGCTCGTGGCCGTCACGATCCATGTGTTCTGCCTCGTGCAGTACCAATCGTAGAGGCAATGGCAGCATCTGTTATCCTCGATGCGTATTTGCTTAATAAAACAACAACATTATAGTACTAATGTAAATTTACAATGTACAGATTTTGGCAATCGTTAATTTGTACATTGTAAATTTATACTTATAAATAGTACATGAAAAAACTCCTACTATCATTATTCATAACTACCCTACTTCCGAATCCCGTAAAGGCTGGTATCCTTGACCACTGGAGTGTGGAGGCAGAGAGTCCCGAAACGAGCGTCACTACCCTACCGGATAGCACTATTGACATCGTTGCGCCAAAGGGACTCACGCTATGGTATAATGAGCGTATGGAAGGCAACACCATAATAGAATATGATGCGCGTATTGTGGTGGAAGATAACAACAGCGAGCCATGGAACCGTCTTTCCGACCTAAACTGCTTCTGGATGGCATCCGACTCTCATAAAGAGAGCCGTAGTCCGTTGGAAGGCATTCCTGAGCGACAAGGTATATTTGTCAGACAATATGCTTTGAGTCTCTACTATCTGGGCTTCGGGGGCAATCACAACACAACCATGCGCTTCCGCAGATACACAGGCGATGAGAGAGGCGTAAATAATGCGGAATATCGTCCGGCAATACTCATTGAATATACCGACTCCGCACACCTTCTAAAGGAAAACCACTGGTATCATATACGTCTTGAACAAATAGGCGGATGCGTGCGATATATTCTTGATGGAGAGGTTATTGCAGAGTATCAAGACCTTACCCCACTCACCCGTGGCTATTTCGGATTCCGCACTACCCTATCCCACGCACAGATACGCAGATTCACCTATACCTGCACTCCATTATTCTAAACCCTAACGAAGAAAAATGAAAGTAATAATACTAAATGGAAGTCCAAAGGCTGAAGGAAACACAGCCATAGCCCTACACGAAGTTGAGCGTACCCTAAACCAACAGGGTATAGAGACGGAATGGATACACGTTGGGCATCGTCAAATACATGGCTGTATCGCGTGTAATAAGTGCTGGGACACGAACGAATGCTGTTTTCACGACATTGTGAACGAGATTTCAACGAAAATGGATTCTTCCGACGGACTCCTAATAGGCTCTCCTGTATATTTCGCTTCGGCTTCAGGCACATTACTTTCGCTTCTCGACCGTCTCTTCTACTCCACCCTTCACAAGAACTGGATGATGAAGGTTGGCGCTTCAGTTGCTGTGGCTCGTCGTGGAGGTGCAACGGCTACAATGGATGTGCTAAACAAATACTTCCTCAAAACCAATATGCCTGTCGTTCCGTCGCAATACTGGAGCATCGCCCACGGCACAGACCCAGAAGAGGTTGTTCAAGACGAGGAAGGTATGCAGACAATGCGACAGTTGGGACTCAATATGGCTTTCATGATTAAGAGCCTACGCCTTGGTATGAAGACATTTGGTTCTCCGAAAATCAAGGAAGAGCTTGTTGAAACCCACTTTATCCGCTCTCTCAAGCAATAAACACATGGAACAAGAACCTGTCTTAAACGAACATAACAAGCAGGAATATGAACCTGCACATACAGCCGAGCACCTTCTCAACCAAACAATGATAAGGATGTTCGGATGCGAGCGTTCAAGGAATGCGCATATAGAGCGTAAGAAATCAAAGATAAACTACAACCTCGAAACCTGCCCTACCCCTGAACAAGTGACAGAGATTGAGCGTAGAATGAATGAGGTCATCCAACAGAATTTGCCCGTAACCTTCGAGTTCGTAACCCGCGACAACATTCCTGACGGTGTGGTGCTCGACAAACTGCCCGAGGATGCAAGCGAGACATTGCGTATCGTACGTATAGGTGACTACGACATCTGTGCCTGTATCGGAAACCACGTAAAGACAACGAAAGAGGTAGGAACCTTCAAAATCACGAGCACAAGCTATAATGAAGGTAGTTTCAGAATTGTTTATAAAGTTATATCATGACACGAAAGCAGATAACATCCCTACTATTGCTTGGAGCATCTATAATATATGATGTAATCCCAGCAGACTTAATCCCCGACATCCCTCTTGTCGGGTGGCTTGATGATATGCTCGTAACCTCATCAGCAGCACTCAACTGCCTCCAGCAGTTCGGTATCAATGCTAATGGCAAGATAGATAGACTTCTCAAATGGCTTAAATGGATATGCATTCTCCTTGCAGTCCTTGTCGTCATCATATTTATTGCTCTTGCAGGCACCGTGATTGATATGGTGAATAAGTAAATTATATGCTTACCCGCGACCAGAAAATATACAGAGTTACCATTACAGGCAGTATCGTGAATATCGTATTGCTTGTGATGAAGTTTGTGGCAGGAATACTCGGAAACTCTACCGCAATGGTGGCTGATGCCGTACATTCGCTTAGCGACTTCCTCACCGATATCGTTGTTATCGTACTTGTGAAACTCAGCAGCAAGCCTGCAGACAA
>JAFZVR010000011.1 GCA_017617725.1 Prevotella sp.
ACTACTAACGAAAATTGAATAAGATGAAAAAACTTCTACAAAGACTATTGTGTATATCTGCTTGTGCCTTTATTGCTATTCAGGCACACGCACAGTTGTCGGCTTATGACGAGAATGCACCGGTAGGGTGGGCTTCTATTGATCAGGAGTGTACAGGCAGTAATGACCAGAATCCTGTCATCGTTACAACAGAGGACGAGCTGCGCGCAGCCTTACAGGGATGCAAAGGCGGCAAAGCTTCGAAGACCATCTATATCAGCGGAAATATCGAGGTGCAGGAGAAGTTGCGCTATGACAAGTGCAAAAATATCACCATCTACGGCTTGCCTGGTTCGTCACTGTATAACCGCGACCACAACGACAATGCCGACAATGCCGGTTTCTTCTACTGTCAGAACTGGGAGAACTGCATATTCCGCAATCTGACGCTCTTGGGTGCCGGTGCCTACGATATCAGTGCCTGCGACAACATCCAGTTGGTGGAAAGCAAGAATATCTGGATTGACCACTGTGACATACAGGATGGTGTGGACGGTAACCTCGATGCCAAGACGAAGTCGGACAATATGACGATTTCTTGGTGTAAGTTCTCTTACCTTATTGCACCGTGGGCAAAAGAAGGTGAGAGCGACGACCACCGCTGTTCATCAATGTGGGGCAGTAGTGACAACCGTGGCGACGATGAGGGACACCTGAACGCTACCTTCGTCAACTGTTGGTGGTATCACGGCTGTGGTCAGCGTTGTCCGCGCATCCGTTTCGGCAAGGTACATATCGCTAACTGCCTGTGGGAGAACGGTACGGTGGACGATCCCGCACAATACTGCATCGGTATCGGGCACAGTTCGAAGATGTATATTGAGAACGGTGATTTCTCCAAGACTGTGCTGAAGTCTGGTCAGAGCAACATGAGAGGCCATAACAAGTACTTCCTACAGGACAACAAACTGTATCATTTCACAATGATTGGAAATATCGGTGAAGACGACGCAGTGGAAATCGGTAAAGGATATACGGGTACCGTTTATAACCCCTATGATGATGCCAACTACAAGTGTCGCGTCTATGATGCGAGTTTGGTTGCCGAGATACTGCGTGATCCGGATAATGGTGCCGGTGCAACCCTCGACGAGGACCTCCTCACGACTCGTGGCAACGAACACTATGGTGAATATACACCGACAGGCATCCAGGGTGTGGTAGCACAGGACGAAGCGTCAGTGGTCGGAATCAGGTATTACAGCCTTAATGGTGCCCGCCTGTCTGCTCCGCAGAAGGGTGTCAATATTATTGAGTTCCAGATGAGTGATGGTACGAAGGTCGTGGAAAAAGTGTGTACGCGATGAAAACTGCTGCTAGGCGTCGAAGGTACTTGTGCTCGAGAATACAAATTAAAAATGTTTTTTTATTTGGTATTCTTCTCGCTTAATCGTACCTTTGCAATCGCTAAAGGCAAATAGGTATATGGCACAAAATATTTTCAGGGGATTAGGTATTGCGTTGATAACACCGTTTAAGAGTGATGGCTCCGTTGATTGGGAAGCATTGGAACGGGTTGTCAAATATCAGATAGAGAGTGGGGCAGACTTCTTCTGCATCTTAGCAACGACAGGTGAGACCCCTTGTCTCACTGCCGATGAGAAGGTGCGCATAAAGGAAACGGTTGTACGACTTGTTGACGGTAAGCTACCGATACTGATGGGCTGTGGAGGTAATAATACCGCTGCTGTTGTAGAGGAAATCAAGAATACTGACTGGAGCGGCATCGACGGTATTCTCAGTGTCTGTCCATATTACAATAAACCGTCACAGGAGGGTCTCTATCAGCATTTCAAGAGGATTGCAGCAGCCAGTCCGCTTCCTGTAGTACTGTATAATGTGCCGGGAAGAACCGGTATCAATCTGAAATCACAGACCACAATCCGTCTGGCTAATGACTGCCCGAATATCGTTGCCATCAAGGAGGCATGTGGTTCATTGGAGCAGGTCGATGAGATTATAAAGGGAAAGCCTGCTGACTTCGATGTGCTCAGTGGTGACGATGCTCTTACCTTCTCAATGGTAGCCAGCGGTGCGGCAGGTGTTATCTCTGTTATAGGCAACGCCCTGCCGAAGGAGTTCTCACGAATGATTCGTTATGAGTTCCGTGGTGAATATGAACCTGCCCGTCGCATCCATCACAGATTTACAGAACTTTATAGCCTGTTGTTTGTCGATGGAAATCCTGCAGGTGTTAAAGCTCTCCTGTCGGAGATGGGAATGATAGAGAATGAGTTGCGCCTCCCGCTTGTTCCCACGAAGGTTACAACGAAGCAGAAGATGGCAGAAATACTAAAAGAGCTACGTTTGTAGCTCTTTTTTTTACTCTCCACTCTCCACCTCTCAATGTCCCCCTCGCCTCTCAAAGTTCCCCTCCCTTTGGGGGAGGGGTTAGGGGTGAGGCTCTCTCGACTATACCGTAATTTCCCCTGCAATACTGTGATTCATGTAGTAGCGTATTGTCTCCTGGTCTTTATGAAGAGCCTGCAGATGCATGAGTTTTGTCACAGCCGCTTCCACCGTACTGTCATAACCTGTTATCACACCAGCGTCTTGCAGGTGATAGCCGGTATCGTAACGTGACATCTCCACGTTTCCAGATACACATTGACTGATATTCACTACGATGACACCCTTCAATGAGGCATCTTTCAGAAGGCGCATGAGCCAAGGCTTTGTAGGAGCATTACCTGACCCGAAGGTGCGCATCACGATACCGCGCAGTTCCGGTGCATCTAAGACGTGGCGCACAATATTCTCTTGTACTCCCGGGAATAATGAGAATACAATGACATTGGGGTCGAGGTCAAAATGCGGTATTACCGGGGATGCAAAATCCGGTTGCAGGATATGGTGGTAATGGAAGTTGAAGTTTACTCCTGCGTCACAGAGGTGAGGGTAGTTGAACGAGTCGAAAGCATTGAATCCGTCTGCGTTGGTCTTGGTTGAGCGGTTGCCACGTAATAGTTTTCCGCTAAAATAGATACATACCTCCGGTACGACGGCCTGTCCGTTTTCGTTATATGTTGATGCAAGTTCAATGCTCGTAACAAGATTCTCCTTTCCGTCGGTGCGCAACTGTCCGATAGGCAGTTGTGAGCCGGTTAGGATGACCGGTTTTGTAAGGTTCTCAAGCATGAATGACAATGCCGATGCAGTATATGCCATAGTATCAGTGCCGTGCAGCACTACAAAACCGTCGTAGTTGTCGTATTTCTCAATGATAATCCTTACGATCTTAGCCCAGTTCGTAGGCGACATGTCCGATGAGTCTATCGGTGCCTCAAACTGGTATGTGTCAACGTCTGTATTCAATAGTTTGAGTTCCGGTACGTTTCCAACAAGATATTTCATGTCAAGAGGCTCCAAAGCAGACGTTTCCGGATTGCGTCCCATGCCTATAGTTCCTCCAGTGTAAATAAGTAATACTCTCTTTGTCTTCATAGTATCTTGTTTTTATGACATCGTTTACGTAAATTCCTGTGCAAATATACCTCAAATACAAATCAAATCCAAAATAATTACCTAAATTTGCAACATACTTAGAAAACTATAATCATTAAAACAATTAAATAGCTATGAAACAGTTTATGGACGAGAACTTCCTGCTCGACACCAAGACAGCGCAGGAGCTCTATCATAACCATGCGGCAAAGATGCCGATCATCGATTATCACTGCCATCTGATTCCTGAGATGGTAGCCAGTGACCATAAGTTTAAGAGTATTACAGAGTTATGGCTCGGCGGCGACCACTATAAGTGGCGCGCGATGCGTACCAACGGTGTGGATGAGCGTTTCTGTACCGGTAAGGATACAACCGACTGGGAGAAGTTCGAGAAGTGGGCAGAGACAGTGCCTTACACTTTCCGTAACCCATTGTACCACTGGACCCATCTGGAGTTGAAGACAGCTTTCGGTATTGATAAGCTGTTGTCACCAAAGACAGCCCGTGAGATTTTCGATGAGTGTAATGATAAGCTGTTAAATGATCCGAACTATACAGCCCGTGGCTTCATGCGTCGTTATAATGTAGAGTGCGTATGTACCACAGACGATCCGGTTGATGATCTCCGTTGGCACAAAGCAACAAAGGAGAGTGGCTTTGAAATCAAGATGATTCCTGCTTGGCGTCCTGACAAGGCTATGAATATAGAGAAGCCGGAATTTGCAGCATATATGCAGCAGTTGGCAGAGGTTAGCGGTGTCACCATCATTAAATTTGCTGATATGGTAGATGCCCTGCAGAAGCGTCATGACTTCTTCCACGAGAATGGTTGCCGTCTGTCAGACCACGGTATTGAGGAGTTCTATGATGAGCCATACACCGATTCACAGATTGAGACTATCTTCGAAAAGGCTATGCGTGGACAGAGTCTCTCTCAGCTTGAGATTCGTCAGTACAAGCATGCTTTCCTGCGTGTATGTGCTGAGCAGGATTATGCTGCCAACTGGACACAGCAGTTCCACTACGGTGCTATCCGTGACAATAATACAAAGATGTATGAGATGATGGGCCCGGATATTGGCTTCGACTCTATCGGTGAGTTCACAACGGCAAAGGCGATGAGCCATTTCCTCAATGAACTGAATGTTGAAGGTAAGCTCACACGTACCATCCTCTATACCCTGAATCCATGTGCTAACGAGGTTATTGCTACTATGCTTGGTAACTTCCAGGATGGCTCTTGCCCAGGTAAGATACAGTTCGGTAGTGGCTGGTGGTTCAATGATCAGCTCGATGGTATGACACGCCAGATGAACGCTCTCTCTGTTCTTGGCCTGTTGAGCCGTTTCGTTGGTATGCTTACCGACAGTCGCTCCTTCCTGAGCTATCCGCGCCATGAGTATTTCCGTCGTCTGCTCTGTAACCTTCTTGGTAATGACGTGGAGAATGGTCTGCTGCCAAATGATATGGAGAGTCTCTCACGTATGGTAGAGGATATCTCATACAATAATGCACGCAATTACTTCAAGTTTTATTGATGTGTGACATGTGACGAGCTCACAGCTCGAAAATAGTGTAAGATAACTATAAAAAAGGTGCCTCAAAATGGGCACCTTTTTGCTTCGTAGAAAAAAAAACGGTTATCTGCTTGTAAGCGTGAAAAAATAGTATTAAATTTGCAACGCTTTTTTTATAAATCGATAAATAAATGAAGAAACATCTTTTGTCAGTCGTATTTGCGACACTTATCATTATAGGTCTTGGTAGCTGCGGAAGCTCAAAGAATGTGACCTATTTCCAGAACATCGACGACGTCAGCCTTGCTGCATCACGTGGTCTGTTTGATGCTACTATTATGCCGAAGGACATGCTCACAATTACGGTGAACACTTCAAATCCTGACGCAGCAAAGCCTTTCAACTTGGTTGTAAGTAGCGAGATGGTCAACAATAAACTTAGTTACAGTAGTGGTCAAGGTACCCTTCTTCAGTACCTGGTGGATAATGACGGCTTCATCAACTTCCCTGTAATCGGTAAGATTCATGTTGCAGGCCTAACAAAGACAGAGTGTGAGGATTTGATTAAGTCAAAGATACAGCCTTATCTGGCTCGCACAGAGAATCCTGTTGTCACAGTACGAATGTCAAGCTACCGCGTGACTGTAACAGGAGAGGTTAACCGTCCAGGTGTTATTCCTGTTGCCAGTGAGAAGATGAGTATCATAGAGGCTCTGGCACAGGCTGGTGACCTTACCATCTATGGTCTGCGTGATAACATTTGTCTTATCCGCACCGACTCACAAGGCGAGAAACACTATGTTCGTCTAAACCTGAACGATGCCAATATCTTCAATTCACCTTATTATTATGTACAACAGGACGATATTATCTATGTTGAGCCAAACAAGGTGAAGGCAAAGAACTCCGGTATCGGTACTTCAACAACGATATGGTTCTCATTCATCAGTATAGCGACATCCGTTGCATCGCTACTTGTGAACATCTTAAGAGACTAAATCATACAGCGCTCCTAAATGATGGGAGCGCTTCTTTTTTCATGTCACATATCACGTCTCACATTAAAAGCAAGTTTTTATTATTATGTGTGGAATTGTAGGATATCTTGGCAAGCGTAAGGCTTACCCAATACTTATCAAAGGCTTAAAAAGACTCGAATATCGTGGTTACGATAGCGCAGGTGTTGCTATGATCAGTGACAAGGATATGTCGCTGAACGTATATAAATCGAAAGGAAAGGTGGCGGAGCTGGAGAACTACTGCACAGACAAAGACGTTTCTGGTGGAGTAGGTATTGCCCATACACGTTGGGCTACTCATGGCGAACCGTCATCAAAGAATGCTCATCCTCACTATTCCGAGTCGAAGAATCTTGCTATTATCCATAACGGTATCATCGAGAACTATGCCGACATTAAGAAAAACCTTATGGCAAAGGGTGTCGTTTTCCGCTCTGATACTGATACGGAGGTGTTGGTACAGTTGGTGGAGTATATCCAGAAGAAAAAAGAACTGGATCTGCTCACTGCCGTACAAGTGGCACTGCATCAGGTTATCGGTGCCTATGCTATCGCTATCCTCGATAAGAGTGACCCTGAACAGATTATAGCGGCACGTAAGCAGAGTCCTCTCGTTGTCGGCATCGGTGAGAATGAGTTCTTCCTTGGCTCTGATGCCAGCCCTATCATAGAATATACTGACCGTGTGGTATATCTTGAAGATGGGAATATTGCTGTGATGCGCATGGGAGAGGAACTAAAGGTAGTGAGCATCCTCAATGAGGAACAGCAGTTGGAGATAAAGAAGGTGAATATCAATCTCGGACAGATAGAGAAAGGTGGTTATCCGCATTTCATGCTGAAAGAGATTTTTGAACAGCCAGCTTGTCTGACAAACTGTATGCGTGGCCGTGTCAATGTTGAGGCTGACCACGTGACACTGTCCGCCTTGATTGACTATCGTCGTCAGCTGCTCAATGCCAAGCGTGTCATCATCGTTGCCTGTGGTACGAGCTGGCATGCTGGTTTGATAGGCAAGCAGACAATAGAGACTCTCTGCAGAATCCCTGTGGAGGTGGAATATGCATCGGAGTTCCGCTATCGCAACCCTGTGGTGTCGAAGGATGATGTGGTGATAGCAATATCACAGAGCGGTGAGACGGCTGATACCCTTGCTGCTGTGCAACTGGCTAAGAGTAAGGGTGCATTTATCTATGGTATCTGTAATGCTATTGGTTCCAGCATACCACGTGCCACAAATACAGGAACATATATCCATGTTGGTCCTGAGATCGGTGTGGCATCGACAAAGGCTTTCACAGGCCAGGTGACGGTACTCACTATGTTTGCTTTGGCGCTGGCTGAAGCAAAGGGTACCATAAAGCGTGAAGACTACCTGTCAATAGTGAAGGGATTGAGTGAGATACCGCAGATGATTACGGAGGTGTTGAAGAGCAATGATAAAGTCGCTGACTTAGCGCGTACCTTCACCTATGCACGTAATTTCCTGTATCTTGGTCGTGGTTTCAGCTTCCCTGTAGCTCTCGAAGGAGCACTGAAGCTGAAGGAAATCTCGTATATCCATGCTGAGGGCTACCCTGCAGCAGAGATGAAACATGGTCCTATTGCACTCATCGACTCCGATATGCCTGTTGTCGTCGTCGCCACGCATACGGCACTATATGAGAAGGTGCTGTCTAATATCCAGGAGATAAAAGCACGTAAGGGTAGGGTGATAGCTCTTGTTACAAAGGGTGATGAGACAATATCCAAGATTGCCGATGAGGTGATAGAGTTGCCTGATGTAATGGAGTGTCTTGAGCCGTTGGTCGCTACCATACCATTACAGCTGTTGGCTTATCATATTGCTGTATGCAAGGGTAAGGATGTGGATCAGCCACGAAACCTTGCAAAATCAGTTACCGTAGAGTAAGAAAATGAAGAAGCCACTCAGTAGAGTGGCTTCTTTCTTCCTTAGGAATCAAAGTCCTTAGTCCTTTAAGTTCCTATAATACAAAGAACAGCCAGACTCTGTGAGTCCGGCTGCCTTTTCTCTCTTTTTGATTCGAGCTTCTGATTACTCAGCAACTGTGTCTGTAGCAACAGTGTCAACGCTATCAACAGCCTCAACTGTATCAACAGCAGTTGTGTCAACGTCAGCAGCAGCCTTCTGGTTGTTACCGCAAGATGCGAAAGAGATAGCTGCAATAGCTACGAATGCTAAAACTAATTTCTTCATTTTCTTAAGCTTTTAAATCTGTAAAACAATCATTTGTTTATTAAAACGATGCAAAGGTAAGTATGTTTTTCAATACGCCAAACATTTTTTATACTTTTTTTTTAGGTCATTTTGTAACCTTTTTGTAACGTGCTGAATAATAGCAACTTACAAATTGCTAACGAATGTTAAAGTTTTTATGTGTTCCCACACAGCCCTAAAAATGCTAAAAATACGCGCTTTTTACTTTGCTGTTAAATAGTGATGTTGTACCTTTGCATTGTAACGAATATATATATATATAATAAGGTGTATGATTGACACATCTGTCTTTCAAGGGAAAAAGGCTGCTTACTATACCCTTGGGTGTAAATTGAATTTCTCGGAAACATCAACTTTCGGTCAGATGCTTCAGGAGATGGGAGTGGTGACAGCCCAGAAAGGTGAGCCGGCAGATATATGTCTTATTAACACATGTTCAGTGACGGAGGTGGCCGACCATAAGTGTCGCCAGATCATACATCGGATGGTACGTCAGAATCCTGGTGCCTTTGTTGTCGTAACTGGATGCTATGCCCAATTGGAGGCAGATGAAGTCAGCAAGATAGAGGGTGTGGACCTTGTTTTGGGCAGTGATGAGAAGGCAAATCTCATCCAATTCTTAAGTGACAATCTTTCCCAATCTTTCGAAAAAAGGGAAGACACCGAGAATTCTTATGTAACCAATCTCCCAAACGACGACCTCACCCCTTCCCTCCCAAGGGGAGGTAGTCCCAAACGACTAAAAATTCATACTGTTAAGACGAAGGATATCGTATCTTTTGCCCCATCGTGCTCACGTGGTAATCGTACACGCTATTTCCTGAAGGTGCAGGACGGTTGCAACTATTTCTGTACCTATTGCACCATACCCTATGCGCGTGGTTTCTCGCGCAACCCCACAATAGCATCGCTGGTGAAACAGGCAGAGAAGGCTGCTGCAGACGGCGGCAAGGAAATCGTGCTTACAGGAGTTAACATCGGTGATTTCGGTAGGACAACAGGGGAGTCGTTCCTCGATTTGGTGAAGGCCCTTGATCAGGTGGAGGGCATACAGCGTTATCGCATCAGTAGCCTTGAACCGGACCTGCTCAGTGACGAACTCATCAGCTATTGTGCCACCTCGCGTGCGTTCATGCCTCATTTCCATATTCCTCTGCAGAGTGGTTCCGACGCAGTATTGAAACTGATGCATCGTCGCTACGATACAGCATTGTTTGCCCATAAGATACAGTTTATCAAACAGTTGATGCCCGACGCTTTCATTGGCGTGGATGTGATGGTAGGCACTCGTGGTGAGACTCCCGAGTATTTTGAGGAGTGTTATGAGTTCCTGAAAGGTCTCGATGTCACCCAGCTCCATGTGTTCCCATATTCGGAACGTCCAGGTACGGCCGCGTTGAAGATTCCGTATATTGTATCAGACAAAGACAAGAAGATTCGTTCCAAGCGGTTGCTCGAACTTTCTGACGAGAAGACTCAGGCGTTCTATGAATCTTTTATTGGTCAGGAGGCTGATGTGTTGTTTGAGAAGGCACCACGCGGAAAGGCTATGCATGGCTTTACGAAGAACTATATCCGTGTGGAACTGCCACCACAGATGGCGAAGGAAGAGTATGACAACAAGGTATATCATGTACGACTTGGTGAGATGAACCGTCAGCGCAATGCCTTACAATGCATAATGCTTAACGCATAATACTATAGAGCAGATGAAGAAAGTTGCAATTGTCATATTGAACTGGAACGGAAGAAAGATGCTTGAGCAGTATCTGCCTTCCGTGATACAATTCTCATGTGATGAAGCAGAGGTTATAATTGCCGATAATGCCTCTACCGATGATTCGCTGGCGTGGTTAAAGGCTAATTATCCGGACGTCAGAACGATTGTCCTGTCAGAAAACTGGGGTTTTGCAGAGGGATATAATAAAGCATTGCAACAGGTTGATGCAGAATATTATCTTCTGCTTAATTCCGATGTGGAGGTGACACCACACTGGCTGACACCACTCATCGCCTTCATGGACAGCCACCCGGAGGCTGCTGGCTGCCAGCCTAAGCTTCGTGCAGTTCACGACAAGGCGTCTTTTGAGTATGCCGGAGCTTGCGGCGGGTATATCGACAGATATGGCTATCCCTTCTGTCGCGGTCGTATCTTTGATACAGTGGAGCAGGATAACGGTCAGTATGATGATGTGAAGGAGGTTCTATGGGCTACAGGAGCATGTATGCTGATTCGCAGGGAAGACTATTGGCGTGTCAATGGTCTCGACGGCCGTCTATTTGCACATAATGAAGAGATAGATTTCTGTTGGCGTCTGCATCAGTTGGGACGCTCGTTCTATTGTGTTCCTTCCAGTATCGTGTATCATGTCGGAGGAGGTACGCTGCCGAAATCAAATCCTCGGAAGACATTCCTCAATTTTCGCAATAACCTCACGATGCTCTATAAGAACCTTCCAGAGGAAGAATTACAGCATGTGATGCGATGGCGTTGGTTCCTTGACTATCTCGCCGCCGTACAGACACTGATATTGAATGGTAAATGGGGGGACTGCAAGGCAATCTTCCGTGCTCGTCGCGCATTCAAGGCCTGGCGTCATGATTTTGATGCAGACCGTAGGCAGATAGCGCAGACGAGAGTGACGCAAACCACTATTCCTTCTCGCTGTTCTTTCTCCATCCTTTGGCAATATTACGCCAAAGGACGACGCATATGGCAACAGCTACCATAATCAGTATGGCGTATTTTATATAGTCACCATACTCTTCAATCTTTGCATCAAGCTGACTCTCAGGAACGAAGGAGTGCATCCACCAGCCAAGGGCTGCGAGGATGATGTTCCATATTCCGGCTCCGATAGTGGTAAACAGAAGGAAGCGCCAGTAGTTCATCTTTGCCAGTCCTGCAGGGATGGATATCAGGTGTCTCACACCGATTACGAGGCGTCCTGTGATTGTTGCCACCATACCGTGCTCATCGAAATACCGCTCACTTTTCTCCACTTTTTCCTGATTCAGCAGGCACATCTTTCCCCATTTGCTATTGGCGAAGCGGTAGATGATTGGTCTGCCGAGATAGTATCCTGCGAGATAGTTTATTGTTGCACCGCAGTCAGCACCGATAGTGGCAAAGAGTATTATTAGCCAGATATTAAGATTTCCTCCAGCTGCATGATATGCAGCGGGGCTTACCACCAATTCTGACGGTACGGGAATGACGGTGCTCTCAAGAAGCATCAGGAAGAAAATCGTGGTATAGTTGAGGTGTCCGAGAAGTGATGTGATAAAATTCATACTTGTTCTTCTTTATCGATGGATAAATTTTTTAACGGGGTGGTGGGGTAGTCTTCCGGCTGTGTTCCTTCCGGATAGAGGACTTCCAGTGCGAACCGTGCCTCCTCTGGATTGACGGCTACTGCTTTCTTGACAGCAGCATCGAAATCCTCCATATCACCAACGAGCAGGCAGCAGCGGGCATAGTAGGCATATCCGTCGCGCCAGTCATCAGACACCATTCTGAAGAGTACTCCGAACAGTTTGTATGCCAAACGGAAATAGCCGGTATCATAGACAGCAATACAGATATAGTATATAATCTCCGGATTACCCTGTGCTAAGATGAAGGCGTGTTGGAATTCCTGGATAGCCTCTTCAAAGCGTTTGTGTTCCAGTAGGATATACCCTCGTGGAATATGTACCAGCTTGGCGAACTGCATTTCAGATCTGTGGTGTTTCCGCAGATATTGGTCCATACGGTCCACATTATGCAGTGCCCCCTCGGTATTGCCCATGACATCCTCAAGATATGTCAATTCTTGCAGTGCCTGTTGGAAGTTGATATCATTATTGTGGTCTTCTGACAGGACGACGGCTTTCTCCAGATAATCTAACGCCTCATCGAGACGTTGCAGATGGCTTAGTGTGATACCAACCATCATCACGGCAGACTCGTTTTCCGGCTGTTTTTCCACAAAGCGCTTGTAGAAAATCAGTGCCTCGCGGTGATTGCCTAAAGTAAACAGTGCATTGGCCTTGTTGAGTAATGCTTCGTCATCATCCGGATTGATGGCAAGAGAAAATTCACTTGACGTGATACTGTCTTGGATATTATTATGCAGGAATTGTGATGAGGCCAGCTGGTTCCAATAGCTGGAAGAATATGGATCGCTGTCGATGAGTTCGTTGAACAATCGCTCACTCTCCTCATAATTGCCGCGGCGCAGCATTATGCGTGCACTCAGCTCCTTGTATTCATTATCCTCCGTGAGATTACAGCGCTTCAGCCATTTCTCGGCATAGTCAATCTCCTCATACTCCATGAGCATGGATGCTATATCAAGGGCATACTCGTCAACATCTTCCAAATATTGCATCTGCTGTTCCAGATAGGTATTGGCCTCTTCCATCTTATTGTCTGCGATGAGCAGTTCGGCTTTCAGATAGACGTATTCCACTTGGAATTTGTCCTCTATCTGTTCGGCCAAAGCATTTGCTTTGTTAATATCGCCTTCGACAATAAGGGCATATCTGGCTCTGAAACACAATGGTGCAATGGCACCCGGGAAGATTTCCAGTGCACGCTCCACAGCTTCTAACGCCGCTTCGTTGTCACCATTGCTATGATAATACTCCGCGACATCGGCATACTCATCTGGATCCAGAAAAGTGTCGATGTCGCTATCGCGCAGGTCTTCATAACGTTTCAGCACCTGGCGGAAGTCTTCAGTATCGAAGTAGTTCTCTATATTCTCTAAACTCTAAACTCTAAACTCTCAACTCTAAACTCTCTTCCAAGTATCCTTCAGACCCACAGTCTTGTTGAATACGAGGTGGTCGGATGTAGTGTCAGGATCGAGCATGAAGTATCCTATGCGCTGGAACTGCAGGTAGTCGCCAGGGCGCTTTTCTGTGAGATAGCTCTCCACATAGCACTCTGTGAGTGTCTTCAGGCTCTCAGGATTAAGCAGTTCACGGAAGTCGCGCTCGTCAGCACTTGGGTTCTCAACATTGAACAGTCGGTCGTAGATGCGTACCTCTGCTTTCTGGCAGTGGTCAGCGCTCACCCAGTGCAGTGTCTTACCTTTTATCTTACGGTCGGCGCCAGGCATTCCGCTGCGAGTATCCGGGTCGTAGGTGGCATATATGGTCGTTATGTTGCCATCAGCGTCTTTGTCGCAAGGGTGCTCCTCATCGCATTTGATGATATATGCATTCTTAAGACGCACCTCCTTACCAGGTGCCAGACGCTGGAATTTCCTACTTGCCTCTTCCATGAAGTCTTCACGTTCTATCCACAGGTTACGTGAGAATGTGATGGTGTGCTTTCCGTCAGCCTCATTTTCCGGGTTGTTGATAGCCTCCATCTCCTCGGTCTTACCCTCAGGATAGTTTGTTATTACCAGTTTCACTGGATTCAGCACTGCACTCACGCGAGTGGCTTTCTTGTTCAGGTCATCACGTACGGCAGCCTCCAGCAGTGCCATATCGTTTAGGGCCTCGAACTTCGTGTAACCGATAGAGTCTATGAAGTTACGGATGCTCTCCGGAGAATATCCGCGACGGCGCATACCGCTGACAGTTGGCATTCGTGGGTCATCCCATCCGTTGACGAACTTCTCTTGTACCAATGCCAACAGCTTACGCTTTGACATCATCGTATATGTCAGGTTCAAACGGTTGAATTCTATCTGGCGCGGACGGTAAGAACTCTCGACTCTCGATCCTCGACTTTCCTCCATTTCTATAAGGAAATCTACGAATTTGTCGTAGAGAGGACGGTGAGGTACAAATTCCAAGGTACAGATAGAGTGGGTGACACCCTCAAAATAGTCGCTCTGTCCGTGTGCGAAGTCATACATCGGATATGCGTGCCATTTTGTTCCTGTACGATGGTGAGGAGTCTGGATGATACGATAGATGATAGGATCGCGGAAGTGCATGTTAGGATTAGCCATATCCATCTTGGCACGCAGTACCATAGAGCCCTCCACAGCTTCGGGGGTGTTCATCTGTCGGAACAGGCGCAGGTTCTCTTCTATCGGACGGTCACGATATGGACTTGCCACACCGGGTTCCGTAGGTGTACCCTTTTGCTTTGCAATCTCTTCTGACGACTGCTCGTCCACGTATGCATGACCGTTTTCAATCATCCAGATAGCAAAGTCCCATAACTTCTCAAAATAGTCGGAAGCATAATATATATTGCCCCACTTGAATCCCATCCATGCAATATCGTTGAGGATATTCTCAACGTATTCATTGTTCTCTTTTGATGGGTTCGTGTCATCGAAGCGCAGATTACAAACACCATTATAATGCTCTGCCACTCCAAAGTCCATGCATATCGCTTTCGCATGACCGATATGCAGGTATCCGTTAGGCTCTGGCGGGAATCGTGTCTGAATGCGTCCGTCATTCTTACCTGCGGCGAGGTCTTCCTCCACCAGCTGCTCCACAAAACTCAATGAGCGTTTCTCTTCATTCAATTTGTTATCTTTAATTTCCGTCATACCTTATTTATTATTAATTGGGCACAAAGATACGAATTAGCAAGCAGAAAACAAAGAAAACGCCAGTAGATTGCAAAAATATTATTTTTTTTGTGCAAACGTTTGGCAATACTCTGAAAAAACTTTACCTTTGCAAACGTTATCCTGAATACAATCTTTTTACCTTAAAGAAAGCTAATACCTATTGAAAGTCGATGCCCTGCGCTGTGAAGTGCAGGGCATTTATAATTCATTCAAGTTTCGCATATGCTCAACTGTGGGAGTTAAAGGGAGTTAGAGGATCAACTTGCGAAGTTGAGTAATTTATAATTACCGGATTCCTCTTTCATTCAGCGCCTTGGCATAGCGAGCTGCATTCTGCATGTGCTCCGAATAAGTTTTGGCGAAGTTATGAGTGCCGGAGAAGTCTTCCTTGGCACACATATACAGGTAGTCGTGGTGAGCATAGTTGAGAACAGCTTCTACACTCTGCAGTGACGGAATACGTATCGGTCCTGGTGGCAGTCCTTTATAACGGTAGGTGTTGTAGGGATTGTCAACCGTCAGCATACTGTTGTAAATACGGCGTGCCTCAAAATTGCCATTGGCAAATTTCACCGTAGGATCAGCTTGCAGCAACATTCCTATGCGCAGACGGTTGAGGTACATTCCTGCCACCTTCGGCATCTCACCTACATTGGCTGTTTCCTCGTCAACGATACTTGCCAATGTCATCACCTCGACAGGAGTGAGACCCGCTTCCTTCGCTCTGTCCTTACGTTCTGGGGTCCAGAATTTATTCGTCTCATTCTTCATGCGTTCCAGAAAGCTCTCGCATGAGATGTTCCAGAAGAACTGGTATGTGTTCGGGATAAACATTGCGATGATGGTCTGTGGTGTATAGCCCAGTTCGGCACACCGTGCGCTGTCATTGAGTGCTGCAAGGAGTTCGTCGGCATCCATCATAAGTTTCTTTCCCACCAGTTGAGCCAGCTTTTCCTTTGTTCTCACGGAATTGATGCTTATGCTGACAGGTGCCTGAATACCGTTGCGTATATGACGGAAAGTCTGAAAAGCCCCTTCTGTATTGATGACATACCGTCCTGTACGGATATGGTCACCGTATTTCTTCCATGTTGCGAGTTTCTTGAATGCCCACAGGCTGTGACTCTTTGATATTGGTGCCAGCTTGGTATATACGGAGTCGATATTGTCATTGCTGTCAATATACAGATATTCTTCTTTTCCTGTTTTTGACATTGATGTGAAGAACACATAGTAAACAGCTCCTGCACATACGAGGGCTGCTATCAGTACAGCTTTAACAATCCATTTTGTTGATGACTTATGTTTTCTTTTTCTTCTTGGCATAATGAGTGATGGGTGTTGGGTGATGGGTGTTGTGTGTTAATGGTTAGTTGAGATATTTATAAATTAGGTGGCAAAATTACTAAAACTTGAGTGTTGCGCAAAAGAAAAGTGATTTTTATTTTGTAATTACCTCATTTCTTACTACTTTTGGTTTCGAAAAACTGCGATACCATGAAACTACGATTCAGCATACATTACGCTACGGCATGGGGTGAAAGTCTCCACGTGATTATATCGTATAAACGTCGTGACGGTAGGGAGCGTGTTCATAACGTCATGATGCAGACGAATGACGGTGAGCTGTGGACGACAGAGACGGCAGTGATGGAGTCACGCCAGCAGCCAGTAGTGGCTTTCAGCTACTTCTATCAGGTGGAAAACAGTGAGGGTGACGTGCTCCGTCGTGAATGGAACAAGGTGAAGCGCAACTATGCCTTCGACCATACAAAAGACTATATCTTCCCTGATGAGTGGCGCGACTATCCGTTACAGGAACATTTGTATGCGGCACCCCTCCAAAGAGAACGGGAGGACTCTCGACCCTCGACTCTCGACTCTCGACCATCGACCATCGACCCTCGACCCTCAACAAATTCCCCCCTTTGGGAGAGGTTAGGAGGGGGCTCTCTCTTCCGCAAGACCGTAATCTTCCGTGTTTCTGCGCCGCAGTTGCGCAAGGGCGAATGTTTAGGCCTTTGTGGCAACCATCCGTCATTAGGCGACTGGAGTCCTTCTCGTTTCTTGCCGATGACCTATTTAGGTGACTATGAATGGATGCTCTCGGTGAATGTGGAGCATATCAACTTCCCTATAGAATATAAATATGTCACAGTGGATGAACACCAGCAGGTGGCACGATGGGAGGAAGGACCGAACCGAGTGGCAAATGTTGGAGAGTGGAAAGTGGAGG
>JAFZVR010000094.1 GCA_017617725.1 Prevotella sp.
AACATAGATTGTCTGACCGTCACCAACAGTGTTGTCAGCTGCCTTCAGGAGGTTATCTGTTACCTCTGCAGGTACAGATGTAGGATCAGCAGCCTGGAGGATATAAGAAGCACTTTCTGCTGCTATCAGCAATGGAGTACCTGTAGGAGCCTTTTTCACCTCTTCATATTGGATAGTAGGATTAACAGATGTCACCTTATAAGCCTTCACACCAACAGTCTTTGTAAAGTCAATATTAGCTGTTGTCACGTATGTAGCGTAGTTCACGTCAGTAACCTTTACTACATCTACGTTGTCATCAGATAGCGGAGTGAAGACTATCTTATTGATACGCAGATACTGGTCAGATCCATCACCCTTCAATGTACCCTTAATGGTTACCTCACCGGCAGCAACAGGAATATCACTTGTTGTTACTGGTGTAGCATTCATTGTACCTTCACCATAGTTCGTACCATTAACATTCACGAAACGACGCTGGTCCTCATCAGTACGGCTACCAGTATTAGAATATGTTATTTCTAATGTACCAGGAACTGTGGTGTTGAATTTGACATAGCCTCCTTGGAAATACTTGCTGTCGCGAACAGCATATTCACCACTAACATTCAGCTGTGTAGCATCACCGAAATCAGCATCGATAGAAGAGCACCATCCATAAGAAACTACATTCTGCAATACGAAGAAATCATTCTTTTTAGGTGTCGTAGTGTCGGTAAATTTAATTTCTTTTTTTCCGAACTTACTCCAATCCCATGTTGCAGCACCTGTTACGTCAGTCTGCTCAACGAGTGTTACCTTATTGAATGTAGCTGTTGCTATCTCACTGTCAATCATTCCGTCCTTTACAGCCTTTGCCTTTATGGTAGTTGTCTCAGTTACGGTTAACTTCTTAGATTGCATGTCAATCCATGTAGCACCGTTGTCAATAGAATACTGGACGGTAGCATCCTCTGTTGTGCACTCGATAGTAACATCTTGTGACTCCTCGAAGTATGCTCCGTTAGGAGTGATAGTCGGAGTTGCCACCTGCTCCTTAACAACGATGGTCTGAAGTTCTGACAGAGCATCAGTACCTATGCCATTAGAAGCAACTGCATAGTATTGGTAAGTTCCGGCATTATCGGTAGGAACGGTAAATGTTGCACCTGTACCTACAAGCTGTGCATTCTGAGCATTGTCATACCATGTAACGGTCGGAGTAGGAGTACCTGTGACCTCAGCGGTCAGGATAACTTCTGTACCTACGAGTACGGCATCTGCAGGAGCACCTGTAACATTGATTGTTGGAGCCTCTGCAGCAGAAACGGTAATTTCAGCAACATCAGAGGTAACAGAACCATTGCCATCTGTTACAACTACATAGTAAAAACCGGCTTCTGTCGGAGTGTAAGAAGCACTCTCTGCACCGCTAATCAGGTGATCAGCATCAACAACAGCTTCATTCGTTGTATTCTTATACCACTGATAAGAAAGGTCACCAGCAGAAGCTGTTGCCTCTACTGTCAGAGCTGCAATTGGGTCGCCAGTAGCGTAAGCTGCACTCTGTGGCTGAGTGGTGATTATAGGAACTGCGCGCTTTACAGTAAAACTATAGAATCGAGCATCTGATGCATTAGAACCAGCACGATAAATCTTTATTGAGCCATCTGCATCAATATCATCTGCTGTCAATGTATATTCCATAATAGTAGCAGTATTACCAGCTACTGTTTCTGCTTTAATGTTACCACCATCATCTGGTTTTGCTTTTAGTGCAAATCCTATTTGTTTGCTACTCGAATTCTGATTTCCAATATCAACATTAAGTACGTCACCGACTTGGAATGCACCATCTGACAACGTCAGTTTAGCATATGTGCTAGCATCAAACTTCCAATACACCTTGTTATTCCAAGTTTTGTTACCACTGTTAATAGCAGACCATGACAAAATTCCACCCGTGACTTCTTTTGAGTCACTAGTACGTCCGTACTTTGTGTCGGTACCTGGTTTTGTATCAGTACCAAAAACTGGCAATGAACCAGAGAAATGATCTTCTGTGCCCACGCTCCCGTGACACATAGGCACAGTAGCGCAAATAAAGTTAGTAATTTTTGTTTCATTGTAGCTTTGTTTTAGTTTACATTATATATTAGAATTATAAGCAAGCATGAGTGAGCATATATACTCGGTTGCGAAGTTACGAAATATTTTTTAATGAATAATAGTTAATGGACTTTTTTTTGCGTAAACGTTATCGGGAAATAATCCTTATTTAAGTTTCGCATAGACTCAACTTTTAGGAAGTTAAAAGGAGTTAGAGGAAGTTATCGCTTCGCTGGGAAGTTAAAAGACAATAGTTCTTTGCCGCGATTCTCCAAAATTATCCATGGAGAAATTGACTATCGTCCTTTATCTCCTTTATCTCCCTTAACTCCTTTAATTTACAAAAGTTGCGTAATGGTATCTTTAGCCCAGTACCCAGTTTACCAGGTAGAGAACTATAGGTATAGTAACGACGGCAATGCCGATGAAATCGATGTAAACACCGGTCTTTATCATTTTTGTGATTGGGATGTAACCACTTGCATAAACGATAGCATTAGGCGGTGTTGATACAGGAAGCATGAAGCCAAGTGACGATGACAGAGCTATACCTACAGCAACAGGAACGGGGCTGAAGTCTGCTGAAAGAGCAGCACCTATGGCTAACGGACCAATCATGTTCGTGGCTGCAGTGTGTGACGTGAGCTCCGAGAGAAGCAATGCCATCACACAGAAGACAGCGATAAAGAGTATCTGTGGAGGATTACCGCCAAGACTTTCGATGATGAGCTGACCAATCCACTCAGAAAGGCCTGTGCTGTACATCATACCACCCATAGCCAGACCACCACCGAAGAGGAGCAGAGTACCCCACTCTATTCCACCAACGGCATCACGCCAGCTGAGAGTCGTCTTGCTAAAGCTCTTGTTAACAGGCAGGAAGAAAAGAAGCAGAGCACCAATCATAGCTACTGCCGCCTCTGGTAGTATGCGGTTGTATGTCTTGAGAAGCTCACTTTCCGTACCAGCCGTCATACTGATGACACCTGGAGTAACCCAGAGGACTACAGCAACAAGGAAAGCAAAAAGGGTGTTCTTCTGTGCTAAAGTCCACTTGCCAAGACCATGCACCTTCTCTGCAATAAGCTCCTGTGCACCTTCAATATGTTTGATGTCTGCTGGGAACATGCGCCACAACACAATATATGCAATGACGAAATAGCACACCATAGCTACAAAGCCCCATATCATCCAATCAAAGAAAGAGATATGAATATGAGCCAATTCATCGAGGAAACCAAGCATAATGATGTTCGGAGGAGTACCGATAGGTGTGAGCACACCACCGATAGAGCAGGCATACGCCGTCATAAGCATTAGACCCGTAGCATACTTATAGGTACGCAGGTTGATTTCCTTGCCACGCTCTGCCATCATCTCACGGATGGCTTCAAGCAGACCCAGAGCTATCGGGAACATCATTGCTGCCGTAGCGGTATTGCTTATCCAGCCAGAACAGAGCATACATGCCAAACCAATTGCGAGGAAGATACGACGCGGCGAATCACCCACCCATTTCATCGACATGATGCCATAGGCAATACGTTTGTCCAGTCCGTTTACCATCATGGCCTTAGCTATCACAAAACCTCCCATGAACAGGAATATCATAGGATTGGAGAAGGCGGCAAAAGCTTCCTTCATCTTCACTATGCCAAGAATGACGCAAAGCGTCGGTCCGACAAGCGACGTAACAGGTATTGGTATTGGTTCAGTTATCCACCATAATGCCACGAGGGTGACGACAGCCAGAAGATGGTGAGCTTCCGGGGAGAGACCCGCGATAGGCGTCAACCATACAAGTAGTGCACATATAGGACCGCAAATGGCTCCGATGATACGGCGCCGACGGTCAAATTTCGAATCATTATTGTCCATGAGCTGCGCTGCAGCAGGCTTTGTTTCTTGTTTTAAATCATTCATATTGTATTGTTTTTGTTTCTGTCGCGGGATAATCGGCTGCAAAATTAAATATTTTTTCCGTTATGTGGGCATTTTATTAAAAAGTTTTGTACATTTGCGCTTGAAACTTAAATAAACACTAATCTTTTTTACTATGAATACAAGTATTTTTATCATTGGTGCAGTCTTCCTCATTGGAATTGCACTCGTCATCTACAAGCACAAGCACAGAATGAGTCTCCATGAAAATGTTGACCAACTGCGAAGTATTATCAAAGTAATTTTTAAGGAGAAGGGAGAGGACGCAATTAGTCAGAACCGGCTTATAAAAGGTCTGAAATATCATCTTGGCGTCAACGAGAAGATGGCACTGAAGCTTATCGGAAAGGCTCGTCGTGAAGGGATCATCGAACTTGAGAAGCTCAACAGCGAGAAGATTGGGAAATCGACATATAAGCTAACAGCAACAGAAAAAGAGTAAGCTATGAACGATTTAAAGAATACACAAGGCCCTTCAACAGCCGCAACAAGCGCAGAGTCTAAATTCGATAGAAGACGCCATTTCTTCGGTGCCATTTGTGGTCCTATATGTGCTCTCTTAGTCTATTTCACCCCAATTGCTGGATTGGCAGATAATCCTGAAGCCCACAAATTATTAGCCATTGTCACATTCGTTGCGTTCTGGTGGATAACAGAACCAGTACCAATACCAGTGACTTCTGTTTTGGGACCAACCCTCTGCGTCCTTTTCGGTGTTGTATCGGCAAAAGATGCCTACTCTGCCTTTGCCAACCCAATGATTTTCCTGTTCATGGGTGGATTCCTCATTGCGAAAGGTATGATGGTAAACGGACTGGACAAACGCATTGCCTATGGCATCATGTCGATGAAATGGGTGGGTGACCGGCCACGCCGTATCTTCCTTGCCATCGGTCTGGCATGTATGATTTGCTCTGGCTGGATAAGCAATACCGCTACGGCAGCAATGATGTTCCCGATAGCTCTGGGCCTGCTCGAGGCTATCCGTGAGATGATGGCTGCCAACGGCAAGGAGATCAACCTGAAGACTTACAAATATTCTACGGGTCTGATGCTTATGACGGCGTATGCCTGCTCTATCGGTGGTGTGCTCACACCTATTGGTACTCCTCCGAACATCATCATGATGGGATTCATCAGAGACCTGGCTCCAGACTCTCCTCAGATAACATTCTTCGACTGGATGCTGTGGGGTGGCGTAGCTATGATACTCTATTTCATAATGACATACTTCGTACTGATGAAGATGTTCCCGTCAGACGTGAAGCATATCGATGGTGCACGTGAATTCATACGCTCAAAGGTTGACGGACTGGGTAAGTGGACGACAGCACAGGTGAACACCCTCATCGCTTTCTGTGTAGCTGTCACCTTGTGGATACTGCCTGGTGTTCTGAGTATGGTATTCGGTCACGATGCAGAGATACTTAAGACTTACAACAAATATTGTCCAGAGTCAATTGCTGCGATGGTAGGAGGTCTCCTACTGTTCCTCATACCTACCGACATAAAGAAAGGCAAGACCACTATGAGGTGGAGGGAAGGTGTCGCTGGTATCGAATGGGGCACACTGCTACTCTTCGGTGGTGGTCTGGCTATTGGCGGTATGGTATTCTCTACAGGACTGTCTGACTGGATTGGCGACAACCTGAAGAATGCTATGGGTGGTAACCCGTCAGAGCTGGTATTCTTGGTAATGTTCTCTGTAACATCACTCCTGCTCTCTGAGCTCACATCAAACACTGCCGTTGCCAACCTCATGGGTCCTATCGCCGTAGCCACAGCCGTATCATTAGGCTTTAGCCCGATACCAGTATGTGTGGTAATGGCTCTGTCAACATCACTGGCATTCATGCTGCCTGTATCTACACCGCCTAATGCTATCGTCTATGCGAGCGGTTACATACCTATCACGAAGATGATAAAGGCTGGTATAATCCTCGACATCATCGGTATCGCTGTTGTGACAATACCTGTGGTAATGTTACTCGTGAAGTGGATTATGGGCGTATAATCAGAGACGAATAAACAGAAATGGACGACGAAAAAATAAATAGCCCGGCAAGTTCGGAGTCTCTGGAAATTCCGGAGACTCCGGAGACTTCGGACACAGAACAACACTCAGACTATAAACCGGTGAACCGTTTTGACGCATCAGCGGTTCACCACCTTAGTGGTATGTATCAGAACTGGTTCCTCGACTACGCCAGTTATGTGATACTGGAACGTGCTGTGCCACATATCGAAGACGGTCTGAAGCCCGTACAGAGACGCATTCTGCACTCCATGAAGCGCATGGATGACGGCAGATATAATAAGGTGGCGAATATCGTGGGACATACTATGCAGTTCCACCCGCATGGCGACGCGAGTATCGGTGATGCACTGGTACAGATGGGACAGAAAGACCTGCTCATCGACACACAGGGCAACTGGGGAAATATCCTTACTGGAGACCGCGCCGCAGCACCACGATATATAGAGGCACGCTTGTCTAAGTTTGCCTTAGACACTGTGTTCAATCCGAAGACTACAGAGTGGCAGCTGTCATACGATGGCAGGAACAAGGAGCCGATAGTGCTCCCCGTGAAATTCCCACTGCTGCTGGCACAGGGTGCTGAGGGTATCGCCGTCGGCCTGTCGTCAAAAATACTACCGCATAACTTCAATGAGATATGCAATGCAGCTATCAGCTACCTGAGAAATGAGGAGTTCCACCTCTATCCCGACTTCCCTACGGGCGGAAGTATCGATGTGTCGAAATACAATGACGGACAACGCGGTGGTGTCTTGAAGGTACGTGCGAAAATTGAGAAACTGGACAACAAAACACTCGTCATACGCGAGATACCGTTCTCAAAGAACACCTCCACACTCATTGATTCCATACTGAAAGCTATTGAGAAAGGGAAAATCAAGGCAAAGAAAGTGGAGGACAACACCTCCGCAGAAGCAGAGATACTGGTTCATCTGGCACCTGGTGTATCATCGGACAAGACTCTGGATGCACTCTTTGCCTTCAGTGACTGCGAGATAAACATATCGCCAAACTGCTGTGTCATCGTTGACAACAAGCCACAGTTCCTCACCATTAGCGATGTGCTGCGCTCATCGGTAGAATATACCAAAGACCTGCTGCGTAAAGAGCTGGAGATTCGCAAGCACGAGCTGGAGGAACAACTCTTCTTCGCCTCGCTGGAGCGTATCTTCATCGAAGAACGGATTTATAAGGGCAAGCCCTTTGAGAATGCAAATAACACCGACCAGCTGTGTGAATATATTGACGAGAGGCTCACACCATTCTATCCACAGTTTATACGCGAGGTACGTAAGGAGGATATCCTTCGACTCTTAGAGATAAAGATGCAGCGCATAGCGAAGTTCTCCAAGGACAAGAACGAGGAGCTCATCGCGCGCATTGAGGCTGAGATTGCTGATATCAACAAGGACTTAGGTCGTATGACAATAGTCACCATACGATGGTTCGAGTTCATTAAGAATAAATATGGTGGCGACCACGAGCGGCGCACGGAGATAAAAAACTTCGAAACGATTGTCGCAGCAAAGGTGGCAGAAGCCAACCAAAAGCTGTATATCAACCGCACGGAGGGCTTCATAGGAACAGGACTGAAGAAGGACGAGTTCGTTTGCAACTGCTCGGATATCGATGATATAATCCTTTTCTATAAAGACGGTAGGTATAAAGTCATCCGCGTTGCCGACAAGGTGTTCGTGGGCAAAAACGTGCTCCATGTGCAGGTATTCAAGAAAAACGACAAACGCACAATATACAATGTAGTATATCGCGACGGTAAGAAGGGTTACTGCTTCATGAAGCGTTTCAATGTACCGTCGATAACACGCGACAAGGAGTATGACCTGACACAGGGTACGCCAGGCTCGAAGATAATGTACTTCACCGCCAATCCCAATGGTGAGGCCGAGACGATAAAGGTGACGCTCGATGCCGCAATACAGGCAGGAAAACGCAAGATGAACATATTCCTGGAGAAAGACTTCTCGGAACTGCTCATCAAAGGACGTGCATCGAAGGGTAACCTACTGACGAAGAAACCCGTACACCGCATAGGACTGAAGAGCCACGGACACTCCACACTCGGTGGACGTAAGGTGTGGTTCGACCCTGACGTAAACAGAATCAACTACGAAGAGCATGGCAACTACATCGGTGAGTTCAGCGATGACGAGAGCATCCTCGTAGTACTGAAGAATGGTGATTTCTACCTTACAAACTTTGATCCGAATAACCACTATGAGGATAATATCCTTCGCATAGAGAAATTCGACGAACATAAGGTATGGACAGCTGTTGTATATGATGCCGACAACCAGAACTATCCGTATGTGAAGAGGTTCTACATGGAGGCGACGAAGAAAAAACAGAACTTCGTCGGAGACAGCGTAGCAGCGAGTCTGAACACTGCGAAAGAGGGCGAGTCGGTATTGATTCTCCTCAGCGACATTGTATTCCCACGTATCGAAGTAACCTTCGGTGGCGATGATGCTACACGTCCAGCAATGGAGATTGACGTGGAGCAGTTCATCGGCGTGAAAGGCTTCAGGGCGAAAGGAAAACGCATCACCACATGGAACGTGGCGAAAATAGAGGAGTTGGAGCCAACACGATTCCCGGAAGAACCGGAAACTCCAGAAGTTCTAGAAAATCTAGATAATCTAGAAGTCCCAGAAACTCCGGAACCGCATGGTCAGAGCCAACAATTGAATCTTTTCCCAGATGAATAGAAACTATTTTCCTAATATTACAAAGAGCTATATGCACAAAGGCAGACTGCTCATGACTATTGTACTTGCTATGCTATGCCACAACATCGGTGTAGCACAGACACAACAGGACAGCACATATAATCACAA
>JAFZVR010000095.1 GCA_017617725.1 Prevotella sp.
AAGATGAAAGAAAAAGAACAACAGTTTGAACAGCTTTTCCATTCTGAATACGACAGGATGTACCGAGTGGCATATATCCTGTTGGGCGATGAGGACGAGGCAAAAGATGCCGTACAGGATGTCTTTGCAAGTCTGTGGGATGGTACGGTTGTGTTGCGTGAAGAATCTCAACGGTCGTTTCTTCTGACTTGTGTCAGGAATCGTTGCCTCAACATAATTGCGCAATGGGAGAGGCACAGAAAAGTTGAGACTCAGATAGCAAACACGCAAGACATGGAATTCCCGGAACCATGGCAGGGAAGACCAGACGATGAGCTTATCGAGATAATACGCCACTATATCGACGGATGGCTCACCCCACAGACAAGTAAGATCATCCACATGCACTTCGACGACAGGAAATCCTATAAGGAGATATCCAACTCGCTCGGCATAAGTCTATCAGCCGTAAACAAGCACTTAGTGCAAGGAATGAAAAAACTGCGTAACACATTTAACCGCAAAGAAGCATGAACAAAGAAGAACAAATCCGCATACTCCTACATTCGGAGGAATATAACGAAGAGCAGCTTGATAAGATGCTCGAAGATACCCACATCCCTACCCCTAATGTGGATAAGGAGTGGCAACGTTTCAAGACAAGGACACAGAGTAAACAGCAGCATAGGAGCAAGCCTTTGCAATGGGCTGCCACATTAGCTATTCTTGCCGCACTCTCTGGCATTTCATACGCCGCTATCTATCATCTCGCACTTAAAGAGAAAGAAGAGACCCTCTCCCCGCTCCCCCTTAAAGTGGGAGAGCCAGAAGGTACTATAAAGTCCCCCTTTAAGGGGGATATAGAGGGTCAAGATACCGTAAGGACTGCCCAGAACTTCAACAACGTGCAGTTGCAGGAAATCATGAATCAGCTGAAAAAGGATTTCGGCGTGAAAGTGGTATTCAGCAACGAGAAAGCCCGCACGATACGCCTATACCTGTCATGGGATGCTGACGACAAACTGCAGGATATAGTTAACCGTATCAACCACTTCGAGAAAGTACACCTCACTCTCTCCGACGGAACAATAACTATAGAATAAAACCTCTTCCTCCCACCCTTTAGGGAGGTTGCCGGAAAACGTAAGACGTAAACCTAGAACTCTGTAAAAATGAAAGAAAAACTATTATCTATTATATGCGGGCTATTGGTCATGATGACTATTCAGGCCCAGCCACTACTGAAGACTCATGTAGAAACGGGTGATGTGGAGGGTGTACTCGAAGGTAATGACCTCGCGTGTTATTATGCCATTCCCTATGCAGCACCTCCAGTTGGCGACTTGCGTTGGAAGGCTCCCCAGCCTGCAAAGTCATGGAAGGGTGCGCTCAAAGCAAAGGAGACAGCCAAGTGGCCTCCGCAGCCGGAAAAGAGCTATGTGAAATACGACATGATGGACGAGGATTGTCTCTACCTAAGTGTGGTAACTCCAGCCAAGAAGGAAAACGAGGCCCTGCCCGTGATGGTATGGATTCATGGTGGTAGTTTCCGTACCGAGCATTATGGCGGAGAACTGTGGCAGAGTCTTGCCCGTCGTGGTGTTGTCACCGTGTCTGTAGGGTATCGTGCAGGTGCTCTGGGCTATCTTGCGCATCCAGAACTGGCAAAGGAGAATCCCGAGGGACATTCTGGCAACTATGGTCTGCTCGACCTGATCTGCGCCCTGCAATGGGTACAGCGTAACATCAAGAACTTTGGCGGCGACCCAGCAAAGGTGACAATATTCGGTGAATCGTCAGGTGCTATGTGTTGCAATATCCTCTGTGCTTCGCCTTTGGCAAAGGGATTGTTCCGTGCGTGCATCAGTGAGAGCGGTGCCTTCATGTCGCCTCTGAGTCTCATGGATCAGGCAACAGCCCAGATGGTTGGTAATATGTTTATGAACCAGTTGCAGAAAAAGAGCATCGAAGAGATGCGACAGATGGATGCCAAGTCGCTCACAGGCAATGACGTGAACTTCATGGGCTGTGCTCCAATCATCGACGGCTATGTGATGACTGCACCTCTCTACGAACTCTATCAGAAAGGCGAATACAATGATGTGCCTGTACTGATTATGCACAACAGCGACGAGGCTGCCACAGAAATCGAATCGGTGAGCGAAGAAATGTATAACCAGCAAATCGGGCAACTGCCAGGCCATTGGGCCGATACTCTGAAAGCCTATTACCCGGGCCGCACTCCCGAGGAGCGCCTTGACAACCTTCGTGACATAGCTCGTGACTTGAATTTCGGATGGCCTGCATACGCATGGGCTACCTTGCAGAAACAGACAGGAAAGAGTTCTGTCTATGTGGCTTACCTCGCCCAGAAGTCGGATACCACCGTCTATGCAAAAAGCAACCGTCGTGGTGCCGCCCATGTTGATGACATACTGTATCTGAATGGATCCTTCGACAATAAGGGTGACAGATATCCGCAGGAAAAGAAGGTTAGCGACCTGATGCAGCAGTACTGGGTGAACTTCGCCAAGACTGGAGGCAACCCTAATGGAGAAGGACTACCTGCCTGGCCTGTGTTTGACGAGCAGAAGCCAACCGTGATGCAGTTCAATAACGGTGCCTCGCTCATCAATGTGCCGAACAAGAAAGGTATAGACCTCGTAGACCGTTTCTGTCAGTACGTCCGTGACCTGAGGGCGGGTAAGATCACTCAATAAAATTCAAACGATATAAGTAACGTAAATTCGTAATCAATATGTCTTTCACAATAAATATAATAAAGAAACTCCCCTTTGGGGGGTTGGGGGGCTTATTCCTGTTATTCCTCCTTTTCGCCTCAACGGCAGCAAAGGCACAAAGCCTGACGCATACCTTCCGCAACACGTCTCTCTCCGACGCGCTCATCTGGATTGATAATGCTCAGAGCAATTACAAGATACATTTCATCTTTGATGAACTGGAGGACTTCACCGTTACCACATCCATACGTAATGCCTCTGTTGAAGATGCCGTAAGACAGGTAATCGGTTTCTATCCTATGCACACCACCTTCGAACGGAAGGATATCTACATCGAGTGCGTACAGAAGTCGGGGACCAAGCTCTCCGGTCACATCGTTGATGAAAAAGGCGCTCCAATGCCATTTGCCAATGTATCACTTCTGTCTGTTGCCGACTCCTCCTTCATCACTGGTGGCGTGAGCAACGAGAATGGTGATTTCGTCATTCCTTGCCAGATGAAGCACATCATAGCCAAGATTAGCACCATCGGCTACAAGACCGTAATACGCAATGCTGCCGTGGGCAAGATGGGCACTATCACCCTCCAGCCTGAGACCTACACAATCAAGGGCGTGGAGATTAAGGGCGAGATTCCTCAGTATAAGATGGTGACTGGCGGAATGGCTGTCGATGTGCAGCACTCCGTACTTCACGACGTAGGCACAGCCGATGACCTCCTATCTATGATTCCTATGGTTCAGAAACGCGATGGCAAGTTCGAGGTTCTCGCAAAGGGCGAGCCAGAAATCTACATCAACAATAAGAAGGTGACTGGCACAAACGAACTGAAGATGCTGAAATCCGCCGACATCAAGAATGTGGAGGTTATCACCGCTCCGGGTGCCAAGTATAATGCAGAGGTAAATGCAGTAATCCGTATCAAGACCTTGAAGCCACAGGGCGACGGTTTCAGCCTTTCTCTCTATAACCAGTCACGCCTCAACAACAAGTGGTATAACTATGACGACCTCACCCTGAAATACCGCACCAACGGACTGGAAGCATTCGCCAACATTGCCCTCGACAACGGAAATTACAGCGCAGACCAGGACGTTGATCAGGAAATTCATATCACAAAGGATGTGTTTAATGCTAAAGTTACACTTCCTGTAAGGAGCACATGGACAACGTTACATTACAAGGGAGGTCTTAGCTACGACTTCAACACCGACCATTCGGTAGGTCTGAGCTTCTCTTCGCAGAAAATCTTCTCCAGCATATTCAAGACAACAATGGAGCAGCAGTATCAGAAAAATGGTGAATACCATGGTGTTGCGCTTTTGGAAACGGACATTCGCGAAACAAACAGACCAATATGGGAACTGAACGCATACTATACAGGCAAGGTCGGAAAACTTGGTATCGACCTCAATGCCACGGTGCTGCGACGTGAAACGGAGAACAACAACAATCAATACGAGCATAGCATAGAATTCGGCGACCACCCCATCACGACCAACACCATCGACAAGCGCACGATGGCAGCAGGAAAGCTGGTTCTCACCTATCCCGTATGGAAAGGCGAGTTGAGCGGTGGCTCGGAGGTGACAAGCACCCAGAGTAATGGCAACAACTATAATAAGGAGAACATAATACCTGAGTCTGACAATGAAACGGACGAAAAGAACATTGCAGGCTTTGCAGAATATCAGATGCAACTGGGACAATGGCGCATGAATGCAGGTCTGCGATATGAGCACGTATCAACAAACTACAAATCATTCGGCATCAAGCAGACTGAGCCAAGCCGCACCTACAACGACTGGTTCCCTACCATCTCAGGCGCATGGCAAAAAGGCAAGTGGAGCGCGCAGCTGAGCTATAACAAACGCATCACACGTCCGTCATACGGTCGATTGTCCTCCATAATAGTATATGACAGCCGTATGTTCTACGAAGGCGGAAATCCGCAATTACGCCCTTCCGTCCATAACAATCTCGATTTTCTCCTTACCTATGCGTGGCTGAACTTCGCAACAGGCTTTACACGCGAGAACGACTTCTCTTCACACACAGGCAAGATATACGACGAGGAGAATGAAATCATAATCCTTACGCCTGAGAACTTCGACCATCAGGATCGAGTATATGCCACACTCACGGCATCCCCGAAGATTGGTTTCTGGCAGCCTATCACCACCCTGCACTACTATCAACAGAATTTCGATGCTGAGAAATATGGTGCTCCGAAGAAGCTGAACAAGCCTGAGTTCTCGGCACGCCTTCAGAACTGGTTCTTCTTCGGTGCAACCACCAAGGCATTGCTCGATATCAACTACACCGGCAGCAACCACTGGGGATTGATGTATCGCGGCACAAGTTGTTCTGTCAACGCCCGTGTGCAGAAGACATTCCTCAAGGGCAACCTCATTGCCACCCTGTATGCCGACGACATCTTCCGCTCTGCACGAAACAACATGACCACATACTATGGTATTGGAACAACCGCCCAGAAGGTATATACATATACTCAAGCTGTAGGTATCACCCTAAGCTACAATTTCAATGCTACTATGAGCAAATATAAAGGTACCGGTGCAGGAAATGATGAGAAATCACGTCTGTAAAAAGCTGCAAAAACAAGTTTAAGTTAAAAAAATCAGCCACCCCGTTTTCGCAACGCGGTGGCTGTTTCAATTGCAACTAATATTCAATCATAATGGGTGAACTACTAACTCTTTCCCCATTACGAGTGCAAAGATAACATTTTTTTTTGATATTGCAAACGTTTTCACCAAAACTTTTGCAATTTAGTGTTATTTCACACTTTTATATAGTATAAAAACGTATTTTTGAGAGATTTTTTAAGGTTTTCAGGTTAGAAGGTTTAGAGGTTTTAAGGTCGGAAGGTCTTTATGGTTTTCTGAACGGACTTGCTTTAGCTTGATGAGCCTTAGCGAATAACGCTCATTAGCGATGCTGACCTCTAACCTTCTAACCTCATAACCTCGAAACCCTCTTTTTTCAAATGTCTCATTGTCTCATTTGCTCATTTCAACTCATGTTTATTATTCGCAACGCTCATCAGCGAGACTGCCGGGAGTTTGAATTTGCCTGGAAGGCAACACTATTAGTAACCCCGTACATACGAGTGAAACGAGGATGTGCGGGGGATAAAGCCCATACCCCTTCTACTGCCTGGAGGGCAGAACATCGCGAGAGGTCATGTATAAGAGTCAATCAGGTACAGCCTTCCAGGCTGATAAGGAGAGCGATTGTTTTCTATCCGAGGGCATCCTCTCCTTTCGTCGAGTATGCGCCTCGGTTACTCACAGTGTTGCCTTCCAGGCAATTTCTGAACTTTTCAGGTTTTAAGGTTTTTACAGGTTAGAAGGTTTAGAGGGTTAGAGGTCAGCTTCGCTACAAACCTTCCGACCTTATAACCTTATAACCTCATAACCTTCTAACCTAAAACACCTACTCCTGAATCTCCTTAATGATCTGATCTGCGTTGTCGATGATACGGACGAACAGGCGCAAGCCAATAATTCCACCAACCACTATTCCCAATCCAAGCCCGGCAGCCATTGCCCAGAACAGCTCCATATTGTCAGAGAAATTGAAATACATCTCGACAAACATCCATATCAGCCAGATAGGCAGAAGCACCACCCAGTTGATAAGGGTATAGCGCTTATAACCGCTCTTGAATCGTGATACTGTCTGAGCCACTTCCAATACACTAGCATTCATCAGAGTCTTGTCGGCTATCATCCTCTTATAATACATCTCCATCGAGATACAGTATATCATTAAGATATCCGTAGCGATGACAAACATCCATGACAGTCCCAGATTATGGTGGAAAGCAAACGGTGACATACAAATCGTTAGGAGTCCACATACAATAGCGATAAACACCTTTCGCTTGATATCGCTGGTATGGGTATTAATAACATTATGTATGAGCTTGTCATCGACAATAGCCTGCTTATCAACCTTTTCTTTCAGAATGGTTATCTGGGAGCGCATCTCCTCCAAATTCATTTCTTCCATAGTTCTACTTGTTGTTTTGGTTCATTAACTGTTGCTTGATGCGAAAGAGCTTCACGCCAACGTTTTTCGGGGTTATGCCTATGACAGCAGCAATCTCGTCATACGACATATTCTCCAGCCACATCAGCACTATGGCCCTGTCCACCATTCCAAGTTTCTGAATACGTTCATGAAGTTGTCGAATCTGCTTAGTGTCGGCATCATTATCTTCATACAGATTTACATCCATAGTAAGGGGTATTGCCTGCACACGCCGTTTCTTCTTGCGCTCAGAAGATATACAGGAGTTGAGCGTCACACGATATACCCATGTCCCGATCTTACTCTCATGACGGAATGACCCGTAGCCCTTCCAGAGGTTGACAAGAGCCTCCTGAAAGAGGTCGTTAACCTCTTCCTCATCATTAGAGAACATATAGCACACAGTATAGATGGTGCTTTTCTGCTCGCGAACAAATTGCGCAAATTCCTTTTCGATACTTTCCATCGTCGTACTTGTTTTAACCATTTGACGTAAGGTCATTACGATTTATTACATGAAAGTGGGATTTTTTTTCAAAAAAAAAGCTCACCATTTTAATAATGGTGAGCCCGAACGCTATGCGTTCACTTGAGTTTTGTACCTGCAATGGTGTATTTATCATCACCATTTGCAATGATCACCTTGTCCTTATGTATTAGTTTCTGTGGTTTCAATATCTTTGAAGATGAAGTCTCTGAAACACCCTCAATGGAAGTGGTATAGCCCTCATTGCCATAGTAACCCTTGATGATAGCATCCTTAAGGTCAGGCATAGTCCATTTAAGCTCCTTACGGTCATTCCCATCCGACAGCATCATCCAGTAGAAAGTGGCAATATCAGCCTTCTTACACTCACCCACGAAATACTTCGCGAAGTTCAGCTTATTCTGCTTGTACGAAGTGTAGTAGTCATCCACATAGTTACCATCCGCATCCTTCACATGGTCATTCGACGTACCCCACTCACCGAAGATCACAGGAGCCCTGTTCTGAAGATACTTCTTTATGTCACTCAGCATGGTGCCGCACTCAGTCATTGTCCATGATAGGTTATTCATGTTAGGATAATAATGAAGCTGGAAGGCGATATGGTTCTGGGCTTCATCCTCCGGGTAGGCAAGATTCTTCAGAGGTTCGAGAAGATGCGCATTCCAGTTGCCAGAGCCGTTACTACCGCAGTATGAGTTCACGATGAGGTTACGGTATGCGTTATTTCCGCCAGTAGCACGAAC
>JAFZVR010000096.1 GCA_017617725.1 Prevotella sp.
GCTCCATACAAAAGGAGCATCAACATTGCAATTATGGTTCGTATATATCTTTTGGATCTCATATCTAATTTTTAATCTCTAATCCTTAATCCTATTTTATTATCACCTTCCGGCCATTCGTGATATACATCCCCTTTGGCATTTTTGAATTTTGAATTTTTGAATTATCTATAAGCCGCCCGTCGAGGGTGTACCAGGCATCATCAGTTGCCAATTCTTCATTCTTCACTCTTAACTCTTCACTTATCCCATCTGGGTCCTCTTCTTCCACTACAATCCGCAGGTATCGCGCTGGAGATGGGGCCGGAGATGGAGCCGGTGTCCCGGTGTAGTTCGGGTTATAGAGGAATATCTTGCCTTGACTTATCGTTCCTGCCAAGGTGAGCACGAACTCGCCTTTATATAACACATAAGCTTCCGTGGCAGCCACCGTTACACCATTTGCCGGTGCAACCTGAAGCTTGTTGCTGTTGCGGACTGCATCTGAAATGGGTGTTGTCTCATTGAAATCCACAGGTGATGCGGCGAAACCGGTCTGATTATCGTCTGCCATCAAAAGCACGGGCACACCTTCAGGTATGTAACCTATCTCAGTAACCGTCACCGTTCCGATGGTCGCGTTGACCTTCTTCACCACATATACCTTCACAGCCGCAGGTGCCAATACATCCATCGCAGACACATAAACTGCTGCATATCCATCCTCGCTTGGTACGTGCGCTTCATCAGGTGTTGCAAACGCAGCATTGGCATAGACCAGTCGGGCTGAACCAGAGTAGTTGCCAATTCCTGTAATCGTCACAACATCATCTTCTTCAGTCAAAGTATAGTGTGTATCTTCCGTTAGAGTTGTTGCTCCATCTTTTACCATAACAGTATAACCGCCACTTCCGTTATCAGTCATCGTAATAGTCATGCCCTCTGCAGCTCGGGTGCCATCACCTAGGGCCTTGGGGGTGATGGTGAAGGTACCTGCCAGATAGTTCACGGTGTAGTTGCCTTGGCTGGCATCACCAGCTGGGGTGATGGCATAGGTACCAACATTCTCACCAGATGCACGACTTACAGTACTGATGGAAATAAGACTCTCAGACTCATTATTCACCAGACCTGTGATGGTAGCGGTAAACGATGCGGGGTCTTCTTCTCCATAAACCTTTGATGCATTATTTGCTGTCACGGTAACGGATGCTTGGGTTACCGACAGTGTACCATTGGTGTAGGTGATATCGTAGCTTGCAGTAACCGTCTCATCGCTACCATTCTTTATCACAGCCGCGCTGGGCACGTTATTGCTGCTGCCAACAGCCGTTTGGCTACCCGTAAAGGTGACACTCTCGATGGCATCGCCCGTGGCAAGTGCCGTATTGGTGTAGGTGCTCTTGGTCAGTGGTGTACCATCATATACCTTCGTGTCGCTGCCAGCAGTAATGGTCAGTGCCTTCTGTGTTACCTCCAGCGTACCGTTCACATAAGTAGGGGCATAGTTTCCTGTCACGTCAGTTTCACCATTCATAATTACAGCAGCACTAGGTACATTATCGCTCGTACCGGCCGCCGTCTGGCTACCCGTTACAGTGACGCTTGTCAGACTGTGGCCTTCTAAAAGTGCCGTGTTGGTATAGGTGTTTTTGGTCAGTGCTGTTCCATCATATTCCTTCGTGTCACTATCAGCTGTGATGGTTACTGGTCTCGGCGTCACCGTCAACGTACCATTCACATAGGTGATTTCGTAGTTCGCTGTCACGTTCTCGTTGCTACCGTTCTTGATGACAGCCCCGCTTGGTACATTAGCGCTACTGCCTGCATTGGTTTGGCTGCCCGACACTGTGACACTCTCTATAGCATCACCTGCTAAGAGAGATGTGTTCGTATAAGTATTATTTGTCAGTGCCGTTCCATCATATACTTTTGAATCGCTGCCTGCAGTGATGGTCAGTGTTTTATTAGTGATTGTTAGGTATGCTCCCGTGAAAGAAATCTCGTAGTTAGCACTAGCCAATGTTCCCTGACTAATGGCATAAGTACCCTTAGCCTCTCCTGATTCACGGGTTAATGCTCCTGTAAAGGCTGTGGCTTGGGTGTCGCTTCCTTGAAGAGCTGTCGTTGTGAATGTCAGTTCTGGGTCAGCATCACCATACCCTTTCGTCTTAGCATCTGCTGTAACTGTCACAGGAGCTTTGGCAATTGTGAATGTCGTTGAACCATACACGATGTAATCACCACCCTCTTTGTCTGTAATCGTAACAGTAGCAGTGCCTACGTTTTTGTTATTGGTATAGGTGACTTCATATTCATCTTCATCGATGGGCGTTTCGCCATCCTTCACAGTGACCGCGGGTTCTTGCTCTGAACCATTATAGGTAACACTTGCTATGGGGTCAATCACCGGATTCACAACAATAGTTTGTGTTATCACTTCAGAATTAACCATATTCGTCTTTACAGCGATAGCCTTGATGGTTGTAGTCACAGAGACGGTCGGCTTGCTTTCAGAATTATATACCTGAGTGGCATTTACTCCTCCAGAATGCTCTGGATCTGGTGTTGTGGAACCGTCAGTTGTGTAGTAGATGGTAGCGCCCTCTGTACTTGTTATCGTCACCTCACCCGAGGAACAAGTAATAGTAGGAGTAGCACACTGAGCATTTTCTAGACACCAAAATGAATTGTCATCATTGTAATTATACACACCTATCAATCCACCACAAAAAATAGTATTGCCATCATATCCGGTGAAGGATCCAGGAGTGCCTTGATCAACACCGGCATAGTCGTTTTTGTTACCTTTCGCAGGAGCAAAAGAAGCACCGTTGGATCTACTACTTAAGGTTTTAGGACAGACATTAACTGCGCCTTGGCGATTACCAGTGCCAGCAATGAAGAAGAAGAGGAAATCGCCATCAGTATCATTATTAAAGTCGGTGGCTGTTGCTGTTTCAAGGTGAACCCTGACACGGTCTGCATTGTTACTCACTAATTGTTCATTCGTTTTCAGATATTTGCTACTCGAATGATGTTTGATATGATAATAGTCGACATTATCCGAAGAACTTACATATTCAATATCCCAAATAGAATTGGCATCTTTGTCCGTCATATAATCAGTAACAAACGGCTTGTCCGCAGCATACAAACTAGTGGAAGGACAAAGATAGAATATGCCATCTATCTCCTTGGTACTAGGAGGTATATGCCCTTTTTGTTTATAATTGGAGATATAATAATAGCCAGAACGGTCCGGTGTCTGTCCCCACACCTCACTTACTCCACAAATCATCATCAGGAGCAGCATTATGACGAGCCGTAGGCCCGTTTTATTCCCAACGTGGGAATGTTTTGTTCCCAACGTGGGAATATTTTGTTCCCAGCGTGGGAATAAAATGTTTGCCTCCAGCCATACTCTAACCATACTCCAGCCATACTCTACCCATACTCTAGGCTTACTCTTGCCATACTCATTGAGTATGCCTAGAGTATGCTTAGAACCTTGCTTCTCCCTTTTATCTCTGTAGTATCTTATAGTCATATCGTGGTATAATCCTTAATCTTTATTTTACTACCCACTCTTCTATCGTGCCTGTCTTGCTGCTGAACGAGGCACCAACATTGTATAATGAACGCGGGTCGGCTTCGTAGGCCTTGCCATAGCCGCGGTCGCGGATCTGCTGCAGGGCCTCATCAGCTGTGCCATCGAGTTTGAACTCGAAGATATAGACATACTTAGGTGTCTCTATGATGCAGTCTGCACGTCCCTCGCTGAGCTGCTTCTCCGTATAAACGGTGTAGCAGGAGATGAGCCGCATGAGCAGGTAGAACGTGTAGTGGAAGTACAGCTCTCGGTCCTTCTGGTCCTTCTTGGGACGCATTGAGTACGGCGTCTCTGCCAGGAACCCTGTGAACAGTTTACGCACCTGCTCCAAGTCGCCATCACGCAAGGCACGGACAATATTGACTAAAGTCGATGTCATTTCATATTCCTGCCCTAAGTAGTTATTTGCCAGCAGGGTGATAAAGCCTTGCTTCACCTCGTTGTTGGGAAAATCAAGATGATAGGTGTTGAAGTCCTTGTCATAGCCTTTGATGGTGAGGTAACCAGCCTGGAAGATCATGGGCAGCGGCATCTCCTTGTCAGCTTTGTAATCTATGAACATCTGTTCCGGATAGCTCTGACTCGTATATTCCATCACGCTTTCCTGACTATTGCCCAACAAACGCACCAGATAAGTTGGCGTTCCAGAAGAGAACCAATAGCTCTTCA
>JAFZVR010000097.1 GCA_017617725.1 Prevotella sp.
AATATCAACATGGACTGCAAGACCTTCTTCGATGTAGGAAAGAGTGACAAATATGCCCTCAAGGACTTCACCTTCGAGAATGTTGATGTTAGAGAAAGTCAAGGGAGCCTCACCCCTAACCCCTCCCCTCAAGGGAAGGGAACTTTGAAGGTCGAGGGTCGAGAGTTAATGGGGAAGCCTAAAGGCGGGAGTGAAGCAATAATAGAGAGTATCATCGAAGGCACCATAATAAAAAGCGTCATAATAAAGTAAGTAGCTCCGTCGAAGGTACTTCGTTTCGGCAATGCAAAAGAAAACGGTGTTCTCTTTTGCATTGCTCTCAACTTTATGTACTTTGCAACTTTGTTGCGAAGGTAGGATGCACCTCGGCATAAAAAATAAACAAGTTTATTTTGTTCTGCTCTCGGTTTTCACTACCTTTGTCACCTAATTATGGCAAATCTGAAATCACTGGCCAAAGACACGGCCATCTACGGGTTGAGCAGTATCGTTGCACGATTCATCAACTACTGGCTCGTACCGATACAAACGGCAAAATTCAATGCCGCTGGCGGACAGTATGGTATCATTACCAATGTGTATGCATATATATCACTGTTGATAATCCTGCTTACATACGGAATGGAGACCACCTTCTTCCGTTTCATGAGCAAGGAGGGTGAGAATCCGCAGAAGGTCTATTCCACAACGCTACGGCTGGTGTTGATGACATCTGTCATCTTTGCTGTAGTAATAACGCTGTTCCTCCACCCTATTGCAGGTGCGATGGGCTACAGCGACCATCCTGAATATGTATGGGTGATGTTCTTCACCGTTGCTGTAGATGCCTTCGTTGCCATTCCGTTTGCATATCTGCGCTATGTGCACAAACCGTTGAAGTTCGCATCACTGAAGATATTCAACATCTCGCTGAACATCATCCTGAACCTGCTATACCTCATCATCCTACCGGCAATGCAGATTAACCTGTTCGGCATCTATGAAGAGGGCTTCAAGCTGGATGTGGTATGGGTGTTCTATATCAATATGATATGTTCGGTGGCTACATTGCTGATGTTATGGAAGGAACTGAAGGGCATCCGCTTCGGCTTCGACAAAGCCACATGCAAGCGTATGCTCAGCTACACGTGGCCACTGCTGGTAATGGGACTGGCAGGACAGCTGAACCAGGCCGCCTCACAGATACTGTTCCCGTATTTCTATGACGGCTCAGTGACAGAGGCACGTGCCCAGCTCGGTATCTATGGTGCCTGCATCAAGATAGCAATGATAATGGTGATGATAACACAGGCGTTCCGTTATGCATACGAACCGTTTGTATTCAGTAAGTCGAAGGAGAAAGACCAGAAGGACACATACGCCATAGCGATGAAATACTACCTGATATTCACTCTTCTGGCATTCCTGGTAGTCATCGGCTATCTGGATATCCTGCGCTACCTCGTGGGTGAAAGCTACTGGGAAGGACTGCGCGTAGTACCTATCGTAATGGCTGCAGAGATCATGTTCGGCGTGTTCTTCAACCTGTCGTTCTGGTATAAGCTCACCGACCGTACCATCTGGGGAGCCTATTTCTCAGGTCTCGGAGCAGTGGTACTGATTGTCGTTGACATACTGTTGATTCCGCGGTTCAGTTATATGGCATGTGCCTGGGCAGGCTTTGCCGCCTATGCAGTATCAATGGTAGTATCCTATTTCGCTGGACAGAAATACTACCCCATCAATTATCCGTTGAAAGATATATTCTTCTATGTAGGTATCACAATGGTATTCTTTGCGGGAATGCACCTTGCCAATCACAACCTGCCAATGTGGGCAGCACTGTGCTTAAATACCCTCATCATTGTGTTCTTCCTGGCGATAGTCGTAAAGAAGGACTTTCCGCTGAAGAGCCTGCCTGTGATAGGAAAGTACTTTTAGACCCCACCCCTTCCCTCCCAAAGGGAGGGAGTCCCAAACGACTAAACAACAAAAAACAATACAACGATGAAAAAACTTTTAGTAACATTATTCGTCTTACTATTCGCTAGTCTCAATTTTCAATACTCAACGGTCAAAGCCGATGAAGGCATGTGGACACTGTCAGACCTTGACTCCCTTGTGCTAAAGCAGATGCAAGCCGAGGGCTTCCAGATGACCTATGACGAGCTTTACAACGGTCCGCAGGCATTGCGTGAGGCATGTGTCAATTTCAGCGGCTACTGCTCAGGCGTTGTTGTATCACCAGACGGTCTGGTCTTCACCAACCACCACTGCGGTTTCGGTGCCATCAACAAACACTCTACCGTGGAACACGACTATATGCTCAACGGCTTCTATGCCAAGAGCTTTGAGGAAGAGTTGCCCAACGAAGGGATGTTTATTTCGTTCATGAAAGAGCAGCAAGATGTCACAGAACGTATCAATGCACTGATAAAGGACGCCAAGAAAGATGAGATTGAAAATATCATTGACTCCATAGCTAATCTCATGACCGACTCGGTAAAGAAACTCGATGCCACACTCCACATTGACATCGATCCGTTCTATGAGGGCAATAAGTACTACGCCACTACCTATCAGGACTTCACTGACGTCCGTCTGGTCTTCACAGTACCGAAATCAATGGGTAAATTCGGTGGTGAGACCGATAACTGGATGTGGCCACGCCAGACATGCGACTTCTCCGTATTCCGTATCTATGCCGACCCTAAGACCAATGGACCGGCAGAATACTCCAAGGATAATGTACCTTACCACCCGGTACGATGGGCACAGGTATCACTACAGGGCTACGACGAAGGTGACTTCGCAATGACTATCGGTTATCCTGGTTCCACCAGCCGCTACCAGTCGAGCTACGGCATCCAGCAGCGTCGTGATATAGAAAATGCAATACGTATTCAGGTGCGTGATAAGAAACTCGCCATACTGAAGAAATATATGGCACAGGACGAGAAGACACGAATACAGTATGAGTCAGCCTTCGCCAACAGTTCCAACTACTGGAAGAACTCCATCGGTATGAATAAATGTATCGATTCCATCGGACTGATACAGCAGAAGCAGCAGTATGAATATGAAATCAACCAATGGCTTCACAGCCGTAAGGTTGACCTCAATGGAGAGAATGGCATTGCCATAGCTCCCGAGATTCCTGATAATATCAATGTTGACTTCGACCTTCTCAGCAGTTTATATAGTCGTCAGCGCGACAGTAAAGCTGCCAGTATGTACTGGATAGAGTCCTTCTGGCGTAACAGCGAGTTCTTCGCTCGCGCTTTGGCACTTAACCGCGCAGAAGTGAAAGGTCCGGAGGACAACCCGAAGAAGCAGTATGCTGATTTTGAAGACAATAGCGACACGTGGAATCTGGAACTCGACAAGGAGCTGACGGCAACGATGCTTGAGAACTATGCCACGCAAGTTCCTGAACGTTTCCACCCAGACTGCTTAAAGACCGTTGCCAAGAAGTTTGGTGGCGACTACAAACGCTATACAGAATGGCTCTATAAGAAGTCGAAGTTGTTGAAGAAAGGCCAGAAATTCTATATGAATCAAAAGAACTATATGAAGGACCCGGGAGTGGAACTTGGTGTTGACCTTATGGCATCATACGCCGATATGGGTCATGAGCAGTGGGCGATAGCAGACAGTATCGATATCCAGGAGCGTAAGCTCTGCGCTGCCAAGATTCGTATGGAGCAGGACCTGCCACACTATTCCGATGCCAATTTCACTATGCGACTGAGCTATGGACAGGTAACACCCGTCGTTGTAGGCGGTGAGTCGGCAGGCTATTACACCACTGCTGAGAGTATCGTAGAGAAGATGAAGCAGGCTGACAATAATGCCGAATACTATGCAGAACCTATCATGCATGAGCTTATGTCTGCAAAGGACTTCGGTAAATATCAGGATCCAAAGAGTGGTAAGCTGCAGCTCTGTTTCCTTACCAACAATGATATCACAGGAGGTAATTCCGGTTCACCGATGTTTGACGGCAAGGGACGCCTCATCGGTCTTGCCTTCGACGGTAACTGGGACTCTCTTGCAAGCGATATCCTCTTCGACAGAGTACTGGCACGCTGCATCGGTGTCGATATCCGCTATGTCCTCTATATGATGGACAAGTGGGGACATGCCGACAGACTGCTTCAGGAGATTAATGCTCAATAAATGAGAGATGTGTTATTAAAGTATGCCGAGAAGTATGAGACCACGCAGTTCCTCAATGGTGACCCGTCGTGGTTTATGCATCAGGTAGCAGGTAGGGAGAACCAGGAGACAATGGCGTTTCTTGCGTCCTGCCTCAGCTATGGCAGTCGCAAGCAGTTCCTGCCAAAGATACAAATGCTTCTCGACTGGTCGGAGGGCGAGCCTTACCTATGGGTTCGTGAGGGACGGTTTATGAAGCAGTTTCATGAAGATGACACTACTTGTTTCTATCGCCTGTACACATATAGTATAATGTATCAGTTCCTCTGTGTCTTCCGGCAATTGCTCATCGATTACTGTACTCTGGGGAATTACGTACATCAGAATGCTACCGACGGGTTGACGGCGGTAAATGCTATCTGCAGTTATTTCGGTAGTCGCGGCGTCAGTGTCGTAGTTCCGAAGAATACCCAGTCGGCATGTAAGCGAGTGTGTATGTTCCTACGATGGATGACGCGCATCAACTCACCTGTTGACCTCGGACTATGGGCAGACTTCATCGATCGCCGCAGCCTTATCATGCCCCTTGACACGCATGTTGTCAACCAGTCGCTCCGCTTAGGTCTTCTCACCAGCAAGACAGCATCGATGACTACTGCCCGTAATCTTACCCGCTCCCTTGCAGCTGTCTTTCCTGACGACCCCCTACGTGGGGATTTTGCGCTCTTTGGGTATGGGGTAGATGAAAATAAAAGTTGAGTGTTTAAAACCTTAACACCCAACTCCTAACACTAAAAAAGGCTCCTTTCGGAGCCTTTTTCTTTAGTCTATATCGAAATCGTGATCGAGTGAGTCATTGAAATCACGCGGCTCACGGACCTCGTTGTTGTTGAACGCCTCACGACGACCATTACGCTCTGGACGTGGACGGCGCTCTCCGTGTTCGTTACGGCGGTTGCGATCTGGACGCGGACGACGCTCACGCTCTACATATCCTTCTGGTTTCGGAATCAGAACTTTGTGTGAGAGTTTGTACTTACCTGTCTTCTGGTCGATTTCGAGCAGTTTGACAGTAATCTTATCACCCTCTTGGAGTCCTGCCTCTTCTACTGTCTCGAGACGTTTCCAGTCAATCTCAGAGATATGGAGCAGACCATCACGACCCGGCATAATCTCTACGAAGCAGCCATAAGGCATGATGCTACGGATGACACCTTCGTAAACCTCACCGACTTCCGGTACGGCAACGATAGCACGAATCTTACTGATGGCAGCATCGATGCTCTCCTTGTCAGGAGCAGATACCTGTACCTGACCAACGCCGTCGATCTCATCGATGGTGATAGTAGCACCAGTATCTTCCTGCATCTGCTGGATAATCTTACCGCCAGGACCGATGACAGCACCGATGAACTCCTTAGGAATCTCAATCTGTACGATGCGTGGTACGTGTGGCTTAAGGTCTGGACGTGGCTCAGCGATAGTATCGGTGAGACAGTTCAGGATATGCTCACGACCAGCTTTTGCCTGCATGAGAGCTTTCTCAAGAATATCGAATGACAAACCGTCGCACTTGATATCCATCTGTGTTGCTGTCAGACCATCACGGGTACCTGTTGTCTTGAAGTCCATATCGCCAAGGTGATCCTCATCGCCGAGGATGTCGCTCAGCACTGCATATTTGTCCTCTCCTGGATTCTTGATAAGACCCATAGCAATACCGCTGACAGACTTCTTCATTGGTACACCGGCATCCATCAGTGCAAGGGTACCTGCACAAACAGTAGCCATTGATGAAGAACCGTTAGACTCCAGTATCTGGCTTACCAGACGTACTGTGTAAGGGAAATCCTCTGGAATCTGACCCTTCAGACCACGCCATGCGAGGTGTCCGTGACCAATCTCACGACGGCCTACGCCGCGCTGTGCCTTAGCCTCACCTGTACAGAATGGCGGGAAGTTATAGTGGAGAAGGAAACGCATGTAGCTCTTGTCAAGTACATCGTCAACCATCTTCTCATCGAGTTTGGTACCAAGGGTACAAGTAGAGAGGCTCTGTGTCTCACCACGTGTGAAGATACTGCTTCCATGAGGCATTGGCAGTGGAGATACCTCACACCAGATAGGACGAATCTCGTCAGTCTTACGACCATCGAGGCGGATACCCTCATCGAGGATGCAACGGCGCATAGCGTCGCGCTCCACATCGTGGTAATAGCGGTCCATCATTGCATCGTATTCCTCAGCAGAAATCTCTGACTCTTCCGGTAACTCCGCAAAGAATTTCTCCTTGAAGTCAGCGAGAATCTTCTCAAAGGCCTCAGCACGTGCATGCTTCTCGAGAGCCTGCTTGGTGACATCGTAAGCTGGCTGATAGAGCTCCTTATTCATGCGCTCACGCAGTGCTTCGTCGTTAACCTCGTGGTCATACTCACGCTTCACATCCTTACCAAGTTCCTTGGAGAGCTCTGTCTGGAGAGTACACATTGGCTTGATAGCATCCATAGCAGCTTTGAGAGCACCAAGGAGATCCTGCTCACTAACCTCATCCATTTCACCTTCTACCATCATGATATTATCGGCAGAAGCACCAACCATGATGTCCATATCAGCATCCTTCATCTGATCGAAAGTAGGATCGATGACATATTCGCCATTGACACGTGCCACACGAACTTCAGAGATAGGACATTCGAAAGGAATATCTGAACAAGCCAACGCTGCTGATGCTGCGAAACCAGCTAATGCATCAGGCTGGTCAACACCGTCGGCTGAGAGAAGCATCACATTTACAAACACCTCAGCGTGGTAGTTGCTGGGGAAAAGAGGACGGAGCACACGGTCAACGAGGCGACTGGTGAGAATCTCATTGTCGCCAGCCTTTCCTTCACGCTTAGTGAAGCCTCCGGGGAATCGTCCTGCTGCGGCATACTGCTCGCGATAATCAACCTGCAGAGGCATGAAGTCCGTTCCCGGAACTGCATCCTTAGCTGCACAAACGGTTGCCAGCAATACGGTATTTCCCATTTTAAGGACTACAGAACCGTCTGTTTGCTTAGCAACCTTACCCGTTTCAATTGTGATGGTTCTTCCATCAGGCAACTGAACACTTTTTGTAATTACATTCATCTAAAATACTTATTGTTTTTATCTAACATCTACACGACAAGGCCGTTCCTTGTCACAAAACGGTGACAAAGGTACGATTAAGTGAGCGAAATACAAAAGAAAAAGACGGTTTTCTTTTTATTTCCGAACGAAAGTACCTTCGATGCGAAGCATCAAAGTAGTGAAAACCGAGGAAGAACATTTGAGTTCCCTTGATAAGGGAACGGCGTAAGCAAAGGTCAATGAGGTGCATCCTTCCTTCGATACGAAGTATCAGAGGTACGATTAAGTGAGCGAAATACAAAAGAAAAAGATTAAAAATATGAATTATGAATTATGAATTAATTACTACCTTTGCATCCTAATTAAATACGTTTATAACATGAAGAAAATTATTGTTGCCGCACTTACAGTCCTTTGCCTTATATCCTGTAGCAAAGAGCAATTCCACATTGAAGGCACTCTGACCAATGCCAAAGACTCGCTGCTTGTCTTCGAGCATAACGGACTTGATGGATTCAGCATTGTTGACTCCATAAGACTCGATGAAACGGGTAATTTTGCATTTAGCGGTGATAAAGCCGACAATCCTGAATTCTATCGTCTGCGTATAGCGGGACAAATCATCAATATTGCCATTGACTCTACAGAAACAGTAAGTATCAAAGCCTCTTATCCCATGATGGCCACGAACTATACTGTTAACAATTCATACGAGAATGAGAAGATACGTGAGTTGGCACTCAAGCAGATCGATTTGCAGACACGCTGTCAGCAGGTGGCTCAGGACAACAGTATGGGTGTTGACTCCACGATGGTTCTGATCCGTAAGATTATCGACAGTTATAAGGATGAGGTGAGCCGAAACTATATCTTCAAGGAGCCGATGCGTGCCTATGCATACTTCGCATTGTTCCAGTATATCACGGTGAACGGTCAAAGCAGCCTGCTCTTCAACCCTCATGAGAATGTCGATGATGCCAAGATGTTTGCTGCCGTAGCAACCAGCTGGGACACATACTACCCAAACAGCGAGCGTGGACAGAACCTGCACAATATCGCGATAGAAGGTTTGAAAGACCGCCGTATATTGAAAGCCCAGCAGCAAGGTACAGCCCTTGAGATTGACCCTTCGAAAATTCACGAAGCAGGTGTTATAGACCTGCCGTTGATGGATAACAAAGGTAATATTCGCCATCTCACCGACCTTACAGGACAGGTGGTATTGCTCAATTTCCATGTCTTTGACTCCGAAGGAAGTATGGAATTTATAATGGCTTTGCGTGAGATATATAATAAATATCACTCTCGTGGACTGGAAATTTATCAGGTGTCACTCGATGACAACGAACACTTCTGGAAGACTCAGACCGCTGCCCTGCCTTGGATAAATGTCCATGATGGCAACGGAGCCAGCCAGGCCTATCTGGCACCTGTCGCCACCACTCCGGTATTTTACCTCATAGACCGTGGTAATAATATCGTGCGCAACCCCTCACAGATAGAAGATATAGAAGCAGAAATAGAGAAACTCTTATAAAAACTATCAGAAATATGGATTCTTACGGAACTGTCAACTCAAAGATGCAAGAACTGGAGAAGCAGCAGGCTTTTTCAGTATTGATGCGTAAAGTATATACCTGGATGACGATGGCACTTGTCATCACGGGTATCTGTGCCTATGGCGTTGCCAACTCACCGGCACTGCTGCAGATTATCTACAGCACTCCTATGGCAATGATTGTTTTGTGTATAGCGGAGGTAGGACTTGTCTTCTGGCTCTCTGCCCGTATCCAGAAAATGGCTCTCACCACTGCCACCATTATGTTCATTGTATATAGTGTGTTAAACGGTGCTACGATGGCAACACTGTTTATTATCTATACACAGAGTTCCATTGCAAGGGTTTTCTTCATCACCGCTGCGACTTTCGGTATTACAGCACTGGTAGGCAGTACTATAAAGAAGGACCTGTCGTCATTAGGTGGATTCCTTATCATGAGCCTTATTGGAGTCATTATTGCCGGTGTGGTAAACATCTTCATTAAGAGCAGTGCTTTCGACTTTATCATCAGCATCGTAACAGTCCTTATCTTCGTGGGACTCACTGCATACGACTCACAGAAAATCAAGCAGATGCTTCTCATGGCACCTGACGCTGACGAGACAGCACAGAAAGTGGCTCTTATGGGAGCACTGAGCCTATATCTCGACTTCATCAACCTATTCATCCACCTGTTGCGTATTTTTGGCACCAGACGTGATTAAGCAGATTAGGATTTTGCATGAATATTGCTGTTTACTGTTCTGCTAATAAGAATATCGACCCGGACTTCTTCACGATGACAGAAGAGCTGGGTCGTTGGATTGGTAACAACGGACACACGTTGGTGTTCGGCGGGTGTGATATGGGTCTGATGGCATGTGTTGCCGAAGCAGTACATAATGCTGGCGGTAAGACCATTGGCGTGGTACCGTCAATAATAGAAAAAGGCGGTCGCATGTCACCATTTGTCGACATTCATATCCCTTGTAATAATCTTGATGAGCGTAAGGCATTAATGGTAGAAAATAGCGATATCAATATCGCCTTGCCGGGAGGTGTCGGCACCCTTGATGAGATTTTCACTGTCTGCGCAGCCGCATCCATCGGCTATCACTCTAAACGTGTTATCATATATAACATGAAAGGATTCTGGGACAGTCTCCTCACAATGCTCGACGACCTTGAAAGCAAGGGTGTGATACGTGAAGGCTTCCGTCAGCAGTTCACTGTTGCCAATAGCTTGAAGGAAATTAAGGAGATAATACAAAAAAGCTAAAAGGTAAAGTGAATTATTCTACCAAGACCCTTGACAACGGGCTCCGTATAATCCACTGCCCCAGTGACTCACAAGTGGTGTACTGCGGTTTTCAGATTTCTGCGGGCACACGCCATGAGCAGTCCGGTGAGGAAGGTCTTGCCCATTTCGTGGAGCATACCACCTTCAAAGGTACTCAGCGACGTAAAGCCCTACAGATTATCCAGACGCTTGAGAGGGTTGGTGGTGAACTCAACGCATATACCAACAAAGAGGAGACCGTGTATTATGCTGCCTGTCTCGCTGAGAATCTCCCTATTGCCCTCGATATTCTTACAGATATCGTCTTCCACTCCATCTATCCCGAGCAGGAAATAGAGAAAGAGAAGGAAGTAATAGTAGAAGAGATAGAGAGTTATAACGACTCACCTGCAGAACTTATCTTCGATGAATTCGAGAATATCCTCTTTCAGCATCATCCGTTAGGTCATAATATTCTCGGAACCATCGAGAATGTGCGTCGTTTTACTGCTGCCGATGTCCGTCGTTTTGCCTCTCGTTATTATCGTCCTGAGAATGCTGTATTCTTTATGTCGGGAGGTGCTCTCGACAAGAGAATTTTGAATGAGCTAAATAGGATACATGGGCGAAATGGGAATAATGGACAGGATAGACTTTATGTAAACTGTCAACCATCAACTGTACACTGTCAACCATCAACTGTACACTGTCAACCGTCAACCGTAAAGTCTCTCAACACCCATCAGTCGCATGTGATGATTGGTGCACAAGCATTCGCACGCAACCATCCCGACCGTCTTGCACTGTATCTTCTTAATAATATACTCGGTGGTCCGGGGCTAAGTGCACGCCTGAATATCAGTCTGCGTGAGCGTCGCGGTCTTGTATATACTGTAGAAAGCAATATGGTAGCATATAGCGACACTGGCCTGTGGGCTGTATATTTCGGTTGTGACCACGAAGATACCGACCGTTGTCTGCGATTGGTAAAGAAAGAGCTGCAGAAACTAAAAGAAAAGCCACTGTCGCCACGTCAGCTGGCACAGGCAAAACGCCAACTGAAAGGACAGATTGGTATAGCCTCCGACCATCGGGAGAATGCTATGCTTGATACCGCCAAAGCATTCCTTCATGATGGTCTTGTCAAGACTATCCCACAAATATACACCGAAATCGATGCCATCACAGCAGACCAGCTACAGCGCATAGCACAGACACTCTTTGATGACAATAAAATGCAGACGTTAGTGTATAGATAGAGTTGAGAGTCGAGAGTTGAGAGTCGAGGGTTGAGAGTTGAGAGTCGAGGGTTGAGAGTCGAGGGTCGAGGGTTGAGAGAATAGTCAGAAATCGAGGAATAGTTCTTCTGAACCAAGAAGGTTATAGCTTTTGCGATGGTATGGTGTGATACCATACTGACGAATGGCTTCTCTATGTGCTTTTGTAGGATACCCCTTATTTTTTTTCCACTGATACTGCGGATACTCTTCTGAGAGAGCATCCATATAGTCGTCACGATAGGTCTTGGCAAGGATACTAGCTGCGGCAATGGAGAGGTATTTACCATCACCCTTGACGATACAGGTGTGGGGTAAAGGTTTACAGTTTATCGTTGACGGTTTACAGGAATTTAGTTTTGCCTCCTGACGGTAATCATCTGTAAACGGTAAACTGTCAACCGTAAACTTTGCATAATAAGGTTTAAACCGGTTTCCATCAACGATGATTGCTTCCGGTCGCACTGACAGTTGGTCGAGGGCACGATGCATCGCCAGGAAACTGGCATTAAGGATATTTATCTTATCGATTTCCTCTGGAGAGACTATTCCAACCGCCCATGCTATAGCGTCACGTTCTATGACCTCTCGCAACTGGTGACGCCGCTTGTCCGTGAGTTGCTTGGAGTCGTTTAGGTCAGCATTCTGATAGTCATCGGGAAAGATCACAGCAGCAGCATAGACGCTACCGGCGAGGCAGCCACGTCCTGCTTCGTCACATCCCGCTTCAATCAGTCCTTCGTAGTAGTGGCTCTTAAGCATAGTTTACAGTTTACAGGTGATTAGAACATAGGAATGATGCGACGCAGTGCTGTCACTAAGGAGTCTATTTCCTCTTTGGTGTTATAAACCGCGAAAGAAGCACGGACAGTACCAAGAATACCGAGACGGTCCATCAGTGGCTGAGCACAGTGGTGACCCGTACGTACAGCAATGCCAAAACGGTCGAGAAGAGTACCTATATCCATGTGATGGATTGGACGTTCACCTACACCTGTAGGGAAAGGCGCAAAAATATTGAACGAGACAACGGCATCGTGAGAGTCGAGAGAAGACCCATAGACTGTCAGTCCCTCTATTGTCTTCATCTGCTCTATACAGTAGCATGTCAGCTCCTGTTCATGTGCTTCGATATTCTCGAAACCGATTGAATTGATATAATCGATGGCACGTGCCAACCCCGTCGTTGCAATATAGTCAGGTGTACCAGCTTCGAAGCGTAGCGGTGCCTTTTCAAAAGTACTACGTTCAAACGACACGGTGGCAATCATCTCACCACCACCCTGATAAGGCGGTAGTTTATCGAGCCACTCTGCTTTTCCATATAGCACACCGATACCCGTCGGACCGTACATCTTATGTCCTGAGAAAGCAAGGAAATCGCAATCAAGGTCTTGCACGTCAAGAGCCATATGAGGAGCACTCTGTGCCGCATCAATAAGGAACGGTACACCATGCTTATGAGCGACGGCTATCATTTGCTTTATCGGATTCACCGTTCCCAGTACATTGCTGACATGTGCACAGCTGACAATCTTTGTCCTTTCAGAAAAGAGAGACTCATACTCGTCAAGAAGCAGTTGACCGTCATCAGTCATTGGTATCACCTTCAATACTATGCCGTGTTTCTCTGCCTGCAACTGCCAAGGTACGATATTTGAGTGATGTTCCACAGTAGAGATGATAACCTCATCACCGACATTCATCTGCGACTCACAGAATGTCTGTGCCACGAGGTTGATACTCTCAGTGGTACCACGAGTGAAAACTATCTCTTCCACCTTTTCCGCATTGAGGAATGCACGCACCGTCTCTCGTGCACCTTCGTGCAGGTCTGTGGCACGTTGTGAAAGGAAATGCACACCACGGTGTACGTTGGCATTGACATTATAATATTCCTCCGTCATGGCCTCCACGACCTGTCGCGGCTTCTGTGTCGTTGCGGCATTGTCGAGATATATCAACTGCTTACCGTACACCTCACGGTTAAGTATCGGGAAATCATCACGTATTTGTCTTATATCCAGCATAATATTGTTCTTTTTCGTGCGCGAAGTTACATATTAATAATAAGATGGTGCCTCCAACCCTACCTGCATAGCTTACAACCTTGACATTTATTGAGCTCGCCACGGAAACGCTTCTCCACAAGGTAGCGCAGACGGTCGCGAAGAGGGATGAGCTCAATCTTATCAACAACTTCATTGATGAAAGCATTCTGCAGGAGCAGCTTAGCTTCATCGAGAGCGATACCGCGCTGCTGCATATAGAACAGGGCGGCATCATTGAGCTGACCGACAGTGCTCCCGTGGGCACATTTTACGTCATCTGCGTAAATCTCAAGCATCGGCTGTGTGAACATCCGTGCTTCCTTTGTGGCACAGAGGTTCTGATTTGTCATCTGCGAGTCGGTCTTCTGGGCACCAGGCTCCACAAGGATGCGTCCTGCAAAGGCACCGACAGACTGGTCGTTGAGCACATATTTATATAATTCGCGTGAGGTGCAGTGACAAGCATGATGTGTTACGACGGTGTTGTTATCGACATGCTGTTGTTTATCGGCGATGACACAACCGTCACAAGAGCATTCCGCTCCCTCACCGCTGAGTGTGAGGTCGAGCTGATTGCGTGTGACACCATTATGGAGCGTTATGACATTATGGTTGACGCGACTGTTTCTCTGCTGGTCAATATACACATTACTGATACGGATATTCTTAGCATGCGTCTCCTCCATGCAGTAAAGGTCAAGGTGTGCATTGTCACCCACGAAAGCCTCCACAACCTGTGTGGTGAGGAATAGTGAATCATCAGCGGTATGGTCGCAGAAAAGAAGTTTCGCCTCCGCTCCCTCTTCCATAATGATGAGGACACGACGATTGACCATAAAGGAGGACTCTCCTCCCGCCCTCCCTGCAAGGGAGGGAGCCTTTAGGATATTGATCACCTGCACAGTCTTTTCCATCTTCACATTCTTCGGCACATATACCAGCAGACCATCCTGTGCCAGCATTGTATTGAGTGCCGTCACAGCATCACTGTCAGTACGGGCAATCTTGGCGTAGTAACGACCGACCAGCGTCGGCTCCTTTTCAGCAAATTCCTTAAGCGAACCGATGAAGGCACCTTCAACTCTCGACCCATGCTCCACTCCCGTTCGGGAGGGGTTGGGGGTGGGTTCGACTTTAGCCTCTCGACCCTCGACCCTCGCCTCTCGACCATAGAACGCATCATTCACTACGAAATACAGCAAGGTACTGAGGTTAGGCACATCACATTTAAAGGCATCGTAGGGATTTACCGGGATATTATAGCGGTTGAGGTTCAGACCATAGTCCGGTGCAAAGAGCGCTGCGATATCAGTGTACTTATAACGTTCTGCCTTACGAGTAGGAAAACCACCCGTTGCAAAAGCATTGAAGGCCTTGTCGCGCACGGTATTCATGACCTCTGCCGAATGCTCACAAATAATGCCGCGTGCCTGTTTGTAGAGTTCTATATATTGAAGACTCTCATTCATACTGCCTCCTTCTTTATCCACTCATACCCCTCATTCTGTATTTTCGTTGCCAGCTCAGGACCTCCCGTCTCAACGATGCGTCCCTGATATAGGACATGTACCACCTGCGGACGTATCATCTCAAGAAGACGATCATAGTGGGTTATTACTATACGGCTGTTCTCCGATGTCTGTAGTTTGTTCACACCTTCTGCTACGATGCGCATAGCATCGACATCGAGACCAGAGTCTGTCTCATCAAGAATGGCGAGCTTCGGTTCAAGCATTGCCATCTGGAATATCTCGTTGCGTTTTTTCTCACCGCCAGAGAACCCTTCGTTGACACTACGGTTAGACAGCTTCGCGTCGAGCTCCACTACCTTACGTTTCTCACGCATGAGCTTCATGAAGTCAGCAGCCTTCAGCGGCTCCAGTCCCTGATATTTACGTTTGGCATTGATAGCAGCCTTCATGAAATTGTTCATTGATACTCCAGGAATCTCCACAGGATATTGGAAACTTAAAAAGAGACCTTCATGGGCACGGTCTTCAGGCTTCATATCCAGCAGGTTCTTCCCGTTGAACCACACCTCTCCCTCCGTTACCTCATAGAGAGGATTCCCCACAAGGACAGCACTTAGTGTGGACTTACCGGAACCATTCGGTCCCATGATAGCATGTGTCTCACCTGCCTTGATGGTGAGGTTGACACCATTCAGTATCTCTTTGTCGCCAATCCTGGCATGTAAGTTTCTTACTTCAAGCATTTTAGTTTACCGTTTATGGTTTACCGTTTACAGGTGATTACTTTCTATTCTATTCTTTATTGTTGACTGCATAGCTGACAACATCTTATATACTCTGATTATTTTATCTTCTACCTCTTTATACTTTTCTTGCGATATATAATTAAGGTTATTGGCAATCTCCATCTGGCACATCGTTTCCATCAGTGAACCAAAGGCTATCTCCAAGAAATGGTATTGCTCTTTATACGATTGCCGGGTTGTTCCCTCTGCAATATTTGAGGGTACTGATACTACGGCCCTACGTAACTGGTCACCAAGCGCATACCGTTCAGTATTTGGAAACAAAGATACTGCCTCATACACATCTTGTACCAATTCCTTCGACAGATTATACACATTTAATTTCCTATATGAAAAATCAAAACTCATAATTAATTACTTATTGACAAGTCTTCCTAATAATCTGTAAACCGTAAACCGTAAACGACCCCTACCCCACTGTTCCCTCTAATGTTACGCTCAACAGTTTACGGGCCTCAACAGCAAATTCCATCGGGAGTTTGTCGAGCACCTCCTTCGAGTAGCCGTTGACGATAAGTCCTACAGCCTCTTCTGTGGGTATGCCACGTTGATTACAGTAGAATAGTTGGTCCTCACTGATTTTACTTGTGGTGGCCTCGTGCTCAAATACGGCGGTATCATTATGCACATCCATATATGGGAAGGTATGAGCACCACAGTGGCTACCTAATAGCAGAGAGTCGCACGAGGAGTAGTTGCGGGCATTATCAGCTTTGGCCGTAGCACGTACCAGTCCGCGATAGCTATTCTGGGAATGGCCGGCAGAGATACCCTTTGAGATAATCGTCGACTTGGTATTCTTACCAATGTGAATCATCTTCGTACCCGTATCAGCCTCCTGATAGTTGTTGGTGACGGCAACGGAATAGAATTCCGCCTGCGAATTATCGCCACGCAGAATGCATGAGGGGTATTTCCATGTGATAGCCGAGCCCGTCTCTACCTGTGTCCACGACAGTTTCGATCCCTCACCACGCAACTCACCACGTTTCGTCACGAGGTTGAACACACCACCCTTTCCTTCGGCATCACCAGGGTACCAGTTCTGCACAGTGGAGTATTTCACCTCTGCACGTTCATTGACAATTATCTCTACGATAGCAGCATGGAGTTGGTTCTCGTCACGCATAGGGGCTGTACAACCCTCAAGATATGACACGTAGGAGTCATCATCGGCCACGATGAGAGTACGCTCAAACTGGCCGGTGTTACGGGCATTGATACGGAAATAGCTGCTAAGCTCCATGGGACAACGTACACCCTTGGGTATATACACAAAGGAACCGTCAGAGAAGACTGCACTGTTGAGTGCAGCAAAGAAATTATCACGGTAGGGGACCACCGTACCTAAATACTGACGTACCAAATCGGGATGTTCCTTTATTGCCTCACCGATACTCATGAAGATGACTCCCATTTCACGGAGCTTCTCCTTGAATGTAGTCTTCACAGACACCGAATCCATAATGGCATCAACGGCGACGCCGCTCAACGCCAGACGCTCCTCAAGAGGAATACCCAGTTTGTCGAAGGTCTTCTCGAGTTCGGGGTCTATCTTGCCGGAATCTCCGGACTTTCCGGACATCGGGTCGGCATAATACGAGATACCCTGATAGTCTATCTCTGGCAGGTGCAGATGCCCCCAAGAGGGCTGCTTCATCGTCTGCCAGTGACGGAACGCCTTCAGGCGGAAGTCCAACATCCAGTCAGGCTCCTCCTTCTTAGCAGAGATGAGCCGAACGACATCTTCGTTCAGCCCCTTCTCAATTATCTCCGTATGCACATCCGTCGTGAAGCCAAACTCATATTTCTGCTCAGCTACCTGACGGAC
>JAFZVR010000098.1 GCA_017617725.1 Prevotella sp.
CTCAATAGCCGTGGCGAGGAACGGTCACTTCTCGATATCTTCCGTGAGACTCCATTCAAGGTCCCTCCATCTGGGGCAGGCGAATGCTGTGAGCCAAAGCTCCTGCAATATGCTTTTGCACATGGTTTAAAACCTGTCTCAATGGCAATGTTCTGGTATGGAGGTCATCCAGAGAATGAATTGCGCATACATGGTCACTTCTACCCTGCATGTAGTGGAAAGTGTAAGCCAATATTGCGTTGGATGCTCGATGGAATCGTTGATTTTTTAGCATATAAGCAAGAAAGTGCGGCTACGAGGGTGTGTGAAGATGCGGAAATGATGGAACCAGAGGTTTTGTTTGAAGATAATGCGGTTCTTGTGGTAAATAAACCGGCAGGGCTACTCACGGTGCCGGGCATTGAGACACGTCATTCGGTGTTTTCTATCTTCCGTCAGCGCTACCCACATACTGATAGTCCATTGATAGTGCATCGTCTGGATCAAGCAACCAGCGGCTTGCTGGTACTGGCAAAGACACGTGCGGCGTACATTGCCCTGCAGAGACAATTTACCGAGCGTACGGTGATGAAACGCTATGTGGCAGTGCTAAATCGCATACCGATACAGAATGAGGGTGTGATATCACTGCCGCTGCGTCCTGACCCTATGGATCGTCCGCGACAACTCGTTGACCGTGAGCATGGTAAGGCGGCTGTGACAGAATACAAGATTACGAAGACGGAAGGTGATAGGGCATGGGTAAGACTGCACCCGTTGACCGGACGTACCCATCAGTTGCGTGTACACTGTGCCCATCCCTTCGGACTCAATGCTCCTATTGTTGGAGATGAGTTATATGGGGACTGTGCCGACAGGATGTATCTTCATGCGGAGTATCTTGAGTTCAGCCATCCCGTAACGGGGGAGAGGCTGACCTTTACAGCTCCTAATGACTTTAATGCCCATAAAGACCTTATGGTTCTTAATGACTAAGCTCTCCAAGGAACTGTTCTACAAGAATACCGCGGTTGCGGTCTTCAATATCCTTATTCAGATCGATGAGGTGATATACGGTGTCCATGGCTGCCCGTGTACTCTCTTTCAGTGTTACACCATCCAGTAGGTGAGCCATTAGCACGGCAGCAAAAATGTCGCCAGTGCCATGGAAAAGGCCTGGTATCTCTTCGTATTCCAAGTGGAAATAACTGTTGTCATAATGGTTATACCCCGCAACACTGTTCTTGCCATCAATACGGCAGCTTGTGATAAGTACCGACCGACAACCAATCTGTCGTATCTTATCAAGCAGTGACTTAGTCTGCTCCCATGTCAGCCCCTCTTCCTTAAAGCTCTCACCAGTGAGGTACACGGCTTCGGTATAGTTTGGGAAAGTGAGGTCGGCTTCGGCAACCATACGCCGCATGGCATCGACTTGCTTCAGTGTCATGCCATGGTAGAGACTGCCGCCGTCACCCATCACAGGGTCAACGAAGACTATGGTGCCTTTCTGTCGCTGTTCATGACAGTATTGTGAAACCAATTCAGCTTGTTCCTCACTGTATAGGTAACCGGTACAAATGGCATCATAGCTGAATCCTAACTGTTGCCAAACGGGCAGTGTACCACGGATATACTCCGTAGTGTCGAGTGCATTGAACAGTCCGTAGTTGAACGTGTTTGACACTAATGCTGTAGGCAGGTTGAATGTCGGGAAGCCATAATAGCTCAATATAGGTACCATGGCACCCATACCAACCTTACTGTGCCCAGCCATGTCATTTACGAGTAATATCTGTTTCTTTTTCATTGTCGTTTGGTCGATTCGTCGTTTGGTCGTTTGGGAGATTGGTTGTTTGGTCGTTTATGGAGATTACTCTCGACCCTCCACCCTCAACTCTCGCCCCTCAACTATTGAAAGTCCTTTCTCCTTTTCCATAACCCAAAAGATATCGGCATAGCGCACGGCAATCTCCAGATCGTGGGTAGAGAGAAGGATTGCTTTGCCTTCCTCGTGGGCGAGGCGCTGCAATAGTTCGAACATCGCGATGCGACTGGGGTGGTCAAGGAATGCCGTTGGCTCGTCCAATAATATGACAGGTGTCTGCTGAGCTAATGCTTTCGCTACCATCACTTTCTGATGTTCACCATCGCTCAGTTCGTGTATGGCTCTGTCTTTAAGTGCTGTGATACCTACTGTCTCCATACTCTCAGCAACAACCTGCCTATCGGTGGCTTTCAGCGTTCCCCAGAAATTAGTATATGGTGTACGCCCTAATCCAACCACTTCCTCTACAGTCAGATTCTGTACGTCAGTACGACCAGTGAGGACAACGGAGATTAGTCGTTTGGTCGTTTGGTCGTTTAGTCGTTTAGGAAAGTTACTCTCGCCCCTTGACTCTCGACTCTCGACCCTCGACTCTCGACTCTCGACCCTCGACCCTATGGCCGGTACCAATCCTGCTATGGTTTTCAGTAATGTCGATTTACCGACTCCGTTGGCACCAACCAGACACGTCAGTTCACCAGCTGACAATGTGCAGTTGATGTCCGTAGCTATGGGGTGCTTCGCATCATAGCCTATGGTGAGATGTTCTAATCGTATGGCGTCGGTTTGCATTTTCGGCGCGAAATTACACCCTTTTTGCCAATAAGCCAAATAATTAGGCAAAAATCAGGTAATTAAACATTAGCAATCTTAAATAGTCTAATATATTTGGAAATACGAAACAAAGGAATTAGCTTTGCACATGAAACCGTGAACAATGAGAAAAGGTATTATTACACCAGTCTTGGTGTTGGCAATAATATTGTTATGTTGTTGCGACAGCAACGGAGGTGAGCACCGGAACAGTGCTTACTATTGGAGCACGGTGTTTACGGTAGATTCCAGTCAACAGGTTTTTCTGCAACGAAACAATATCCAGAGGATTTACCTGCGTTATTTCGACGTGGTTATGAATGGTAAAGAGGCGAAGCCGAATGCAACAATACGCGTGGAGGCCGCTGTGCCACAGAGAGTGGAGATAGTACCAGTGGTATATATAATGAATGACTGTATGCGGAGACAACAACCGCAGTTAGACTCACTGCTATTGGAACGCATACTGAAAATAACGGATACTCATGACCTTGGTCCCATAAAAGAGGTGCAGATTGACTGTGACTGGACAAAACAGACTCAAACGGAATATTTCAATATGCTTGGACGGTTGCGTGAAAGAGCGAAAGCAAAAGGGATTGCACTATCGGCAACAATCAGATTGCATCAGCTATCAATGGCGGTGCCACCAGTGGACAGAGGCGTGCTGATGGTGTATAATACCGGTGATATCACAAAGCGAGATGGTACCAATGCTATTCTTGACATGACGGATGTGAAACCTTACCTTCGTGCACTGAAAAGCTATGATCTGCCATTGGCAAGTGCCTATCCTGTCTATGCTTGGCAGGTGGCATTCCGAGGAGAGAAATACATAGGGATAATACATAGTGACAGCTATCTGCCACTGTTGCCTGGTGACACGGTTGTTAAGGTGGAGCCATCCCTCGACATGGTTCTGAAAGCAAAGAATGCCATTGATGACATTCGCCGGAGTGCCAATGATGAGGTAATACTGTATGAGATGAGTAAGCAAAATGTGAAACGTATCAAAGAATATGGTTATGAAAAAGTTTTTTGGCATACTTGTGACTATGCTGGTACTGACAAACATTGAAGTAAATGCATGTGCGTGTGAGAGAACTCACAACTTCTACTTGTTTGACATTATAGATTGTAGTTTTTGCAAAGAGCGGAAAATAGTGGAGCGTTGTAATGCATTTTGGGCGCAATACACTAATTCGCAGGTTACAGAATACAAATACCACGAACAGGAGATAATGGATTATGCCCGTGCTCAGCGTGACCAGGAGATGATTACATACCTTACGGAACTGAATAACTATCTGGAAATCAGTGGACAGTTAGAAGAGACATGGGACTATCCTACCAAAGAACAACTACAAGCCCGACAGCATACTCTTGAGCAGATGGCACAAAAGGCATTGGCATACAACGGTACACGCCTGAAAGGACAGTGGGCACTGCTCCACATGCGTGCCAATATGGTTATGAAACGTCATCAGAATAATATTGACTATTGGAATAATATTGGTAAGAGACTGCCCGAATCAGTATATCGCGAGATGATGGAGAATATATATGCCGGTGCACTGATGCACATGGGACAGCGAAAACAGGCTATAGACATCTTTGCCGGGCAGGGTGACTTCCTTAGTGTGCAGTGGCTGCTGCGTAAGCATCGTAACCTTAACGGAATAAAGAGTGTGTATGCTGAAGATCCCAAGTCTCCGTCATTGCTGTTCCTTGTGCAGGACTTTGTAAATAATGCTCAGGAGACACTCGATGATACTGATGAAAATGGTGAAATTGATGCCGAGTGGATAGAAACGGTCAATGCACGTGTTATCAAGAAAGACGAGGTACAGAGCTTCATACAATTTGCCAAGCAGGTAATAAACGATGGGAAAAATCCCTATCCTTCGATGTGGAAATCAGCCATTGGTGAACTGCAGTATCTCTATGGTGACCGTACGGCAGCAGTACAGACTCTAACTGAGGCGATGGAGATGAATGGTACACCACGAATGAAGGCTAATGCACGTAGCATACGTATGGTGGCTGCAGTTGGAACAATGTCTCAGGAAGCATTAAATAAATGGATAATGCCTGAGATATCATGGCTGAAAGAGATGGGGAAGAGTGAGGGAAGTACAGGCGAGTACTACTATGAGAATCAGTATACTCAGGTAATGGAGCGACTGATATACCTGGAATTGGTACCATATTATAAAAAAGTTGGAAACCAGAATATGGTGACAGCACTGTACGATGTTATTACGAGTGCTGATGCGTTATGGGGGATAGAGTCGGAAGAGTATGAGGACAGTAGTTGGAACCCTAATTATTCTATGGGGTATTACAGTGAGGAGCTCAATAGGATGACGGCTGATCAACTCGTTGACTTTGCAAAGTGGTTACAGCAGAAACCTTCCGATGAAATGGAACGTTTTGTGAAACAGAATATAAAATATGATGCGGATTTCTTTAATGATATGATAGGTACGCACTATATCGCGGAGGCAAAATTCGAAAAGGCGATAACATACCTCCAGAAGGTGCCCCTGTCATTCCTTGAAGGACAGAATATCAGTTTCTACCTCGCTAATCGTGATTTCACCAAGGCACGCTGGATAACGAGACAGGGATTCCGTGAGAGTCAGCAGACGGAAGGGGCACATCTGGCGAAGCTATATGAGAATCCGAAGCTACGCTATTGTGAGGAAGTCGTAAAATGGCAAAAGAAATACCAAACTTCTAAGAAGATGGAGAAAGAACAGGCTGCTCTGCAGCTGGCCCGTTACTATTATCAGGCATCTATATGGGGTGAATGCTGGTATCTCACACATTATGGCAAGGGCTTCTACGACAAGACTCTTCCTCATGAGGCAGACCTTGTTGCGATGGCTCGTGAGATGTTACAGGTAAGTAAGAAATCAACAGATTTCAGTATTAAAGAGGAGAGTCTCTTTGCACTTGCCTTCATTCCCGCTGACCCATTTAATGAAGAGAGCTTTTTCTATGGTATTGGTGATCATAGCCCATACGATTGGAAGGGTGAGCTGCTCACACGCAACAACTCAGACTTTGCTGCTCTCTGCGCCTTCGCTCGGGCAAATCCCGGAAAACTCGACAGTTATGTCACGAAATGCGACGTACTTAGATTTTATATGAGGAATCAGTAATCGGGTTCAGGGATATTGTCTTCTGTCTCCAGATTCCTCGATTCCTTATTGATGGCTTCGCCAAAACCAGTCAATGCAGCAAATGGTGCAAACTGGGCAGCACGGTTCCACATCGACATTTGCGGATGCTTTGTCGAGACGTGATGTGGCAGGTTTATGATATCGTCGTAGTTTTCCATAACTCTCAACTTTTAATTACGCCCTATGCCCTCCTATCTGCCTATTGCGCTCCTTGGCGGTAGCACCTTCGTCGAAGTTCAATCCACGTAGGATAGCATTCTTTCCGAAGCGTTGTTTGATTTTTATCTGTGCCTCCTGCATCCGGCGTTCCTTGTTGCGTTGTGCCTGTTCTTTCTGCCGTTCTTTTTGCAAGGCTTCGTAGTCGGTGAAGAAGTCGAGCTGTTGTGGTATTTGCCTCTCTCTAATAGAGTCTTCTGTCACCACGTGGTTTGTCGTCAGATTTAGCCTGCGGATAAGCAAGCCGGGATTTACATAGCGGTCAAATAGTTCTGCTGCACCATTCATGATAAGCCTTGATGATGATGTTGGTCTCTTGAAATTGAAGGTGCCGTGAGCGTGCTTCGGTACCGGCTTACCATAGTGGTTGGTGGTTATTTCCCCATGATACTTCGTGCTAATAGCTGTGTTCGTCAAACTCTCCGCATCGTAGCCTACGGTCAGCACTAACTGGTCCGTCACTAACCGCTTCGATACCAACTCAAGGGCCATACCCTCAGCCATCTCCCGAATCACCACACGTGCTTTCTTTGCATTATAGGGCTCCTGCAGCACCTGTCCGCTACTGAAGGAGTTCGTCTCCGGACGATATGCTTTCACTGCCTCTATAGTACAGGGTTCCCAGCCCCAGGCATGGTCTATCAGCAGTTCCGCATTGACGCCGAAGAGCCCGTAGAGCAGCTCTTCGTTTTGTATGGACATACGTGCTAACTTCCCCATCGTATCGATGCCATAAAGAGCCAGCTTCTGTGCAATACCGTTCCCCACACGCCAGAATTTCGTCAGTGGACGGTAGTCCCACAGTTCACGGCGATATGACATCTCGTCGAGTTCTGCAATGCGCACACCGTCTTTGTCGGCAGGCATCTTCTTCGCGACGATATCCATCGCCACCTTACAGAGGTACATATTAGTGCCAATGCCTGCTGTTGCGGTTATGCCTGTTTGTGCAAGTACGTCACGTATAATCGTCATTGCTAACTGATGTGCCGTCATCTTATAGCTTTTCAGATAGGGCGTCACGTCCATGAATACCTCATCGATGCTATATACATGGATGTCCTCAGGTGCGATATATTTCAGGTAGATGCCATATATCTTCGTGCTCACATCGATGTAATGCGCCATCCGTGGCTTCGCGATGATAAAGTCCACGCCGCGTGCTTTCTGGTACACCTCGAAGAGACGTGCTCTGCCACCGATACCATACGCTTTCAGCGATGGTGTCACAGCCAGGCAGATGGTCTTCTCTGTACGACTCTCGTCAGCCACCACAAGGTTTGTGGTCAGAGGGTCGAGTCCCCTGTCCACACACTCCACTGACGCGTAGAATGACTTCAGGTCTATCGCGATATATGTATGCCGCTGTTCCTGCATAACATCTTCATACTAATGCTATGCAAAGATAGTGCAAAACCGAAGGAAAAACAAAAAAAGTAATTATTCTTATTCATTGTCTGTCCCTCCCGTTACTTAATCACGATTTTCTTTCCGTTATAGATGCAGATACCTTTCGAACTGCTTGGAGCTAATTGCCCACGTTGTGATGAACCATAAATTTACCACAGCCAGTCTTCCTGCTCACCGTCGTAGTGGAGGTCGCCTGTCCAACCATGCAGGTGGCAGACCTCGGCTATCTGCTGCTGTTCGTTAGGAGTGATGAGGCGCGTACCTTTGCGCATTTCAAAGTATTTGTAGCGTCCGAAGATACGAATAAGGTGCCGACGGATAGAGTACTCCATGTGCCCGGGCATGTCATGGTAGAAATTCACCATCCCTCGCTTCTTCATCACATACTCGTTGGGACGGAAAAACTCGCATGACTCTTCACCCACCCCAGGATAATGAGGATTAACAGAGCTGACGATATGACTGTCGCCCTCTACATACCGACCAACGATATGACGCAGACACCGGTCACGCAACGGACAGGTGTCCACCATACACACCAGATAGTGTTTTGCCTTTTCACGAAACACCTTTTCATTGTATGCAAATTTAGCAGTCCGGCTGCTATTTGTGTTTTTCTTTACATTCGTATTTTTCATATTACTAACAAAAATTCTATCGATAACAAAACGGTAATTCTACTCCATAAAGATAATCATTAAGTTTTGAATTTCCAAATAAAATTTATAGAAAAATGGTTTCAACCGTCATTCATAATGATAACTAACTATATAACAAAAGGTTAACACATGACGGTAGCACAGTTGAACCGTCATACAACTGTCATTATTTTCATAAAGATTGATAAAAAGTAAGTTTTATCAACAATAAAATAATGTAATTACATAGTAATCAAGCAGTTGGTAAATAGTAAATATTAGTCTGACTGGTAGTCAGAGTATTCCAAACTGTCAGTCAGACATAGTCAAACTGTTAGTCAGACTATTTCTTACAAATACCAAACTATCTGTTTGGAACATCATTTGTTATCCAAACTCCGATGACAGCAAAGTTGACGGTTGCTGACGGTTGCTGACAGTTCGCGAATAAACCGTCAGGGGTTAAATTACTAATACACAGAGTATTAACTAAATAGCTGACAGTTGAAGCCGATTTTTGACTAAAAATAAATTTGAAAGTATTTGTTATTTTGAAAAATATTTATAATATTTGCAACAGAGAGTGGTTTGCCGTTTACAGTTTCAGTTATGGTATTATCATTACACACGAAAGCGGCACGTTCCAACCTCATAATGAGGTTGAAACGTGCCGTATGTCATTCCGTACTGAAGTGCGGAAACTGTTGATACTAAGTGGGTTACGTAATGGGGGGGGGAGGGTTGAGGGTTGAGAGTTTAGAGTTGCATCGCTCATGCCCGAAAGTACACCACCGTGTCCACTACATTATTTTGAATAACGGTGCGCACTCATTCCTTTTTTTTACCCTCACTACCTGCACTTGTGAATAATTCATAATTCACTTCACATGTAAAGGAGATAAAGTAGGTAAAGGAGATAAAGTAGGTAAAGGAGATAAAGTAGGTAAAGGACGATAGTCAAATTTCTACATAGACTATTTTGAAGAATAGCAGGAAAAAACTATTGTCTTTTGTCTCCATCTATCTCCTTTTAACTCTATGGATGGCTTCAATGGTCGCACGATTCTCCGTATGTGAATTTTGATAAGCTACTTCCGCTCGGCAATGAAAATAAAAACAAGTTTTCTTTTGCATTTCGCTCGCTTAATCGTAACTTTAGATAAGTTACAATGCACTCGGCATAAAAAAAGAACGAGTTCTTTTTGTTCTGCCCTCGTTTTTATGTAACTTTGCCATGATAAACAAATGTTGTAAATTATGGTAAAGCATATTATTCTCTGGACACTGAATCCAGAACTATCGGAAGAGGAGAAAAA
>JAFZVR010000099.1 GCA_017617725.1 Prevotella sp.
ACAATGATTCCAAGATGTTCCCGTATGTCAGCGGTGTTCAATGCAAGGTTTTCTTTGACAAGAATGACACCACAGTACTCAAGGACTTGCAGCTCCTGACACCAGACGGAAAGAAGCTGAATACAAAGAAATTGTATAAAGTGATCACCAGCAGTTATGTGGCAAGCATCTGTGATTCTCCACGTAAAGACCAGGGGCAAAGCATAAATCGCACAACGGCAGATTTAATCATTAGGTTCTTAGAGAAGCAACCGTCAATCAGCTATCAGGGACAGAAACGTATCACTTTTGCTACTAAATAACAATGCAGAAGCTAATCACGATATTGGGACCTACGGCAAGTGGTAAGACAAGTCTTGCCACAGCACTGGCAGCGCACTTCATCAGGGAGGGTAGGGCAGCAGAAATACTCAGTGCCGACTCCCGGCAGGTCTATCGTGGTATGGACATAGGAACAGGCAAAGACCTTGAGGATTACGAGGTTGAGGTCTCATTGTCCTTCGACCCTCGACCCTCGACCCTCGAGTCTCGACTAAAAATCCCTTACCACCTCATTGACATCTGTGAGCCAGGCACTAAGTACAACCTCTTTGAGTACCAGCGTGACTTCCTCAAGGCTTATCAGGATATTGTGAGTAGGGAAGCACAACCCATACTATGCGGAGGAACGGGACTCTATATCGAATCGGTGCTCAAAGGCTATGAGCTGTCGCCAGTGCCACAAAATCCAGAGCTAAGACAACAGTTGGCAGAGAAGACATTGCCGGAACTGACGGCAATGCTGAAAGACCTCAAGGCCAAGACCGGTTCCGTGATGCACAACAAGACGGATGTGGATTCCTGTCAGCGTGCCATACGCGCCATAGAGATAGAAACATATAACCTACACACCCCGACAGCACGTCGTCAGTTTCCTCAGATACCATATATAATTATAGGGGTAAATATCGACCGCGAAGAACGCCGTCGGAAAATAACGGCTCGTCTGAAACAACGTCTCGATGAGGGTATGGTTGATGAAATTCGCGGTTTGCTTGGTAGAGGTATTCCTGCCGACGATCTCATATATTACGGATTAGAGTATAAATACATCACAGAATATGTCATCGGAAAACTATCTTACGATGAAATGTTCCGGCAGCTGGAGATTGCCATCCACCAGTTTGCAAAGCGTCAGATGACATGGTTCCGCGGTATGGAGCGACGCGGCTTCCATATCCACTGGATAGATGCTATGCAGCCGATGGAGAATAAAGTGGCAAGGATCCTTGAGATTGTCGGACTCGTTTGATAACTCTGACATTAACTCAGAATTATAAATTATGAATTATGAATTAGCCAATAAGTGGGGCATCCTGTATTGCCCGAAAGGAGGACTGCTGAGTAATAATCAGCGTCGTTGGGACCGTATTGAGAAAGCACTCGTTGAGAACCTGATTAGTTATGATAAGATTCAAAGCGAGAGCATTGGCAGTGTGGAGCGTCTCATCAAGATGATGATAAATAATGGTTATAAGACAATTGTTATTGTTGGTGGAGATTCTGCGCTGAACGATGCTGTGAATTGTCTAATGCAGGCAGACCGGAAGACGCGTGAAGAAGTGGTGTTGGGAATCATACCGAATGGCATGATGAATGACTTCGCTCATTTCTGGGGTTTTGATGAGGGTGAGGTAGAGCAGACTATAGCATGGTTGAAGGCACGAAGGATAAGGAAGATTGACTTAGGTTGTATCCGTTATAAGAATAAGAAGGATGAGTCGTGTCACCGCTACTTCCTCAATTGTGTCAATGTTGGTTTCATAGCTGCTATCATGAACCTGCGCCGACAGACACGCCATTTCTTCGGGTCGCGTACATTATCGTTCTTATTTTCGTTCATACTACTCATCTTCCAGCGTCTGGAATATGCAATGCATATCAAGATTAATTCCGACGAGGTAAAACGTAAGGTAATGACGGTATGTGTAGGCAATGCCTCTGGCTACGGACAGACGCCTAATGCCGTACCATATAACGGACTGCTCGATGTGTCTGTTGTATATCATCCGGAAGTGACACAACTCTTTGAGGGTATATACCTGTTCCTCAGAGGTAAATTCCTTAATCATCGTAGCGTACACCCATATCGCACGCGCGAGGTGATATTCGAGAAGGCTGATCATGCTTTGGTAGGTGTTGATGGACGACTGATTAGTGGTGCTCCTGTCGGACCATTTAAGATTACTGTTGAACAAGAAGTGATTAATTTCCTTATGCCACAGTAGGGGAATAGTTTATAGTTGATGGTTTATAGTTGATAGTTTATAGGTTACAGTTTGTAGCTTACGTAATGATTAAACCATAGTAAAATGATAAAATAACGCCTGTTTTGTAAAAAAAGCAGGTGTTTTTTTTGTGCTATTGATATAATTTCATAATTTTGTGGGAAATACTAATGAAAACATTATTTGAAAAACCTTAAGCAATATGAGTTATCTACGATTCGAAAAAGCTCTGATGACAAACTTGGAGGCTTCTCTACCTAAAGAGTTGCTGCGTACCAACCGCTCAGGAGCTTATTCGTGTTCCACGATTGTAGATTGTAACACCCGCAAGTATCATGGCTTGTTAGTGGTTCCCGTACCAGAATTGGATGACGAGAACCATGTCTTGCTGAGTTCTTTGGATGTTACGGTTATTCAGCATGGTGCTGAGTTCAATCTGGGACTCCACAAGTATCAGGGCAATAACTACAGCCCTAAGGGTCACAAGTACATTCGTGAGTTTGACTGTGACAAGATTCCAACTACTGTTTATCGTGTAGGAGGAGTGATACTGAAGAAAGAGATAGTGTTTCAAGCCTATGAAGACCGCCTCTTGATTCGTTACACCCTTGTTGATGGCCATTCGGCAACAACTCTTCGCTTCCGTCCTTTCCTGGCTTTCCGCAGCGTACGCCAGTTCACTCATGAGAATGGTACCGCATCACGCGAATACCATGATGTGGACAACGGTATCAAGACATGTATGTATGCCGGCTATCCTGACCTGTATATGCAGTTCTCTAAGAAGAACGAATTTATATTCCAGCCTGACTGGTATCGTGGTGTGGAATATCCGAAGGAGCAGGAGCGTGGTTATGCTTCAAATGAGGACCTCTATGTTCCTGGTTATTTCGAGATGAGCATAAAGAAGGGCGAGACCATTGTCTTTGCTGCATCGACATCGGAGATAAAAACCAGTAGTCTGAAGAAACTCTTCGACGAGGAAGTAGGATTGCGTCCCCCACGTGATAACTTCTTCCATTGTCTGGTCAATGCTGCTCACCAGTTCCATCTCCATACAAAGAATGATGAGCGCTATCTACTTGCTGGTTATCCTTGGTTCAAATGTCGTGCCCGCGACACCTTCATCGCTTTGCCGGGTCTTACCCTCTCCATTGAAGAGCAGGATTATTTCGAGCTTGTTATGAAGAGTGCAGAAAAAGAGTTGCGTGCATTCATGGCTGGCAAACCACAAGGAAAGATCTATGAGATGGACAAACCTGATGTACCACTATGGGCGATATGGGCTGTCCAGCAGTATTTCAAGGAGGCAGGTAAGGAAAAGGGTATGAAGATGTACGGCAAGCTGGTACAGGACATCGTGGACTATATCCTTGCTGACAAGCATCCAAATATGACCGTTGAGAAAAACGGGCTTGTATATAGCGATGGTCGTGATGTCGCTATCACATGGATGAACTCCACGGCTAACGGTCGTCCGGTAGTACCTCGCACAGGGTTCATCGTTGAATTCAATGCCCTATGGTACAATGCCCTGCGTTTCGCAGCAGCTATCTCTACTGATATGGGTGATGAGAAACGTGCTGCTAAGTTGGAGAAGCGTGCTGAATTAACGAAAGCTTCGTTCCTCGACACCTTCCTCAATGAATACGGTTATCTCTATGACTATGTCAACGGTCCTATCGTTGACTGGAGTGTCCGTCCGAATATGATTTTTGCAGTGGCTCTTGATTATTCTCCTCTGAACAAGGAGCAGAAGAAGAGCGTGCTCGATATCTGTACGCGTGAACTTCTCACACCGAAGGGACTGCGCTCACTCTCTCCAAAGAGTGGCGGTTACAATCCTATCTATGTGGGACCACAGACCCAACGCGATTACGCATACCATCAGGGAACGGCATGGCCTTGGCTCGGCGGTTTCTATATGGAGGCATGCTTGAAACTCTATAAGCGTACTCGTCTGAGCTTCCTTGAGCGACAGATGGTGGGCTACGAAGACGAGATGTCCTACCACGCTGTAGGTACTATCAGTGAACTCTTCGATGGTAATCCACCATTCCACGGACGCGGTGCCACCTCTTTTGCAATGAATGTTGGTGAGATCCTACGTACACTTGAACTGTTGGAGAAGTATCAGTATCAATTTTAATCTAATCCTATGAAAGTATTAATGTTTGGATGGGAGTACCCTCCACATGTATTCGGAGGACTCGCCACTGCCAATTACGGAATATCCGAAGGACTGAAAGCACAGGGTGATATCGAGATAGCGCTCTGTCTGCCACACCCCTTTGGCGATGAGGAACAGCATGCTGCTCGCATCATTGCGATGAATGCTGTACCTATTGCATGGCGCGATGTAGACCGCGACTATGTACAGAACCGCGTTGGGAACATCATGAATCCCGACTACTACTATAAGCTACGTGAGCATATCTATGCTGACTTTAACTATATGAATGTCAATGACCTCGGCTGTATGGAGTTCGCCGGCGGCTATCCGTCAAACCTCCACGAGGAAATCAATAACTATTCTGTTATTGCCGGTGTCGTTGCGCGTACAGAGGAATTTGATATTATCCATGCCCATGACTGGCTGACCTATCCTGCCGGTATCCACGCCAAGAGCGTCAGCGGTAAACCACTGTGCATCCATGTACATGCTACCGACTTCGACCGTTCACGCGGAAAAGTCAATCCTACGGTCTATGGTATAGAGAAAGACGGTATGGATAATGCCGACTGCATTATGTGCGTATCAGAGTTGACGCGTCAGACTGTTATCAATCACTACCATCAGGATCCACGGAAGTGCTTCACGGTTCATAATGCTGTCTATCCTCTGAAGCAAGAGCTGCAGGATATACCTCGTCCTGACCATACCGGTAAGGAGAAGGTTGTCACCTTCCTCGGACGAATCACCATGCAGAAAGGACCGGAATACTTCGTGGAAGCTGCCAATATGGTACTCCATCGTACACGTAACGTACGTTTCTGCTTTGCAGGATCTGGTGATATGATGGATCAGATGATATATCTTGCTGCAGAGCGAGGCATTGCAGACCGTTTCCACTTCCCAGGCTTCATGCGTGGTAAGCAGGTATATGAGTGCCTGAAGGATTCCGATGTATATGTGATGCCTTCTGTGAGTGAGCCATTCGGTATCTCTCCACTCGAGGCTATGCAGTGCGGAACACCATCTATTATCTCTAAGCAGAGTGGTTGCGCTGAAATCCTCACCAACTGTATCAAGGTTGATTATTGGGACATCCACGCACTTGCCGATGCTATTTATTCTATCTGCCACAACGAGAGTCTCTTCAAGTACCTACAGGAAGAAGGCAAACGTGAGGTTGACCAGATTACATGGGTAAAGGTCGGCGCATGGATAAGAGAACTCTATATGAGAACAATGGGGTGGATCTAAACAGTTTAAAGTTTAAAGTTTAAAGTTTAAAGATATGAAAACAATTTGTTTATATTTCGAGATACATCAGATTATACATCTGAAGCGTTACCGTTTCTTTGATATCGGTACCGACCATTACTATTATGATGATTACGAGAATGAGCGTAACATCGGTGATATTGCTGAGCGGTCATACATGCCAGCACTTAACACCCTTCTTGAGATGATTAAGGAACATGGCAAATTCTTCAAGGTTGCCTTCTCTCTCTCCGGTGTTGGTATGGAGCAGTTGGAGTTCCATGCTCCACAGGTACTTGAAAAACTGCAGGAACTCAATGAGACAGGCTGCGTGGAATTCCTTGCTGAGCCATACAGCCACGGTCTGTCGTCACTCGTCAACGAGGAGTGCTTCGCCGCCGACGTAAAGAAGCAGGTACAGAAAATTAAGGAGTACTTCGGACAGGAGCCGAAGGTGCTGCGTAACTCATCACTTATCTACAGCGATGACATCGGGCTGCAGGCATCTCAGATGGGCTTCAAGGGAATGCTCACCGAAGGTGCTAAGCATGTCCTTGGATGGAAGTCTCCACACTATGTATATCACTGTGCATTGGCTCCAAACCTGAAGTTGTTGCTTCGTGACGTTAAACTCAGTGACGATATCTCACTGCGTTTCAACAATGCTGACTGGGAAGGGTACCCACTCTTCGCTGAGACATATGTTAATGAGATAGCATCACACCCAGAAGAGAGTCAGATTATTAATATCTTCATGGAGCTGTCAGCACTTGGTATCGCACAGCCGCTGTCAAGTAATATCCTTGACTTCCTTCGTGCCATCCCAGCATGTGCTAAGGCAAAGGGCATTACCTTCTCTACTCCTACAGAACTCTGTATGAAGGTGAAGAGCGTAGGTGCTCTTAATGTGCCAGACACACTGTCATGGGTTGATGAGGAGCGCGACGTTAGCTGTTGGCTCGGTAACCCAATGCAGCGCGAGGCATTCAACAAGCTCTATAGTATTGCTGACCGTGTACGCATCGCTAACGATCCGCGTATCAATCAGGATTGGGACTACCTGCAGGCATCCAATAACTTCCGCTTCATGACAACGAAACCAAGTAACGTTGGTCTCGACCGCGGTATCTACACCAGTCCATTCGATGCATTCACAAACTATATGAATATCCTTGGTGACTTCATGAGCCGCGTTAAGAGTCTCTACCCAGAGGAAATCGATAACGAGGAACTCGATGCACTGCTCACAACAATCCGTAATCAAGGTGAGGAGATTGAGATGAAAGAAAAAGAGATTTCTCGCCTCCAGACAAAGATACAGAAGATTGAGGCAGAAAGCGATAAACTACGTGCAAAGATAGAAAAGCCAAAGGCAGAGAAGAAGCCGGCTGCAAAGAAAGCTACAGAGAAGAAACCAGTGGCAAAGAAAGCCGCAGAGAAGAAGCCAGCGGCAAAGAAGGCCGCAGCAAAGGCAGAGAAGAAATAGTCCTCTTCTGCCAATGTAAAGACAACGGGAGCACTAATCAGTGCTTCCGTTGCTGTTGTATTATCCTGTAACTACTACGTTTGCGTGCTTTATTCTTGCTAAATGTTTGTAGGGTCCCCTTTTTTTATCTACCTTTGCAGCCTAAAATCAACAAACTATCTTAACAGACTATTTGTCTTAATTACTAAAATAATAACAATCATGATGAAATCATCTTCCTTGCGACAGCTGTTTCTTACAGTTCTGTGTGCTATGCTGTTAAGTGTAAGTCAGCAGTTGAATGCACAGACGGCGTTCTCATTGGAATCCGAAGCAGCTAATCAAAACACTCCTGACGGATGGACAGCAGTAGACCTGCCAACAGGTCTGCCTACGTTTACATCCGCTAACACTTTCGACATCACCACGTATGGTGCCTCCACCTCATCTGCTGACAACACAGCGGCCATCCAAGCTGCCCTCGATGCTGCAGCAGCCGCTGGCGGTGGTATGGTAGTGGTACCTGCCGGTACATTCCTCACCAGTTACCTTCAGATTGGTAGTAAGACGGTGCTGCACCTCAGTGCCGGTGCTACATTGAAGATGCTTGCCATCGATAACTACGATACCGATGCCAA
>JAFZVR010000100.1 GCA_017617725.1 Prevotella sp.
GGCATAAACAGTGGCGGTAGGGATGTCCATAGACCCACCAACAAATCCAGAGATAGCATGGTTGCTCAACTGGATAGTCGTAGCAATCTTTTCGCTGGTAGAACTTGCAGTCTTCTTAAAGAAAGCAGTTACTGTAGCTTTGATGTTGTTGTTGATAGACGTGTAACTACGCCAATCTTGACTGTTATAGACTCCAACGTAGCGGTCTTCTACAGTTTCATCAGACTTTGTTGTGTTGATGTGTAGAAAATCGGCTTGGTTGTTGTTTGCATCCTTGACGATTGTAAAAGCATTGTTTGTGTTTGTTCCGACCCGCAAACCATTGTTGGTAGCTGTCGCATACAGATAAGTATCCGTATCAGCAACTCCAAATTGGTATGAACCATTGGAAACGGTTACAACCCATTGCAAGGTCTCTGCAACATCACCGGTAATTTCCGTTTGTGCCTCATTAAGCGTTACTGCGGTAGCTGATGGTGCACTGCCAGTTCCGTTGTTGTTACTCATAGCCTTGGCAGTTGTCAAGTCTACGATTGCAACCACATCACCTGTAGTCAGTGAAGCTGGGTCTGTCTTTACCCACGTGTCCGCAGCAAAGGTATTCCCACACAGCATCACAAGTAAGCTTAGTAACGAGAATCGTAATAGCTTAAACTTCATAAATGTTAGGTTTTAGTTAATAAATATGTGAATAAAAATATGTTTGTGCCTATTATGTTTAGTAGGTAGTCTTTAGACTACAAAGGTACATATAAATATGGATAGGTAAAAGATTAGCATACAAAAAAACAAGTAAACGTTTGCGTAACTCTCCACTATAGAAAAAGTAAGCCCTGCACCTCGAAAGAGGGCAGGGCTTATAATATGGTGAGTTGTAATAACTCTCTTTAATTCAACTCTTTACTTAACGATGAACTTTTTGCCATTCTGGATAACAACACCCTTATAGTTAGCGTTAACCTTCTGACCTGCAAGGTTGTACATTGGAGCGTTATAGTTTGCATTTACTGTTACTGCGCTGATGCCTGACTCTGGGTTGATGGCTACGAGGTAGCAATTGATAACTCTTGGCTCTACCATATTGTCATTATCAATATACTTCTTCAGCTGACCACAAACAATAACCACGTCACCTTCCTTCAGGTCGCTGATAGTCTCCTCTGTGAAGTTTACGTTACCGATGTTCTTGCAACGGTAAATATACAACGGATGTCCCTGCTCATCTCCCGTTTCGATATTTACATTGCCGTAGAGTTCACCTTGATTATTGCGTTGGAAGTCCACAATATTAGCAGTACAAGTAACGTTGTATGTCTGTTCGGTTTGTGCCTTATCCTCAAGACCGTCGATAATTGCGAGGGCTTCGGCTACAGTAACATCAATAGCTGGAGTTGGAGCTGGCTTGACAGTCAGAGTGTACTGAGCAGCACCTGCCTCATATTCGTCATTACCGGCGAACTCAGCCTTGATGATGGTCTGACCGTCAGCAACGAGTGTGATAGTTCCGTCTGCAGCGATAGTTGCAACAGATTCTTCAGAGCTGGTATAAGTGATAGGAAGCTCAAATGGATTAGTCAGTGTTGGGAAATTGTTGTCGTCAGCATCGATAGTTACTGTACGAGCTGATGTGCCCCATGAGAGACCAGGAGCTTTCTTACCCTGACCAGTGAACAGTTTGACATTGTCGAAGCGAGCATTCTGTGTGAGAGTGTTCTCAAACGTAATGGTAAGAGCATCTGCTGTTTTGGTGATAGGATAAGAATAGTCGTTACCATTGTTTGTCTTTTCGCCAAGGGTACCACCTTCTACGGATACAGAAAGATTCTTGTTTGCCTTGAAGGTAAGTGTCATCTCCTCATTTACATTGGTGATGTCGATGGTAGCCTGGAAAGTACCACCATCCGTACTTGCATCTTTCTTACCGATAAGCAATTCTGGAGATGTTCCCTGTGCAATTGCCTCTTCGTAAATTTTTGTAGCACTTTTACCGTCGGTGCATTTATAACTGTAAGCGCCACCTGCAGGTACATCGCCTGCTACATAACTTCCAAAGTCTTCTTCCCAGAGTACGTTCTGAGCCATTGCAACATTAGCAACCATTGCCATAAGGGCAATAAAAGATAAGCGTAAAAGTTTTTTCATAATTGTTTTGAATTAAGTTAATAATGTGTTTTGCATATCTGATGCAAAGGTACAGACTTTATTTTTATACTGCAAACGTTTTCGTAAATATTTCTTGGAAAAAATTATCCTATAATAAATAAGTACGGGCGCACATGCGCCCGTACTTATTTTACTTACCACTGTTTACAGATTTATTTAACGATTTTCCTATTGATGACGGTGCCGTCAGACATGTGCCTGCGCTCAATGCTGATGCCGCGTGTGTTGCTGCTAACCCGTTGGCCGGATATTCTATAGTAGTCTGTGGCAATAACAGGAGAGAAGCTAATTGGTGTAGAGATTCCTGTGGGATTACTGAAATCTAACGTGGCACCGGCATACTGTTTCACCGTTTCTGGTACATCGCTATATGGTGCAACTGTATAGTCGTATGGTACGGTGACGGTGCTGCCTTTTGAGGAAGGAATGTTTCCCTCTGCGATGTAGTTGTCGGATTTCCATGAAACCGCTGTGGCATCGCTCTCACCATAGTATTTCTTCACACCATTCTCAAAGTAGTTACCCTCAATCAGAAACTCTGAGTTTTTGCGTGGGTTGATGCAGTTGTTTGCAACCGTGCTACTGAAATAGTTGTTCAGCATGTGGATCTTACCCACACGAGCCATCGGCATACGCGCTTTGCAGCCTTGTGCCCACCAGTTGAAGGCAAAGGTGGTGTTCAAATATCCAGTTGCTTCGCTATCGCTACTGCCAATGAGATTGGTGAACTGGTGCATATACGAATGATCGGTATAACTGAAGGTGCACCAGCTGACGGTATGGAAGTCGGCTCTCTGAGTTATATCAAAGTTGCCGTCCATACCATCTATAAACGCGCAGTGGTCAACCCAGATATGGTTAGCACCAATGGAAGATATCAGATCGCTGCCGCCAACATCAACAGAGCCGGGACCAACGAATGTAATGTTTCGGATGATGATGTTCTGACAACCGCTAAGGGTCAGGACACCCGAATTACGATAGATTTCACGATTGTCACCCGTCATTTGCAAAATGATTTTACGCGTGTTGTATTCTGCTTCTTCACTTACATATTGGCCGTTGGGTAGCGTTCCTCCTGTGCCACTCCCACCACTCATGTTGGGTACTCCAGCAGCATCAAGTGCGGCTTTGATTTCATCGGTTATGCTCCATTGGGTGCGGATACAGGCATTGTTGATACCCAAGAGTGTTTTGTTTGAAGCGGTAATAGCAACGTTACTCGATACGTAGAAGTCACCATCGGAACCGTCGAAGATGATAATTTTGTTTTCATCGTTATTGATGGTGTTCCGAATTGTACTCTTCATATCCAGACCATCGGATTTCAAAACTACAACGCCTGAAACATTGTCAGGAACAGGATAATTATAGTAGCCGCCACCAGTGATGTCGTAGGCGTTTGCTGCTGTACGCGAACTAAGGGTGCAAAATCCGAATGGCGCATTCAGGTCGTAACTGTTTTGGGCCATGACGGCAATAGCAAAGACAGCAGCACAGAGATTAATTAAAAAACGTTTCATATATTCTTTCTTTTGAAACTTTATTTCCTCCCTGGGAGGGAAGGGGTAGGGGGTCATTACTCCTTTATCGGTAATCCTTGTTGTTCCATTTCAAGTGAAGCCCAGATGAAAGGACCGATTCCTTTACCATCGTTATCACGGATAGGCTCAGATATATAATATTCGAAGGAACCATCGCGGCGTAGGTTCTCCTTAACATTAGGCGCAACTTTCAGTACCTGTGGCGTGGCGCCAGGACCGAGACCACTGACTTCACAGCATTGTGTGAGGGAGATAGTCTTGTCTGCATTGACACGGATGAAATTCTTCAGAATGCCGTTGTATGCTTTGATACCTGCCTGACGGAAGCTGTCATCGAGGTAACCCTTACGTGCACCTTTGAGCAGGCAGTAAGCGAACATAGATGAAGCTGTTGATTCAAGGTAGTTACGAGGATCCTGTACATCGAGAACATCGTACCACAGACCTGTTTCTTTATCTTGGTGTTTCACAAGAGCTGTCATAGCCTTGCGGAATACGTCGATGACCTCCTGTCGGCGAGCAAAATTTTCAGGTAGGGCGTCGAGTACCTCAACCATTGCCATTGTGTACCAACCCATGGCGCGAGCCCATGTGTGCTGAGACAGTCCAGTCTCCTTGTCTGCCCAGAATTGTGTGTGTGTCTCGTCCCAGGCATGTTTCCACAAACCAGTCTTCTCGTCATAGGTACGCTTGTCGGTCTTGACAATCTGATCCACAGCATCATTGTAATATTTCAAGGCATTCTTCTCACCTTTTAAGAATGGAGCAGCCTCAGTATAGAACGGCAGACCCATGAAAATGCCGTCGAGCCATACCTGCCAAGCGTAGATAGCTTTGTGCCAGAATACTCCTTCCTTGGTTCGTGGTTGCTTCTCCAGCTGCTTATACAGGGTTTTAAGTGCTTTCTCGACATTATTCTGTGGAGCAATACGATTCATTGCAAGCAGGAATTTACCTGTGCGCACATTGTCGAGGTTGAACTCATTGAAGTCGTAACCAGTGATGGTTTTACCTGAGGCATCAATCATCTTATCGGGATACTGTTTCAGGTATGTGTATATGCTTTCGTCCTGATAGCGTAGGTATGTGTCAAGCATAGCTCCCATTTCAGTGCCGAGAGTGTAGTTCCAGCGCGGTTTCTTGGCAAAATCGAGCATGTAAGACTGTGGTACACGCTCCATCTCAGAGTGTGTCATCCATTCAGAGTAGTTCTTGTATGGTTTCTCAAGCAGAACGAGACTACCGTTGATGAAGAGATTGTCGAAGTGGATGTCGTGACTCTTGCCGGTACGTTCTATCGGCATTTTGGTAACGCCATTGAACTGGCAATTCTCAATATTGATATTGTAGATATTGTCTGCCTCGTCAAGACCGTTCATACGAACACCATACTGACTCTTCTGGCATGTCACATTACTCATGTAAACATTGCGTACGGTTGGGATGAAACCGCGTTTGGCAGGCTCATTTGGTTCATAGCCTAAGTTGATGCGCATTACACTCTCTTTGCATTGCCCAACAGTGACATTGCGCATATATATATTCTCTATTATACCGCCACGACAGGTATTGGTCTTTATGCGCAATACGCGGTCGAGGTTTGGAGAATCCATCTTACAGTTCTCAACGAAGACATTCTGGCATCCACCAGTAATCTCAGAACCAACAACGACACCACCGTGACCATCTTCCATAGTACAGTTGCGAACAATGATATTCTTTGACGGGAGGTTCCAGATTCTACCATCGGCATTACGACCACTCTTGATGGCTATACAGTCATCACCTGTATGGAATTCGCAGTCCTCAATGATGACATTCTCGCATGACTCAGGGTCACAGCCGTCACCGTTAGGACCTTCATTCCATATCTTCACTCCTTTGACGAGCAGGTTGTTGCAGAGCAGTGGGTGGATAACCCAGAACGGTGAGCGAAGGAGGGTGACATCCTTGATAGCTACATTGTCACATTTGTAGAGATTTATGAGCTGTGGACGCAGACCTGTCCCCTTCATGTCACGTTCCTCAAATGGCTTACCGTTTTCACTATATTCGAACAGTAGAGGACGACCAATCATCTGACTCTCCTCCAATTCAGGAGTCCAACCGAAACGGTCCTTGCCACACATTTTCCACCATGTGTCATTAGAGCCGTTTCCATCGATGGTACCTTCGCCAGTGATAGCAACATTCGTCTCGCCGTAGGCATAGATACATGGCTGATAGTTCATGCAGTCCATACCCTCCCAACGGGTGAGTACGATGGGGAAGAGACTCTCGTCAAAGGCAAAGAGCAACTTAGCTCCTTTGACAATCTCAAGGTTAACATTACTCTTCAGGCGTATAGGACCAGTCTCATAGACTCCTGCTGGTACTATAACCCTACCGCCACCGTGCTTAGCACAGGCGTCGATGGCCTTATTTATTGCGGCTTGATTCTTTGCAGGTGTCGCCTTCTCTGACGCTCCGTATTTTTTTACGTTGAAAATTGCAGCAGGGAAAGTTGGTTCATTAACGCTTTGTTCGATTTGCTTATACAGAGCATCATTCCAGTTGTCAGCAATAGCTACAAGCGGGAACAACATGCAGAGCATAAGTAATTTTAGATTTCTCATTTTGTTTTAGGTTTTGTGATTAGTTTATATCCATTTTATTTGGCTACAAATATACAATATATTTATATAATGTACGTGCCCGAGAATGTTAAAAAACATATTTTTGTTCATAAAAATTTGCAACTTACATACGATTACGCTATATTTGCCACATATTTTTTAGATTTCGACGTTACGAAATCGATGGTCGAGGTTGGTAGCTTCCTGCACCAACCTCTTTTCTTGCCCTCCAACCTTCCCTGTCTTTAAAGTCACTACCCTAAAAAAGCAAGATTTGTTTGGCGGATAATTTTTTTTTGCTTACTTTTGCTTTCGCAATTAATAAACTTAAACATTCTATTTTATGAAACTTAGTAGAAACTTGCTGTTTCTCGTGCTGTTGTCATTAATAATGTGCATGGCATGCGAGAAACCAATTGAGGATGAGCAAGAAAAAGACAACAAAGAGTTGTATATCGATGATGACGACGATATCATCGATGACAATAGTGATGGCGATGATAAAAAGGACTCTGCCAATCCCGATGATGATGGAGGATCTGGTGATGACGGAGGCTCTGGTGGGTCCAATGGTGATGACGGAAACTCTGGCGGTTCCGAGGACGATGACGATTTTACAGAAGACCCAAGTAAAACGGACAACCGTGACACTCCCTATAATGAGACCGATATAGTGGACGGAAACGCCGACACCAATAATGGTGGTAATACGGGTAGTGGTAACACTGGCGATAATGGTGCAGATGGTAACACTGGCAATAGCAGTGGAGGAAACACCGGTGGGGGAAGTAACAGCGATACAACATATGCAACTGGTGATACGATAAATGTGGTGCAATTTATTAATGTTACCAGTGCGAAATACCTCTATGTGAAAGGATATATAGTAGGGTGTGCTACCAGAAATGCCACAAAGTCTGAGAATGTTGATTTGGATACGCCCTTCAAATATGCTACAGCATTGCTCTTGGCAGACAGTCCTAATGAACGTAATGTCAGCAACATGATGAGTGTGGAGTTGAAAAGCGGCTCTAAAATAAGAGAAACACTCAACCTTGTAGACCATGAGGACATGTACAAGAGAAAAGTCCTAATTGGTGGCTATCGTGAAACCTACCTTTATATACCAGGAATAAAAGGTAGCAACGACTTTAAGATTTACAAATAATCTTATTTGACAGGGCTACAAACATGCACACTTCATAGCTGGAGTGTGCAGTTTTGTTTCTTTTTGGCGTTTTTTTTTATGAAAATTTGCAGAAAAGAAAGTTTTTAAATACATTTGCAAGCGGTTTGTTGATGCTAACACGTATCTATAGACCAGTGTAACACTCCATTATCTATTAACACTAAATAATAACAACAAAACCAGAAAGCCTATCGGAGAAACATTACTTAAAGAACAAAAGATATTTAAGGAATGAAGAATCTGACTGAGATGACCGACGAACAGTTGGCTCTCGCTTATATTGATGGAGACAATAAGGCTTTCGATATGTTGTTGTCACGCAATCAATCGAAACTCTTCTCATACATTTTGTTCGTGGTTAAAGACCGCGATCTTGCTGATGACATCTTCCAGGAAACCTTTGTGAAGGTCGTTACCAGATTACAGCAGGGTAAGTATTCACCTTCGGGTAAGTTCGGTGCCTGGCTGATGCGTATCGCTCACAATGTCATCATGGACTGGTATCGTGAACAGCGTCTCGACCGTGTTGTTGATGCGCCTAAGGACAATGACCTTTCGAACATGGGTGGTGACCTGTTGGACAGCAGTATAGAGAGTGTCTATGTGAACAAACAGGTGCTTTCTGACGTGAAGAAGATGATGGGACTACTTCCTACTCCTCAGCGTGAGGTTGTTTTTATGCGTTTCTATCAGGAGATGTCATTTAAGGAGATTGCTGAGACGACAGGTGTCAGCATTAATACGTCGCTCGGTAGAATGCGATATGCATTACTCAACCTGCGACGTATGGCACGCGAACATAATATACAACTACAGCTGATGTAAGCTGTGGTTGTTGTTTAATGTAAATGTAAACTCATCAAAGGCTTTTCAGTCCTTTGATGGTGGCTATAGGATCGGCAGCACCAAAGATATAGCTGCCACTGACCAGTACATCGGCACCAGCTTCTACTAAGCGGGGTGCCGTTTCTGCTTGTACACCGCCATCAATTTCAATGAGAGCTTTACTCCCTGCCTTTTCTATCAATTCTCTCAGACGAGCAACCTTATTCATCGTATTCTCGATAAATACCTGACCGCCGAAGCCTGGGTTTACACTCATCAGTAGCACTAATTCAACATCGCAGATGATGTCTTCAAGAACGGATACGGGCGTTGCAGGATTTAACGTGACGCCAGCTTTCATACCAGCAGCATGAATCTCCTGTACAGTGCGGTGCAGATGGGTGCATGCCTCATAGTGGACGTTCATCAGCATGGCTCCAAGCTCTGCCGTCTGTTTGATATAGCGTTCTGGCTGTACTATCATGTAGTGTACATCCAACGGTTTTTTACACATCTTAGCAACGGCTTGCATAACCGGGAAACCAAAGGAGATGTTTGGTACAAAAACACCATCCATGACATCCAAGTGAAGCCAGTCAGCTTCACTGCGGTTAATCATGTCAATGTCTTTGTCAAGATGTAGGAAGTCTGCAGATAGCAATGACGGAGAAACGAGCGTGTCTTTCATAATCTGTGATATTTGTTAGTTGAGACACATGTGGTCTATCTCGCCTGTTTGTTTGTCTACTCGATAGTTGTGGGCTATCTGTCGGATGATGTTAAGAGTCTGTTCTGATGGACGGATTTCTTCTGGAGTAAAATACTGCATAGGCAATTCTTTTTAGGGTGTTACATTTATGTGATAGCTCTGTTTTATTAACGTTGATGTGTTCTCTTTTATTATATAACAAGGTGGAAAAATATTTTTATGTAGAAAAACGCCAAAAAGTTTGTTATTATAAAATTATTGTGTAATTTTGCAAGCAGAATTACAAGAAAACAAGAAAAATGAAAGTATTTACATTCAATGCATGGTGGTGGTACAACTCAAGATTATAATCGTCGTGAGTTACGAAGCCATGTGTTGTAATGAATAAACATAAAGGTCTGTCGTTCTTGCGACAGACCTTTTTAAGTTATAATTCATAGTCTTTAAACTGTAAACATTAAACTATATATCGATATGATGAAAGAAATTTTAAACAAGGTGTTAAATCACGAAACACTTTCACGTGAAGAGATGCATCATGTATTGGTTGGAATAACTCATGAGAATTTCCCCAACGAACAGATAACGGCATTGCTCACAGCATTGCAGATGCGTGGGGTAACTGTTGACGAACTGTTAGGTTTCCGTGATGGTATCTTGGAGACAGGTGTGCCAGTCATATTGAATAGTGATCGGTATATTGATGTCGTAGGCACAGGTGGTGACCGCAAAAATACGTTTAACATCTCCACGACGGCATGTTTCGTCATTGCCGGAGCGGGATATAAGGTGGCAAAACATGGTAATTATGCTGCCACATCAACATCGGGAGCATCGAATGTGATAGCTAATCACGGGGTTGTATTTACTGCTGACCCTGATAAGCTCAACCGCTCACTCAACGAGGCTGGTATAGTATATCTGCATGCCCAACTCTTTGCTAAAGCAATGAAATTCGTAGGACCTATTCGCAAGGCCCTTGAGTTCCCAACAATATTCAATCTCCTTGGACCAATAGTCAACCCCTCCAAACCGCAATGTCAACTGCTTGGTGTTGCTAACCTCGACCAGATGCGTCTGTATAAGAGTGTGTATCAGAAGATAGGTATCGACTACGGTATTGTAAACAGCATAGATGGTTACGATGAGATATCACTGACTAGTGATTTCAAGGTGACAACCAACGACTATGAGCGAGTGTTCAGACCACAGGATCTTGGTTTTGATATTGCCAAACCAGAAGAATTAGTTGGTGGAGCCACTGAGGAAGAGGCAAAGGCTATTTTCGATAGTGTTCTTGAAAATCGTGCATTGCCAGCACAGAAGAATATCGTTCTTGCTAATGCAGCATTCGGCATTCAAGTTTTAGAGAAGGGCGAGAAGAGCATTGAGGAATGTATAGAGATAGCACGTGAGAGCATAGACAGTGGTAACGCGTTGCGTACATTTAAGAAATTTGTAGAATTAAACAGCTGAACGTAAATGGATATACTGGAAGAGATCGTAGCACATAAGCATGTGGAGGTGGAAAAGTTTAAACAACAGGTGCCGCCACAGCAGTTATATCGTGAAGTGGAGCGGTTAATAGATGCGGAGGATAATGCTGTATCATCAATGAAACGGGCACTACTTGAATCTGACAGTGGTATCATCGCAGAATTTAAACGGCGGTCTCCATCGAAAGGATGGATAAAGGAAGAGGGTAGGGCTGACATTATCCCTATTAGCTATCAGCAACATGGTGCAGCAGCACTGAGTATTCTTACTGACAGAGACTTTTTTGGAGGTAGCGACGACTTTATCCGCGTTGCAAGACAATCGGGTGTTACGATACCTGTATTATACAAAAACTTTATCATTGATGAGTATCAGTTGTTTCAAGCACGTTTGTGTGGAGCATCTGCTGTGTTGCTTATTGCTGCAGATCTGTCACTTGTAGAATGTAAGATGCTTATGACGACAGCCCACGAACTGGGTATGGAGGTACTTCTTGAAATGCATGGCGAGGATGAACTGTCCTACGCAGATTTAGAACCAGATATGTATGGTGTCAATAACCGTAATCTTGGTACGTTTGTCACAGATGTGCAAAACTCATTCCGTATGGCAGCACAACTGCCGGAAGACGGATGTAAAGTGAGCGAGAGTGGTATAGCCTCATCCACCACAGTAAGAGATCTACGTATGGCAGGTTTCAGCGGCTTCCTTATCGGCGAGACATTCATGAAAGAGTCTGACCCAGGTGAGGCTCTTGCAGTTTTTCTCCAACGTTTTCGTTAAGCCAGAAGAGCAAAGTGCTTGGCATTTTGCCTTGGCAATAAAAGGTCGGATAAACCCCAACAATTATCGTAATAAAACAATAATGAAATAACGGGACCATGATAATTAAGGTTTGTGGCATGCGCGATGCCGAGAATATACGCGCGGTAGAGCAGATAGGTGTTGACTGGATAGGTTTTATATTCTGGCAAGATAGCCCAAGGTATGTAAAACAGATAAACAGTCGTGCCGGAATAATTCCCGATTACCCATCACTCAAGGATGGTAATGATGAAATACAATGTCACCGAGATGTGAAACGTGTAGGGGTATTTGTTGATGATATGCCGCAAAATATTGTTACGCGTGTCTTTAATTTCAAGTTGGATATTATTCAGCTTCACGGCAGTGAAAATACGGTGATGATTGACAATCTTCGACGAACTCTCGATCCTGATATTAAAGCTGGAATTAAAATCATAAAAGCATTGAATATTAGTACGTTAGAAGATGTTGAGAAGACGAGGGAATACGAAGGACATGTCGATTATTTTTTGTTCGACACAAAGACATTATGCAAGGGTGGCAGTGGTGAGAAATTCAATTGGTCACTGCTTAATGCCTACAACGGCAATGTGCCGTTCTTGCTCAGTGGTGGCATCGGACCAGATGATGTTGATGTAGTGAAGGCGTTTAAACATCCTATGTTTGTAGGTATCGACCTCAATAGCCGGTTTGAAACAGCTCCTGCTGTGAAGGATGTAGATTTAATAAAAAAATTCATATCACAGTTATGAACAAGATAAACAAACTATTTGCTGAGCAGAAGCAAAATGGAAGAAAATTGCTGTCGCTCTATTTCTGTGCTGGTTGTCCCACGGTGGAGGGTACTGGTAATGTTATCCGTGCGATGGAACAAAACGGGATAGACATGGTTGAGGTGGGTATGCCTTTTAGTGACCCATTAGCCGACGGACCAGTGATACAGAGTGCTGGCACAGTAGCACTTAAAAATGGTATGACGACAGATAAACTATTCTCACAGTTGGCAGAGCTGAAAGATGATGTTAGAATCCCATTAGTATGGATGGGCTATCTGAATATTGTCATGCATTATGGTTATGAAGCATTCTTCAGTCGTTGTGCTGAAGTCGGAATATCGGGAGTGATTATTCCGGATCTGCCATTTGAGGATTATCTTAAAGAGGTGAAACCCATTGCTGACAGCTATGATATCAGGGTTATTATGATGATAACACCGGAGACATCAGAAGAACGTATACGCTGGATAGATGATCATACTGACGGATTCATATATATGGTGTCGAGTGCCAGTATCACGGGCGCTCAAAGTGAGTTTGACAATGCGAAGCAGGCATATTTCAAGCGTATAGATGATATGCGTCTAAAGAATCCACGAATGATTGGGTTCGGAATTTCCAACCGTCAGACACTGCAGTCTGCCCAAGACCATGCTGCCGGTGCTATTATTGGCTCGAAGTTCGTCACGCTTCTACGCGAGTCAGGCGATGCAGAGGAGGCTATTAATCAACTTTTTAAGGCAATATCGTAATAACGGTATAACGAAGACAATAACAACTATGAACAAGAAATATACTGTTGATGAAAAAGGCTTCTATGGCGAGTTTGGTGGAGCCTACGTACCAGAGATACTATACAAATGTGTTCATGACCTTCAGGATCAGTATCTCCCGATAATAGAGAGTGAGGAGTTCAAACGTGAATATCATGCTCTCTTGAAAGATTATGTCGGACGTCCATCACCGCTATATTACGCCAAACGTATGAGTGAGCGTTACGGTTGTAAGCTCTATCTCAAACGTGAGGATTTGAACCATACAGGTGCACATAAAATAAACAATACTGTTGGACAGATACTGATGGCGAAAAAGATGGGTAAGACACGCATTATCGCCGAGACGGGAGCTGGACAGCATGGAGTAGCTACCGCAACGGTGTGTGCCCTGATGGGTATGAAATGTGAGATTTTCATGGGTAAGACGGATGTCGCACGCCAACATACTAATGTGGAACGTATGAAGATGTTAGGAGCAGAGGTGCATCCTGTTACTACTGGTAACATGACCCTTTCTGATGCTTGTTCGGAAGCTATCCGTGACTGGTGTTGTCATCCGCAAGAAACATTCTATATCGTTGGCTCTACGATGGGACCACATCCGTATCCTGATATCGTAGCACGCATGCAAAGTGTTATCTCTGAAGAGATAAAATGGCAGCTTGAGGAGAAAGAGGGACGTTCCTATCCGGACTACCTTATTGCGTGTGTGGGAGGAGGGTCCAATTCTGCTGGTACTATCTATCATTATATTGATGATGACAGGGTGAAGATGATCCTTGCTGAAGCTGGTGGACACGGTATAGATACAGACTATACAGCAGCAACGATGCATTGCGGCAGTGTTGGTATTATTCATGGTGCAAAATCACTTGTTATGCAGACTGACGATGGACAGATAAAAGAGGCATTTACCATCTCTGCAGGATTAGACTATCCAGGCATTGGTCCTATGCATGCTCATCTGGCACGTAGCGGACGTACGAACATCCTTGCTATCAATGATGATGAGGCGATATATGCTGGCTATGAATTGACGCGCATGGAGGGTATCATACCTGCTATTGAAAGTGCTCATGCTGTTGCTGCCTTGAAGAAGGTCAGGTTTAATCCTACGGATGTCGTTGTATTGACGGTAAGCGGCCGTGGCGACAAGGATGTGCAGACATATCTTAATAATAAACAAGCAGCCAAGGAGTACGGGGAGTTTTAGTTTAGAGTTTATAGGACGCTGCACCGAAGAGTGGCGAACAGAACGAAAAGAGTATAGAGATGAGCACGTTTCAATATATAACCAATTCCAAGATGATTCTTGGAGATATGTATACACCAGTGGGAGTATATATGCAGTTGCGTGATATGTATCCGCAGAGTGTACTGATGGAGAGTAGTGACTACCACGACAAGGATAATAGTCATTCGTTTATTGGCGTACACCCCATAGCAACATTTTCTGTTGCCCATGGTCAGGTGACATGCAGTTATCCCGATGGTTCTTCAGAACAGCGGGAACTATCGGATGATTATAATGTTGGACATTCACTGAATGATTTTCTTACATCGTTCCATGTGGAAGGTGTAGGGTCAGAATATTGTGGACTATACGGATATACCACGTTCAATGCTGTGCGTTATTTTGAGCATATCGAAGTGAAGGATGAAACGCAGGATAAGAATGATGCACCTGATATGCTGTATGTCTTCTATGAAAACATCATCGTATTTGATCATTTTAATAATCTGTTGACAATAGTGTCACTGGGTGACTCCGTGGAACAGATGGAGAAAGCAATATATCGCCAGAATACAAAGGTATATGCCTTCCAAGCTGTTGGAGAAACAACATCGACAATGACTGACGACCAGTTCAAGGCTGTTGTCAGACAGTGTGTGAAGCATTGTTTGCGTGGCGATGTGTTCCAGATAGTACCATCACGCCGTTTCATACAGCGTTATGAGGGTGATGACTTCATGCTCTATCGTGCTCTGCGTAGTATTAATCCGTCGCCATATCTGTTCTATTTCGATTTCGGTGGATTCCGCATCTTCGGTTCAAGTCCAGAAACACACTGTCGCATAGAAGGGAACCAAGCCTTCATAGACCCCATTGCCGGTACAACGAAACGTACGGGGGATGTTGAGCAGGACAGGAAGAATGCAGAGTTTCTGCGTAATGACCCCAAGGAGAATGCTGAGCATGTGATGCTTGTGGACTTGGCACGTAATGACCTGTCACGCAACTGTCATCATGTACATGTAGATTTCTTCAAGGATATGCAGTTCTATAGCCATGTTATTCACTTGGTAAGCCGTGTCAGTGGAACGATAGACTCTCGCCCCTCGACCCTTGACCCTCAACTCTCGACCAAAATCAAGACGTTCATTGATACGTTCCCAGCAGGAACACTCAGTGGTGCTCCGAAGGTCAGGGCTATGCAGATTATCAGTGAACTGGAACCGCATAACCGTGGGGCATATGGTGGATGTATAGGATATATCGGTCTGAATGGTAACCTCAATCAGGCAATAACTATTCGTACCTTTGTCAGTAGGAATGGTGAGCTGTGGTTGCAAGCAGGCTGTGGTGTCGTTGCAAAAAGTAATGACGAATATGAGTTACAGGAAGTGAATAGTAAACTCGGTGCGCTGATGCGTGCCATAAAAATGGCGGAAACGATATGAAGATAGTCATTATAGATAATTACGACTCCTTTACATATAATCTGGCGCACCTCGTCAGGGAACTGGGAGCGGAGGTCACGGTGTTGCGTAACGATCAGTTTGAACTATCACAGTTGGAGGAGTATGACAAGATAATCCTCAGTCCAGGACCGGGAATACCCTCAGAGGCTGGTCTGCTGCTGGATGTAATTCGCACCTATGCAGGTAAGAAACCCATGCTTGGCGTATGCTTAGGTCATCAGGCTATAGGAGAGGTATTCGGTGCTAAGCTGGAGAATCTCAAGGAGGTGTACCACGGTGTGACAACTCCTTGCTATATTATTGCTCCTGACATCATATTCTCTGGGCTTGATGACAATATTACCGTAGGTCGCTATCACTCGTGGGTAGTGTCGCACGACTCTTTTCCTTCATGTCTTGAGATAACGGCAGAGAGTGATGACGGAGAGATAATGGCGTTGCGCCATCGGGAATATGATATCAGAGGAATACAGTTTCATCCAGAGAGTGTGTTGACACCCGAGGGGAAACGGATGATACAGAACTGGCTGACGCTATAGCGCCAGCCAGTTCTGTAATCTGAGTATTTCGTATTTCTCCTTAGAATTCTGAAGTGAAATGGAACTTGATATGTTCGAAGTCCTGCTGTGCCATGCTGAGGACATATCCTGAGTCAGCAAGGAAAACATCGCGCCCTTCGCGATCTTTTGCCATGTATTGGTATTTGCGCTTTTTGAAATTCTCTAATTCCTTATCGTCATCAGCCTCTATCCAGCATGCCTTATATAGGTGGACAGGTTCCCAACGGCATTTGGCATTGTATTCATTCTCAAGGCGGTATTGGATGACTTCAAACTGGAGCTGTCCAACGGTGCCTATAATTTTTCGGCCGTTAAACTGGTTGACAAACAACTGGGCAACACCCTCATCCATAAGCTGCTGGATACCTTTCTCCAGTTGCTTGGACTTCATAGGGTCATCATTCTCAATGTATTTGAACATTTCTGGAGAGAATGATGGTAAACCACGGAAGTGAATCAGTTCTCCTTCTGTCAAGGTATCTCCAATTTTGAAAATACCATTGTCAGGCAGACCGACAATATCTCCTGGCCATGCCTCTTCGATGGTAGATTTACGTTGCGCCATGAATTGTGTAGGTGATGAGAAACGTATGGTCTTACCTTGACGTACGTGTAGGTATGGCTGATTACGCTGGAATCGTCCGGAGCATACTTTACAGAATGCTATACATGAACGATGGTTAGGGTCTATATTGGCTGTAATCTTGAAGATAAAGCCTGTGAACTTAGGCTCGTCTGGTTGGATATCGCGTTCTTCAGCTTTCGTCGGACGTGGTGACGGAGCAATCTCCACGAAGCAGTTGAGCAGTTCCTGAACACCGAAGTTGTTCAAGGCAGAACCAAAAAATACCGGTGCCACCTCGGCAGAACGATACGTTTCCTCTTTAAAGTCAGGATATACGCCATCAACAAGTTCCAAATCATCGCGTAGCTGTTGTGCATCCTGTTCTCCTATGCGGGCATCGAGTTCTGTCGAACTGAGCTCCACACTGACTTTCTCAGTTACGCGTTGCTTGTCTGGTGTGAAAAGGTCGAGTTTGTTTTCGTATATATTATATACTCCCTTGAATTTCTGTCCTTGGTTGATAGGCCATGATAGTGGCCTAACCTTAATCTGCAACTCCTGTTCTAATTCATCAAGTAAGTCGAATGGATCTCTTCCTTCCCGGTCCATCTTATTGATGAAAATGATTACAGGTGTATTACGCATGCGACACACTTCCATCAGTTTACGTGTCTGTGTCTCAACTCCTTTTGCCCCATCTACGACGATGATGGCAGAGTCTACCGCCGTCAGTGTGCGGTAAGTGTCTTCTGCGAAGTCTTGATGGCCAGGAGTATCGAGGATGTTGACTTTGTATTCTATGTCGGAGCCCTCGGGAGTGTAGTCAAATTCCATTACGGATGTTGATACGGAGATTCCGCGTTGTTTCTCGATATCCATCCAGTCACTTGTTGCGGTCTTACGTATTTTATTGCTTTTTACAGCACCTGCGACCTGTATCTGTCCTCCGAAAAGCAGGAATTTCTCTGTCAGTGTTGTCTTACCTGCATCTGGGTGTGATATAATGGCAAAGGTGCGACGGCGTTCTATTTCTTGGTTCATTGTCTATGCAAACTTTTCACTATAACGGTATCGTAAGAACGTTATAACGAGATATTATTTAATTTATTTATACATTGTTCGAGACTCTCCTCCCAATATGGGATATCGATGCCGTAGGTCTGTTTGATTTTCGTTTTGTCGAGCACGGAGTAGTGTGGACGTGCTGCCGGTGTGGGGTATTCGGCAGTGTGGAGCGGACGAACTGTACACGACCTGATACCTGCTATGCGGTGGATGGCCTTCGTGAAGTCATACCATGAGATAACACCTTCATTGGAGAAATGATATATGCCTGGTACGATGCCTTTGCCGATGATTGTCATAATAGCTATGGCAAGGTCACGTGCATACGTGGGTGTTCCAATCTGATCGAAGATAACGCCGAGCTGATCTTTTTCCCGTCCTAAACGTAGCATTGTTTTAACAAAGTTGCCACCGAAAGTACTATACAGCCATGCTGTGCGAATTATGACACTCTGCTCGCAATATTTCAAAATGTTGAATTCACCTACGAGTTTTGTTTTTCCATAGACACTGTTAGGACATGTGTCGTCTGTTTCTACGTATGGAGTATGTTTTGTACCGTCAAAGACATAATCTGTGGACACATGGATTATCCAACCGCCGCGTTGTCCTATGGCTCGAGCAAGGAAGGCTGGTGCTTCTGCATTAAGTTTTGTACAGAGCTCCTCATTGTCCTCTGCTTTGTCGACAGCAGTATATGCAGCGCAATTCACGATGCCATTGATGCTGTTCTCTTCAATGAAACGCTCTATGGCAGCAGCATCGGTGATGTCTAATTCTGCCACGTCGGTATTATAGAAAGTATGTTCCGGATATTTTCTTTCAAGCAATTGTATCTCGTTGCCCAGTTGGCCATTGCAGCCAGTTACCAATATATTCATCTTGTTTATTTAAACATTAGACATTATACTAATCCATTTCCAGACCCTCAGTCTTATCCTTAAGGTAGTAGTCTGATAGCATACCTATCAGGGTCGTTATTTCCTTTATAGCATGTTGTGTCTCTTGTGATATCTCTTTCTTCTGAAGACGAAGAAGCATTGTGCCATAGAGAGCATTGAAACATGTCTCGATTTCATTTTCAGACTTATTGGCACCACGATTGCGGAGCTCTACAATGAAGGGCAGTACCCGATAGTATTCTGAATGATAGAATGGAAACTTGGTGGAGTGGAGCAGTGAGGCGTGAAAATCCTCCAGGTCTTGCATCAAAATCTTATTGATTTGCAAATGTCCTTGTTCGCGTACTCCTTCCTGATTCATCATACGGACGAGGTTGCCAAACCAGTCAATTTCTTCTTCCAACTGTTCCCCGCTATAATTAAAACGGGATATGTATTCCTTACGGATACGTAGAAGAGAACAGTCGTATACGCGTATGGTATCTTCTATCTGCCACATGTAAAGCAGGTATTCTGCTATTGATTTCTTTCTTAGTTCTTGAGCAACAAACATCTATGTAATTTACAATTTGACAATTTACAATTAACAATTTATTTGGCTATTTATTGTCTCCAACGTTGTTTCCTCCCCTTGGGGGAGGGCTGGGGAGTGGCTCCTACCACTCTGGTAATTGGTAGAGGTTAAATATAAGTCCAATAAGGGCAAAGAGAGAAAAAAAGATAACGATGGAACCTATTACCTTATTTATAATAACAATACCGTTTTTATCAAACTTGTTCCTTATCTTATCTATTAACCAGGTAAGTCCAAACCACCATAGTAATGCACCGGCAATAATACTAAGGAAACCCATAATCATCTCAAAAGGATGTTTAGGAACAATGAAGGCGAACTGTGCGAATATCGCCATGAAAAGGAAGATAATTAGTGGGTTGCTTAGGGTGACAAGGAATGCTGTCACCGCATTATGTGTGAGTGTTCCTTTTTTGTTGCTGCTCTTATGAGCATTCTTCATCGGGTCTGACTTGAAACAATAAATACCGAAGATGAGGAGCATGACGCTACCGAAAATCTGAAGTAGGAATTTGTTTTGTGCATTGTTGATAAAGTCCATTACAAAACTCATTCCCAAACCGGTAATAAGTGCATATATCAAGTCGCTGGCAGCAGCCCCGACACCAGTTACAAAGCCATACCAACGCCCTTTGTTTATGGTACGTTGGACACATAGGATACCTACTGGTCCCATTGGGGCAGAAACCAATGCACCTATGAGAATACCTTTTATAATACTCTCAAGGAAGTCGGTCTGTAATACGAATAATGCATTCATAGCCGTGGCAAAGATACTACTTTTTTGATTATTACTATCATTCAAGCACAAACAATATTAGTAAATCGTTAAAAATTTGTTAAAGGACTACTAATTCCTTATGTTTCTATCGCAGAACTTGTGCCTTTTTATCTATCTTTGTAGCTGTTTAATAATTTACGGAATTGTAATAAACTTAAAATATTATCAGTATGGAAACACAGCAGCAGAAACCTTATGTAATAGGTTTGGATCTTGGAGGAACAAACTCCGTATTTGGTATCGTAGACCAACGTGGTGAAATCAAGGCTACAACAGCAATCAAAACACAGGGCTATGACAAAGTGGAAGACTATGTCGATGCATGTGTCGATGCTCTACAGGTTATCATAGAGCAGGTTGGAGGTCTGGAGACCATCAAGGCGATGGGTATCGGTGCACCGAATGCCAATTACTATAACGGTACAATAGAGTATGCTCCTAATCTTACTTGGGCTCATGATTGCATAGTACCTTTGGCAAAGATGTTCTCAGAGCGTCTCGGTGATATTCCTGTAGCTCTTACAAACGATGCCAACGCGGCTGCATTAGGTGAGATGACCTATGGTGTGGCACGTGGTATGAAGAACTTCATCATGATTACCCTTGGTACAGGTGTTGGATCTGGTATTGTTGTCAACGGACAGTTGCTATATGGTCATGACGGTTTTGCCGGTGAACTTGGTCACGTGACTATGCGTCGTGAAAACGGACGTCTATGCGGATGTGGCCGTACTGGTTGTCTTGAGGCTTATTGCTCAGCAACGGGAGTTGCTCGAACAGCACGCGAATTCCTCGAGAAGCGCAAGGATAAGTCATTATTGCGTGAACTTGACCCGGAAAAGATAACTTCCCTTGATGTGTCTATTGCAGCTGGAAAGGGTGATAGCCTTGCAAAGGAGATATATGAGTTCACGGGAAATATGCTTGGAGAGGCATGTGCTGACTTTGCAGCATTCTCATCACCAGAAGCATTTGTCTTCTTCGGTGGTATGGCAAAGGCTGGTGATCTTATTATGGATCCAATCAAGAAAAGCTACGATGAGCATGTAATGCCGATTTTCAGAGGTAAGGCTCAGTTCCTCGTAAGTTCGCTCGATGGTGCCAGTGCTGCAGTTCTCGGTGCTTCTGCTATTGGTTGGGAGATTTAAATACTCTTTGTTTCAATGAAGCAGGAAGACGACATACGGCAGGCCGTGCAGGTGATGCGTCAGGGTGGTGTGATACTTTACCCCACTGATACCATTTGGGGCATCGGGTGCGATGCTACCAATGCGGATGCCGTAAGGAGAGTCTATGATATTAAGAAGCGCGATGATTCGAAAGCGCTCATTTGCCTTGTCGACTCCGAGGCACGTTTGCAACGTTATGTTCGTAACGTGCCCGAAGTGGCTTGGCAGTTGTTAGAGGTTGCGGAAAGGCCTACCACGGTGATTCTTGATGATGCTGTTAATCTGGCGCCGAACCTTATTGCTGCTGATGGAAGCATCGGCATTCGTATAACCCGTGAACCATTCTCACGAGAGTTGTGCTATCGTTTCCAGAAACCATTAGTCAGTACAAGTGCTAATGTAAGTGGTTATCCTGCAGCGCAGAACTATAAAGACATTGCCCCTGAGATTCTTGACGCTGTTGACTATGTCTGTTTCTCACGCAGACAGGAACATAAACCTCATGATGCTTCGAGTGTGATAAAACTGACACGTGACGGTGTGGTGACGATAATTCGGAAATAAACGGACATGAATATTCTCGATAGGCTTATATACTGGCGCGAAAAACATATTTCCGACAAGCAGTTCACATTATTGTTGAGCTTCCTTGTCGGTGTTTTTGCTGCCGTAGCAGCCTTCGTTCTTCATAGCCTTATTCATCAGATTCAGCATCTGTTACGTGCAGGCTTCCGCATGGAGTCATTTAACTGGTTGTATCTCATCTTTCCTGTTGTTGGTATCTATCTGACATCACTCTTCATTAAGTATGTGGTGAAGGACAATATCTCACATGGTATCACACGTGTCCTATATGCGATGTCGCGTAAGCAGTCGCATTTAAGGCGTCATAATACGTGGAGTTCAGTTATTGCTTCTGCCATCACCATAGGTTTTGGTGGCTCTGTGGGTGCCGAAGCGCCAATCGTACTTACCGGTTCGGCTATAGGTAGTAATCTCGGACAGATGTTTAAGATGGACAACCGTACACTACTGCTTCTTGTGGGCTGTGGTGCTTCGGCTGCCATTGCCGGCATTTTTAAAGCTCCTATTGCCGGTCTTGTCTTCACTCTTGAGGTGTTGATGGTTGACCTGACGATGGCATCGTTGCTCCCTATCTTGATAGCATCCGTTACAGCATGCTGCTTCTCATATTTCTTTACTGGCAGTGCTTCGCTGTTTCAGTTTCATATGGAGGGTGAATGGCAGTTTGATCGTGTCCCAGCCGTAATTTTATTAGGTGTGATTTGTGGAATCCTATCGCTCTATTTCATGCGTGTCATGACATGGTGTGAGAATGGCTTTGCACGGTTGAAGAATCGCTCTTACCTGCGCCTGCTATTCGGAGGTGTCATATTAAGTTCCTTGATATTTCTCTTTCCGGCACTCTATGGAGAGGGCTACGACAGCCTTTCTATTTTTATAAATGGCCGTACCGAGGCAGACTGGAACCAATTGCTTAACCAGTCGATTTTTGCAGGTCATGGTGAATTGTTGGTGGTGTATGTAGGCATGGTTGTCCTGACAAAGGTTTTTGCCACATCTGCTACTAATGGTGGTGGCGGCTGCGGTGGTACTTTCGCACCATCATTGTTTATAGGAGGTTTTATGGGCTTTTTCTTCTCGCGTGTCTGGAATATTCATCAGATAGGTACATATATCCCTGAACAGAACTTTACCCTTCTTGGTATGGCGGGTGTCATGGCTGGTATTATGCATGCTCCCCTGACTGGAATTTTCCTTATTGCGGAACTGACGGGAGGATATCAGCTCTTTGTGCCACTGATGATTGTCAGTGTGTGTGCATATCTCACAATATGTATTTTCGAGCCACATAGTATCTATGCAATGCGTCTGGCACGTGAAGGAAAACTTATTACCCACCATACAGATCATGCGGTGTTGACATTGATGAGTTTAGACAGTCTTATCGACAGGAACTATCAGGCGGTAAGCCCTGATATGAAGATGGGACAACTTGTTCATTCTATCAGCAGCAGTCAGAGTGGGTATATTCCAGTTTGTGATGATGATAATCGTCTTTTGGGAGAGATTGATATAACAAGGTTACGGCATGTTATATTCCGTACGGAGTTATATAATCGTTTTACTGTCGGTCAGGTGATGACTCCGCCGGCTGCTACACTCAGTGTCAATGATGCTATGAACGTTGTGATGAAGACTTTTGATAGCACGTCAGCATATACACTGCCTGTTCTTGACGAAGATGGTCGCTTAGAGGGCTATATCACTCGCTCGCGTGTACTTACCACGTATCGTCAGATGGTTGCGGATATGAGTGATGAGTGAGGGGTATTTACAATTTTACAATTTACATTTATTTGGCTATTTTGAGCCGTTGATATGGAGAAACAGGATTTAAGAATAGTTTTCATGGGTACACCAGAGTTTGCTGTTGCAACACTACAATCGCTGGTGGAGAATAACTATAATGTTGTGGCGGTGGTAACACAGCCCGACAAGCCCGTTGGACGACATGGTTCTGTGTTACAACCATCACAGGTGAAGCAGTACGCAGTTGCTCACGATATTCCAGTACTCCAACCGGAGAAGATGAAAGATGAGGTATTTGTAGAACAGTTGAGAAGTTTCAACGCCGACCTGCAGGTTGTGGTAGCGTTTCGTATGTTACCAGAGGTGGTTTGGTCGATGCCTCGCTATGGTACTTTTAATGTTCATGCAGCGTTGCTGCCACAGTACCGAGGGGCAGCCCCAATCAATTGGGCAGTCATCAACGGTGAGACACAGACTGGTGTAACAACATTCTTCCTGGACCACGATATCGATACGGGACGAATCATCATGCAGCGGACTTTTGATATCCCTGATGATGCAGATGTGGAATATGTCTATGACGGATTGATGCGCTTGGGTGCAGAGATAGCACTGGCTACCGTTGATAAGATAATAGAAGGTAATGGTCATGTGGAGAGTATGGAGCAAGATATATCGGACATGGAACTCCGCAATGCTCCTAAGATTTTCAAGGACACATGTTTGATCAACTGGAATCAACCGGCAAAGCATGTATATGACTTTATACGTGGCCTAAGTCCTTATCCTGGTGCGTGGACATCATTCACAGACAATAAGGTCTTGAAAATTTTCAAGACTGTAAAGACCGTTTGTAATAGTACAGGAGAGGCGGGAACGATTGTCTATGAGAAAGGTCGCATGTTTATAAACTGTGCAGACCTGCAACTCGAAATCATTGAGTTACAAGTAAGTGGAAAGAAACGCATGTCAGCACGCGATTTCTTAAATGGTCTGAAAATCGTTTAGTGGTATTGGTTAGTGGGTATTTACCACAGTTGTATCTTATATGCCACTGTCACTGATAGCATATTATTGAAGGAGTTGTCAAGCAACTGCTTTGCACGTGCTGTACGACCGATATGGCGTAGTGATGCAGTGTAGCGCATGTCAGCCTGCCACTGTCCCCATTCGTATGAAACACCAACGGGAATACCTACGTCACCCTCGTGCAGTTCATCTGTAATATTTGTACGATGATTAGATTTCGCATGTGCACTGATAAGGCGTGCAAGGTGGAGACCCGAATAAACGCTCAGAGGTGCTGATGATATAGGATACCAGCGACAGAGATATGTTGCGTTTATATAGTGCAGGGAATAGTCGTATTTCTGATGCTGTGTATCAACCGTACCATCTTCATGTTTTGTGTTGATGGTATACTCAACACCTTTTGCTCCCTGATATGAGTATCCGATTTCCATTCCGATGGATAAGTTCTTGAGCACAAATACCTCAAAGAAAGCACTACCAGTAGGTCCAAAGACGGGAGAACCGCCTGTAGATGTAAGGGTTGCTGCAGAAATACCCAGTCGTGGACCCACGTAGAAATCAAAAGGATCGTGGACACCTGTCGGATGGGCATCTTGTTTAATTAGCTTGAAGAAATTCTTCAAACCGTTATTCGTTTGTCCGTTGTTCTGTGCTGCAACCTGTAGGCTGAATACGGTTGCGATTGTTACTATAAGGAGTCTTATCATTTTTTCCCTTTGCTGAATTCCGACTGCGAAGGTACGAAGAAATGAAGACAATGCAAAATAAAACTGCGATTTTTGACAAAACTGTTTGAGAAATAAACGCAAATATGTACCTTTGCACCATAATAATGCAACATCCCCTCGTTGAGGGACTAACGACAATAAAACATATAATGTCAATACACAAAATAATAGATTGGTATTTTTCAAAGAATGCATTACCATATTGGTGCATTCTTATTGCCGACCTTTTCCTCTGTTTTTTGTCTGGTATAATGATTTTCTGGTTTTACTATCACGGTGCTGTGATGGCGCAGAATATGGGTATCCTGACAAGGACGATTTTGATTTATATGTTCTATGACATCATTTTCTTCAAGATATTCAGCACATACTCTGGTATACTTCGTTATTCGTCATTCGTAGATTTGCAGAAAATTGGTTTGGCGATGGGCTGTTCTTTCACAGTCGCCATATTGATGCATTACACCGTAAATCCACATTATCGCGTATTGGAGTTTGTGCCCCTTCAGGGTCGCCAGATCCTTGCCATGTATATTCTTGCAACGTTGTTGATGTGGGGACTTCGTATAATTGTTAAGATTCTGTATGATGTGTCCTACTCTTCATCTCAAGGCATGCGTGCATTTATCTATGGTGTTAAAGACAGTGGAGTTGGCTTGGCGAAGAATATACGTGATACAAAACCTTCTAAATTCATCGTAAAAGGCTTTATATCTCATGACCCTCAGTATAAGGGCAAAATATTGCTCGGTCATACTGTTTATAGTCCCAATGATAAGCTACTTAGTGTAATTAAGGATTTACACATTCATGCAGTCCTTATATCTCCAATGCAGAATGAGCGTTTCCGTGCCGATGAGGGTTTACAGGATATGCTCATCCAGGCTGGTATTAAGATATATATGGCTGATGATATGAAGGAACTGTCCGATGATGACGACAGTGAAGTATCTACTCCTGTGTCATCATTGAGAGAGGTTGGCGTGGAAGATTTGTTGCCACGTGAACAGATAGAGGTAAACCTTCGCGAGATTGGTGTAATGCTACAAGGTAAGCGAATCCTTATCACAGGTTCTGCAGGTAGTATCGGTAGTGAGATTGTTCGTCAGGTTGCATCATTCAGTCCTGCCGAGTTGATTCTTATAGATCAGGCTGAGACTCCTCAACATGATATTCTCTTGATGATGGCAAAGAGTTGGCCGACAATCAAGACACATGTTGTTGTAACGTCTATCACTAATGCTGACCGCATGAGTGTTATATTCAGCACACATAAACCGGATATTGTTTTCCATGCAGCAGCCTATAAGCATGTGCCGATGATGGAGGATAATCCAAGTGAGAGTATCCAGAATAATGTTTATGGAACAAAGGTGTTGGCAGATTTGAGTGTGAAATACGGGGTGAAGAAATTTGTGATGATTTCTACCGACAAGGCTGTCAATCCGACAAATGTGATGGGATGCTCAAAGCGTATCTGTGAAATCTACGTGCAATCACTGAATAATAGTAAAATAGGCACCACTCAGTTCGTTACTACACGTTTTGGTAATGTTCTTGGTAGCAACGGCTCTGTCATACCGCTTTTCAAACAACAGATAGAGGAGGGCGGACCCGTTACAGTTACCGATCCCAATATTATCCGTTTCTTTATGCTCATATCAGAGGCCTGTCGCTTAGTCCTCGAGGCAGGTGTTCATGGTAAAGGAGGAGAAATCCTCGTCTTCGATATGGGTAAGCCGGTACGTATTCTTGACCTTGCAAGGCGTATGATAACGCTGAGTGGAGCAAAGAATATCAAAATAGAATATACTGGTTTACGTGCTGGTGAGAAACTCTATGAAGAGGTGCTCTCTAATACTGAAGATACATTGCCAAGCTTCCACGAGAAGATTCGTGTGGCAAAAGTGCGGGAATATGACTTCAAGCAAGTATCAGCGGCAATTGACGAATTGATAGAATTGTCACATACTTATGACAATATGAAGATTGTTGCGAAGATGAAGGATTTAGTGCCAGAGTATAAGTCCAATAATAGCGTTTACTCTGCATTGGATATTACCCCCTCCATTACAAAATAATCCCGTAGTAACAAAATAAAAAGCGGCTGATTAACAGCCGCTTTTTTATTGTCACAGTAAACCGTTCTCAGAACTGCCACCATTTCTTTTTCTTAATAGCGTTACTATGTGAGCCACTGCCAACATAAGAGTTGTGCTGTCCGTTGTAACGTGTAAAAGGGTTGCCGGAACTAATCATCTGATAAATCTGTCCCCAGTCAGGTATGCCACCGATATTACGGTCGTCAATCCATACGTCTGCCTTGAGTTTACGTGAGAAGTGGTTATTGTTTTCCAGACCTCTCTCCTCGGGGTAGTCACGGTTGACGGCATAGAACTCCACACCGCGCTTACGACACCATTCTACGGCATCATCAAGTAACTTACCCTCGCGGACACTCCACAGGATGAGCCTGTGGTGGTCTGCGATGAGCATCTTCAGAGTGTCTGTAGCGAATGGTAATTCTTCGCCTATCTCTGGATATTTATGTTCAACGATGGTACCGTCAAAATCAACAGCAATGGTCATACCATAAAAAGTTATCGTTTGATAGAAGTATCTTTCTTATTGCCGTAATGGCTGTTAGCATAGCTACCATAAGAACCGTATGAGCCATACTGACTATAACCCTTCTTACTCCTGCTGTAGTTATACTTGCCATACTTGCCGTAACGACCATAGCCATAGTAGAAGCCATACTTCTTCTTTGACATGTCGATACCATTGATAATAATAGACATATTCGGCAGTTTCTTCTCTTCTGCCAATGTGTTGATGAACTCGAAGCTTGATTTTGGAGTATAGTCTGCACGGCAAACGAATACAGTGGCATCAGCTACGCGGCTGAGCTGTAGCGTATCAGTAACAAGTCCTACCGGCGCACTATCGATGATGACATAGTCGTATTCTTTCTTCAGAATCTCGAATATCTCCTCAAGCGATGGGCGGGCAATAAGCTCTGCCGGGTTTGGAGGAATAGGACCTGCCATGAGAAGATCCAGATCGTTATTAATACCAGATGGCACAATCTGATTGCGTACATCCTCAAGGGTAATGTTGCTTTTTGCCAGCAATGGCGTGATGCCGTGATGGTGGTCTTTAATTTCGAAGAGCTCAGCAAGACGTGGGCGACGGATATCAAGACCAACAAGCACAACCTTCTTGCCTAACAGTGCGAAACTGACAGCGAGGTTTGCACAGTTGAAGGTTTTACCTTCACCTGACGTGCTCGATGTAAAGAGCAATGTCTTCTGGTCATCCTTGAGCATAAACTGCAGGTTGGTACGCATGGAGCGGTATATCTCCTCCATCTGGTTGTTCTGATTCTCATGCACAACTATGTCTGCCTTTGTCTTTGCTGCTTCACTTGCTATGGCAACGTCTGCCAAGATAGGTAGCTTCGTGAGTTTGACAACCTCATCGTGTCCTTCTATCTTATAACGGAAGAAACGTACAAGGAAGATGAAGAGCGCAGGGATGGCAATACCGAGAACAAGCGCAATAAGCATTATAATGCTTGACTTAGGTGATATCTTGCCTGAATATTGTGGCTGGTCAATGAGTTTACCCTTGTCAGCTGTTGATGCCAGAGAGATGGAGTTCTCCTCGCGTTTCTGCAGCAACATCATATACAGACCAGACTTCACCTCCTGCTGGCGACCAATTTGTGTAAGCATACGCTCCTGTTCCGGCTTCTCAGATGTCTCAGTCGTGTACTTGTTAAACTGGTCCATTATGCTACCGCGCTGGATATCCAGTGCACGGCGTGACTGATTAAGCGCACGACGGATATTACGGTTCAGATCCTGTATCTGTTCCGTAATAGGCTCTACTACAGGTGAGTTCTCTGAAGCACTGCGAAGCAGACGGTTGCGCTCCAATACCAGTTCATTATATTTTGCAATGAGTTGCTGGCTTGGTGCGTCTGTCAGTCCTACATTCGATGGCAGTACCTGATAAGCTCCGTTGCTGCTTTCATTCATGAAATCAATGAGACTGTTTACAAGTGACAACTGCGTCTCAACTTCGTTGAGCTTTTGGTTGAAAACATTCTGGTTTTGTACGCTCTGAGTAGCATTGAGGCGCATTTCCACCATGTCGTTTTTCTCCTTGTAGTTCTGTATGTCATCGTCAGTAGAGCCCAGCTCAGCATTGATCTTCTCCAGACGGGTGTTGATGAACTGTTCCGTAAGACGTGCTATCTGGTTCTTGTCTTCATTGGCCTGACGGTTGTATACCAGTGCCATCTGCTTCAAATAGTCAATAGCGCGTTGTGGTATCTGGTCTTTGAGGGTCAGCAAGGCGATAGTTGTCATCTTTGATGTAGGAGAGATAGACAATCCACCCAGATATTTATATGCTGCTGTTTTGGGTGAAACGATGCTCACATTCTCAAAGTCACCATTCTTCATAACGCGGAAAGCATTACGTGTGAGAGTGATGGTACCTGCGCGCGTTGGAATGGTTGCAGGCAGTGTGGTGAATGTCTTGTCAATAATAAACGGTCCCTCTATCTCACCTCCTTCGTCCTTAGGCGATACATAGTACGTACCTTCAACCTTATATGAGTTGTCTTTACGTTCTATTCGCATATTGATAGGCACCTTGAGATAGTCAAGATGTGCAGCATCAATATCCACGGTGATAGGCTGGTCCTTGTAGTAAAGCATCGTTTTTATGCGTCCCTTTGTTGTGTAGGTGGCATAGAGCTTCAGGTCACGTACAGTCTCTTCCGCGATAGTATGCGAATGCATAATCTCGATTTCGTTGTCCAAACCGGCAGAATTACTTACGATACCGAGGTCGGTCATGTTTTTTAGTGTCTGCGGCTGGCGGTAGCCGTTGTTAGTGTCATCCTTGACAAGAATCTTTGCGTATGCCGAATAGGTAGGCGTAGCATAGCGCAGATACAGGAACGCTGTACCTAAGCAGAGTAACACGGACAACACGAACCATTCCCAATGTAGGATTACAGCTTCGTAGATTGTTTTGAAATTGAGAGAGGATGTTTCTTCCTCCATCCTTGACAAATCTAAATCTAATTTCTTTTGTTCTTCCATTATTCTGTTTGTTTCGATTATTCTAATATTCCGATTATTTTTCAAGATCTTTCATTGCTTGTTCTGCCTTTTGTATCAGGTAGTGACCATAGTCATTTTTAGCCATTGGCTCAGCAATTGTTTTTAACTGCTCTGCAGTTATCCAGCCGCGTTTGAAAGCAATCTCTTCCAAACAGGCCACTTTCAGGCCTTGTCGTTTTTCGATGACTTCTATGAAGGTACTTGCTTCCGACAGGCTGTCGTGAGTGCCGGTATCTAACCATGCAAACCCACGTTGTAGTGTCTGCACCTTCAGATTCTGTTGGGCAAGATACCTTTGATTTACGGTTGTAATCTCAAGTTCACCACGAGCACTTGGCTTGATGTTCTTTGCAATATCCACCACGCTGTTGGGGTAGAAGTACAAACCAACAACTGCATAATTGCTCTTAGGATTCTGTGGCTTCTCCTCAATGCTCAAGCAGTTACCGTCTTTGTCGAATTCGGCCACGCCGTAGCGCTCAGGATCGTTGACGAAGTATCCGAAGACAGTTGCATTCCCGTCTTCTTCGGCTGCCCGTACAGCCTCCTTCAACATACCGGTAAACCCTGCACCGTAAAAAATATTGTCTCCAAGAACAAGACAAGCACAGTCATCACCAATAAAGTCTTCACCTATAATGAAAGCTTGAGCCAGTCCGTCAGGAGAAGGCTGCTCTGCATATTGGAAGTTAACGCCCAATTCATGACCGTCTCCTAATAATCTCTTGAAAGCAGGTAGGTCATAGGGTGTAGAGATGATGAGAATATCTCTAATCCCAGCCAGCATCAGTGCAGAGATGGGATAATAGATCATTGGTTTGTCAAAAATAGGAATAAGCTGTTTGCTAATACCCTTTGTGATAGGGTAAAGACGCGTTCCTGAGCCACCAGCTAAAACGATTCCCTTCATTCTTTGTTTTGTTTTGTTTACGCGCTATTACCACTAATCATTATGCGTATGCGCGCGTACTTATTTTATATGTTTGAATTCTGACGTGCAAAGTTAATGATTTTCTACAATACTAAAAAATAAGTATGAAGAAAAAATCATTTTTATTCAAAGAATTCTTCTTCGACACACCGGAAATTATTAACTTTGTAAGCCAAAAGTGGGTAGTTTCCACTGAAATGTATAACAAAATAATTGACACTATATGAATTTCTTTTCAAAGCTTTTTGGCAAGAAAACAGCTGAAGAGCATAGAACGGGCGGCATGGAGGATTATATGACGCTCATCAGAGTTTATTTCCAGGCAGTACTTGCTACACGTCTGGGTATCACTAATTTGGCAGCGCTCCCTGACCTTCGCGTATTTAAAGCTACGCTACATATTCCTACGGCTAACAATAAGCTTGGCGTAGCAGAGAAGAGTCGCTGTCGTAAAATAATGAAGGAACTTTACAAAACAGATGACACATTCTTCGATGAGATAGATGCGAGTATCAAGAAAAACTGTAAGAAACCACAGGATATCCAGCCATATCTTATCCAGTTCCAAGGTTTCACACAGGATATTATGATGCTCACTTCGAACCTTATGAAGTTCAAACTTCGTCTGCCTGGCTTCCTGAAGAAGGCCCTTTATACCATGACGGAGAAAACGGTAAATGATATTTTCACGAAGAATGACTACAGTGATGCTGGTGTAATGAAAGCTGTTGTTGCAGTTCGCCAGTATGACAAACGCTTGGGCTTTTCTCAAAAGTGGGTCACAGATTTTGTTTATCAGGTCGTGATGTTGGCTAAGAAAGAGAAGCCGAAGGATGACGGAAAGTAATTTTTTATAAAAAGTTTGGCAGAAAAAAAATATTAAATTAATTTTGTAGCCAAAATAAGATAAGTCCATGACTGCGAATGAGAAAACACTGAATAACTTCACCACGCGCATGCGTCAGATGATTCTTCGCTTCCGGGAAGTAAAGAAGGAGAATTCTGAGTTGTATGAGATGGTTGATAAGCGCGATAAAGAGATTGCAAGTCTCAATGCGCAGTTGCGTCAGGCGCAGTCGGACTATCAGTCGCTCAAGATGGCAAAGATGATTGAAATCACCGATGGCGATATGGAAAGCGCACAGAAGCGTGTTGCCAAGCTTATCCGCGACGTAAATAAATGTATCACACTCCTGAGTGAGAAATAACGACGATGGCTGAAGGTAAACTACATATACACTTGCACCTTTACGATACCGACTTGTCTGTAAACGTACCACGTGAAGACGAAGTCTACTATCGTGATGCTGCTACCTTGATAACCGAAGTTGTCAACACCTATGCGAATCTTTTCCGAGGAAGGAAAAGTGACAAAGAGGTGCTGTATATGGCTTTGCTCGATATTGCCCTTAGATATCAGAAAGAAAAGGACCGCAATGACACAGAGCCCTTCCATAATATTCTCAGTAAACTCACCTCAGAAATTGAAGATGCATTGAAGTGAACAACTGACGAATATTAACATATCAATAACCACATCTATGAATCTATTAACATTCATTATAGCTGTCGGGTGCCTCATTATAGGTGCTCTGGCAGGATATTGCTGTTTCCGACTTGTCATCAAAGGGCAATACAATAGAACCCTTGCACAGGCACAACAGGATGCAGATAAAGTAATTAAGGATGCAGAAGTACTCAAAGAAAAGAAACTCCTTGAGGTGAAAGAGAAATTCCTCAATAAGAAGAGTGAACTTGAAAAAGAAGTACAGCAGCGCAACCAGAAAATCCAACAAAGCGAGAACCGACTGAAACAGCGTGAGATATCGCTTAATCAGCGTCAGGAGGAGATTGGACGTCGTAAACAGGATGTCGAACAGCAACAGCAACGTATTGATAATGAGAAGAAACTGCTACAGGTTAAGCAGACAGAATTAGAGAAGATGCAGGCTCAAGAGCGTGCAAAACTCGAAGAACTCTCAGGCCTCAGTGCAGAGGAAGCAAAGAGCCGTCTTGTAGAGAGCCTGAAAGATGAGGCTCGTACTGATGCACAAAGCTATATCAATGAGATTGTTGATGAGGCTAAGCTCAATGCTAATCAGCAGGCAAAGAAAATAGTTATCCAGACAATCCAGCGTGTGGCCACCGAGACGGCAATAGAAAACTCTGTCAGCATTTTCCATATAGATAACGATGAGGTTAAAGGTCGTATCATCGGTCGCGAGGGTCGTAACATACGTGCTCTTGAGGCTGCCTGTGGCGTAGAGATTGTCGTTGACGATACGCCAGAGGCCATTGTTATCTCAGGATTCGATCCTATCCGTCGTGAGGTATGTCGTCTGGCTCTCCATCAGCTTGTCGCAGACGGCCGAATCCATCCTGCACGTATCGAGGAAGTTGTTGCAAAGGTTAAGAAACAACTTGACAACGAAATCATTGAGACGGGAAAGCGTACAGCTATAGACCTCGGTATTCATGGTCTGCATCCGGAACTTGTGCGCATTGTCGGTAAGATGAAATATCGCAGCTCATACGGTCAGAACCTGTTACAGCATGCTCGTGAGACAGCTAATCTCTGTGCTGTTATGGCAAGTGAGCTCGGTCTCAATCCTAAGAAGGCAAAACGTGCTGGACTTCTGCACGATATAGGAAAGGTACCTGATGAGGAGAGCGATCTTCCACACGCACTATATGGTGCTAAACTCGCAGAGAAATTCAAAGAGAAACCAGATATTTGCAATGCTGTTGGTGCTCACCATGATGAGATGGAGATGAATACCCTTTTGGCGCCTATCGTACAGGTATGTGATGCTATCTCAGGTGCTCGTCCTGGTGCTCGTCGTGAGATTGTGGAGGCATACATCAAGCGTCTCAATGACCTTGAGGCCATCGCTATGAGTTACCCGGGTGTTACCAAGACCTATGCTATTCAGGCTGGTCGTGAACTCCGTGTTATCGTAGGTGCAGATAAGATGGATGATGCAGACACGGAGAAACTCTCTGGTGAGATAGCTACGAAGATTCAGAATGAGATGACATATCCTGGACAGGTTAAGATAACCGTAATCCGCGAAACCCGTTCTGTAGCATACGCAAAATAAATTATAGTGAGTTAAAGGGAGTTAGAAGGAGTTAAAGTGAGTCTAACTCCTTTTTTCATGCATAGGAGTGCATTCCTCCGAGGAAGTAGTTCACTCCGAAATATGTCATTATCAGCGATAGAAATGCTAACAATTGATAAGCATGATAAATCATTGGACGTCTCAACTGAGGGATGCTCGTCGCATGCACTGAGGCACCATATACCATAAATGTTATCAATGCCCATGTCTCTTTCGGGTCCCAGCTCCAGTACTGTCCCCAACTGACATTGGCCCATATCGCACCAATGAAGATACCCAGCCCAAGACATGTCAGGGCTGGATACAGGAAAAGTTGCGACAATACCTGCAGTGCTACGGCTGTTGTATCATTCCAGCGTTGTGTCATCCTTAGGCTAAAAGCCATCAAAGCACATATAAACGTAAAGGAGAGTAGGGCGTATGCTGCCATGATGATACTGACATGAATGCTCAGTAGAGGAGAGTTTAATACCGGCATTATCTGTCCAATCTGCGGATCCATATAGCTGATATGGCTCACCAGCAGAAAGAATCCGCTGAGGAGGAATCCGAAAGTAAGCGTAAGATGTGCTTTCCTGTATGTAGCCAGTGAAAACACCATCACCAACCATGCCAATAATAATGTTGTTTCATAGCCGTTAGCCATTGGGATATTACCACTGATAATCCAACGTAATGACAGACAAGTGGTCAGGGCGAGCATCGAGATGGTAAGAACGGTCAACAGGCAGCGTTCTATTGTCCTGTCTGACCTCTTTTGTTTTCGTCCAGTCATCTTATAGATAAACCATCCCAGCGATAAGAAACCCATAGTGAGGTTTACCATGAAGAGGATGGTGGCAAACGACACCTTATTGTATATATGTTCAGCCTTTGTCCTAATCCTGGAGGGTATGGAATATCTGCCGTTGCGATACTGGAAACGCCGAATGTCGTCTATTACACCATTTATTTGGCTCATGTCCGCATGGTGTACGTCATTATAGAGATGTGCTGTGGCAGCACTGATGAAGGTGCGTTGTTGCGTTGATAACTGAGGCAGTTTGTCTGTTGGACAGTACCATACGGTGGTACCCTTCATCGTTGAAGGAAATATCTTTAGCGTCATCCCCTGTTGCAGTTCCATGATAAGACGCAACTTGTCATCGACTTGCATGACCTGCTGGTGCATCTTGTCATGGTTGCCGCCATAGTATTCCTGTACCAGAGGACCAAGGATATATCCCATGCCGTTCTTGAAGAAGTCGTTGACCGAGCACAGTGACGGCAGGTTCATCCTGTCGCGCAGTGCTCCTCCTTTCACCTTGATTATTTTCTCATTGTTCCATTCGCTGCCCCAAAAGAGAAATCCCGTGAGAACCTGTTCAGAGGTGAAGCCCTTGTAATGACCTTTTCCGTAGAGCTTCTTTGTGAAGTCAAGAGCGTATGTCTCTGTGGGACAGATACGGTCGTTGTAGTTGATGTATATCTTTCCAAATCGTTCTGCCATATCCTTCTGCAGTGCCGGTTGGGCATGGAGTGTCGGTGTGAATATTGCTGCTGTGAAAAGGATGGCTATGGTCAGCAATCCCCGTTTCAGCGATGGGTGATGAAGTAATTGACGGTAGCGCCCCTTGGGATCGAACAACATATATATGAGGGCAATGAAGAGCAGGACATAGCCGGTATATGTGACGGGAATACCGTAAGGGTCACTGTTCACGGTCAGCGTGCTTCCCTGCATATCATCATCGAAAGCATTCTGGTAGAGTCTCACTCCGTTGTATGAGAATATCCTGTTCATCGACGTGGTGCCATGAATGGTGTCATGGCTGTTTGTCACGGTGAACCGACTCTCGTAGTCAGCTACTGCCATCGTCCCCGCATGATATGCCACATGAAAGGAATCGAGACGGATAGCGAAGGGTAGTGCATGTGAGTCTTTCCGTCCGTCGTCACTGTTCATCTGATATGTACCTATGACCTTGCCGTTGCGCAGATGTATGCTTCCCTGTCGTGCAGTGAGGTGAGTGATGAGGGCACCGGCTAAGATGACGATGAATGAGGAGTGGAGTAATATCAGTGTGACATTCCGCATCCTACGCCTAACAATCCATGCTATAGCTAAAGCTGCCAGCAGAGCCCATAGCAGCGTAAACCACCATGCACCGTAGATGTGAAACTGGACAAAGGTGCTCCCTGTGTATTTTTCAATAATTGTTGTGGCAGCCAACACGACTACCACAACAATATACATAAGTCCTATAACCCATAACCTATAACCCATAACCTATTAGATAGACTGCAAGAACTTAACCACCGCGTCGCGGTCGCTCTTCGGGAGGTTATAGAACTTAGCAGCACTCCAGTAAGCATCTGACTGCTTACTATATGCATGCCACATGATGGCTTCTATCTCGTTGCGTGCACGACAGTCGTGTAGGCGATCTTCCGCACCGGTATTGACAAGACTCAGTCCACGTCCCCAAAGTGGGGTAGTGCGACACCAGCTTCCATGGATACCGTTCTTCATATATAGGCGGTGCTGTAGCATGTCGGTATATGGATAGATGGTCTGGTTAGGATATTTCGGCAGACTAAGGTTGTTGTTGACAATCATCGATGGTGCCCAGTAGTCGTCATTGCCTGTTGTCCACTTTGCACGGTGGCAGGAGGCACAACCAATCTCGTTGAACACTGTCTTGCCACGTTGTACAACGGCATTGTTGAGATCACGTGCACGAGGCACTGCCAGACCACGGTGCCATACCATATACTGCCAGAAGTTATTGTCCGTCATCTCCGGTGTGAAGTTATGGTATGCGTTGTTGAACTGGTCGGTCTTCGGAGAGAGCAGAGCCTTCACAGCCTCGGCGATACCAGCATCTGTACCATCGTTGTAGTATGGTGATGTGGGATCAGCCTTGATGGCTGATATCACGTCAGAATTCTCCGACATTGCTGTTGCCCATGCGTCAGTGGTGTAAAGGAAGTGGCGGTCGCTGCGGCTGACGTTGGGAATGTTCCAGGCAGCATTGGCACCAGCACCGTCCTGTAGTGACGCACGTGTCATAGCATAGGTGAAGCGTTTGATTTTCTTTGTTCCGTCAGCCAGGGTGTACCATGCCCCTGCAGCCCAGTCATTCGTCTCGGTATTCCAGAAGTTAGGATTAAGCATCTCCGATGCCGGTTTGTTGTTCTCCGGATCAGCAGCATAGCGCTTCTTTGCAGCTTCTGCCTGCTTAGCATACTCTGCCTTGAGGTCGTCTTCACTGATAGCATCGAGGAGTCCGGTTCCATACAGACCGATTGTCGATTCCAAACGGAATGCCAAGTTCGATGGTTTCGGATTGGTATTGAAAGCAGCGATGTCTATGTTAAGCTCCGGATAGATGAGCTCGTATTTCTCACCGTCTGGGAATTGCAGCGGCAGTCCACTCTCCATCGCGGTTACCGTGTTCCATGTCAGATGGATGCCTGCCTCGTCTATAGGTGGAAGGAAGGGTGCTACTGCCTTTGTCTGCGGCATTCCTGTCACCTCAGAGATGTATGGTCCGTCGTCACTGTTAGCACCGTCTATCGGGTGGTAAATAACTAGCAGATAGCCGTTACCGCGCTGACTGGCGAGATAGCTGTTCACACGTTTACCATGACCGTAGCCGGGATGGCAATGGATACAA